>CAJBEU010000002.1 GCA_903952265.1 uncultured Rickettsiales bacterium | reverse complement strand
GTTCTTTAAAAGCCCTTTGCCTATCTGCAAATTCCGAGGCTTCTTTTAAACTGTTTCTTGCAACAGCTCCCACAATTCCAATTGCAGCTCCAATTACAAATGAAAATCTCCACGCGTCATTTGCCCACGCAGCTGGAAATAATTTGGGGTTGCTGAATATAGATCCCACTCCCAGTGCAAGAGCGCTTCCTAATGTCATAAATACCCCTATAGAGGAGACTACGGGATGCTGAAGTGGAGGTTTTACGCTTTCAGCTAGGTATATTTGAGCTCCAACAACCTCGGCGCTAGCAGAAATACCCTGCACCATGCGACACAGTGTCAGCACAATTGGCGCTACAATTCCGATTTGTTGATAGGTAGGCAATGCTGCTAGAGTAAGGCAGCATATGGCCATAACTGTAGCACTGAGTATTACCGCTGCCTTTCGTCCCACAAGGTCTCCTATTCTACCAAAGAATATAGCGCCTAAAGGCCTTAATGCATGAGACGACCAAAGAGAAAATGCAGCAATTTGAGCCTTACTAAAGTAACCAGACTGAGGAAAGAATATGTCGTTTAATACCACAGCCATGTGCACATAAAGCATTAGATCAAAGTACTCCAATACCGAGCCGATCGAAAGCAAAGCGATTGCCTGTTTTTGTTCTTTTGATAATTTTTGGTCAGTTGCTTCCATAGTAAAAAGGTTTTTAACTAAAGATTGATTTCAGATTTTGGTGGCGTGGACATTTTGAATTCTTTATTTTCGAAATGTCTCAAAGCTAGTGCGAACATAATTCCTGCAGGCACGAATACTAGAAAAACACCACCATAACCAAAACTCAATGTTGCCCAAACTATTCCCAGGGACGTTACTATATTAATCATTACCTCTGCGAGTGCGTTGAGCGAAGCTGCATACCTAAATCTTTTGAGAACAGGAAAGTGTTTGAAAAATATTGAGCCAGCGGGAACATCTTCTAGCATCAATATACCTGCAAGGCATTGAAATATAATCACAACTTGAGGGTTTGGATATTTGCTCATCACAATTGGAAACAAAGGCATGAGGCAGAAAAACAAAGTCAACCTGGTTTTTACTATTCTTAGCGGATCGATTTTATAGCTCAAGTAGGCGATAAAAATCAAAGCAAAAATTATGGAAAAGCAAAAACAAAAGCTACTCATTATTACTTCATGTACAGAAAAACTAAATTTTGTTTTCAAAATTTCAGGACAGTAAGCGTAAATAAAGTATATGCAAGGAGGTCTGCCGCAGTGAAGGCAAAAGTAGTAAAAAGACGTGATCAAAGGAACCTTGGCCTGAAGTACAGAATTTTTACCTGAGTTAAAGTGAACATTTTTAAACGTTTGATTATACAGTCTTTGTCTGTCTGCAAAATCGGTAGCCTCTTGCATGCTTGTTCTGGCTTTAGCTCCAACGATTCCAATTACGGCGCCCACAAGAAAGGCAAATCTCCAAGAATGCTTTATCCAGTTTTGGTCAAAGAATTTTGGACTGGTGCAAATAGCTCCAACTGAAAGTGCCAAAACACTTCCGATTGCTACAAAAATGGCAACTAAAGAAACTAAAGGATATTGCAAAGGAGGCTTTACGCTTTCTGCTATGTAAAGTTGTACTCCCACCTCTTCAGCCTTTCCCGAGGCACCTTGTATCATGCGACAAATCGTTAACACGATTGGAGCAGTAATGCCTATTTGCTCATATGTTGGAAGCCCCGCAAGAACTATACAACAAATAGACATCATCAATGTAGTAAGTATTATTGTGGGTTTTCTTCCAATTAAGTCCCCTATGTACCCAAAAAATAGAGCGCCAAAAGGCCTTAGAAAGTACGTGGACAAAAAAGAAAAAGCAGGGATAAAAGCTTTGATTCTAGGATCTGATGCAGGAAAAAACAAATCATTCAGCAGCACTGCCATGTGCATATACAAAACAACATCAAAACACTCGAGCATTGTTCCAATGGAGAGCAAGGTAACTGCTGTTTTTTGTTCTTTAGATAATTTTATTTCAGATACGCTACTTGCCATAACAGTCATTTTTAAATGAAACTAGATAAAAACTTTTTCTCAAAAAGCTTGGCTACAACACTTTTTTTATTCCCCAACATAGAAATTAAAATTTTGGTCTTAATAACTCTAGTAGTTCTTTGTTGGCTTTTTCTTTAAAAATATGAGGGACAAATTCTGCTGCATGTCCCGCGTGCGAAATATTAAAAAAGAATCTTTTGTGAAAAACCATTTTAGCTAGCCAAATTTAAAGAAAGAAAGTTTTATGCTGAACTTTTTTAAGTGCTCGTTTTTGCGAACCTTTCGGTCAATTTTTCTCTTTTCTCAAAATATCGCAGTCCAAAACCAAAAACGAGGCCTAAAGGGATTAAGCTGAGCAAGATCGCGGTATAGCCAAATTTCTTGGACAGGGCTGTTAATCCAAAAGTTGAGACTATATATGTAGCTAAAGTAGCCAAAGCATTGATAAAGGCTGCGTATCTGAAGCGCTTGGCTATTGGAAAATATTTGAAGAAGATCGGGCTTGCTGGAACTTTGCTGGGCATAAACACTGTGGCAAGTCCTTGAAAAATAAAAACTGTTATGGCGCTGGAATAATATTTCATGGCAATAGGAAACAAAGACATCGAGATTAGGAAGATGAACAGCCTTGCTTTAACTATTTTTAAGGGCTTAATTTTGGCACTCAAATATGCGATGGCTGCCAGGCCCAAAGTGTCAACTATGGTGACAAAAAAGTTCTGCACTAAGACCTGATGTACGCTAAATCCAAAAGTGTTTCTTAAAATTTCTCCACAATGGATGAATATAAAATAAATGGCTGAAGGCTTTGCGCAGAACAGAAAAAAATAGTTGATTGAAGCTTCAAAGTGAGTTTTTTGAGCAAAACTCACTACGTTTTTCTCTTCTATTGTAAAACTATGCTTTTCAGCATTTTTTACAGGAGCTCCTTTTTTATCTGCAAATTCTGTAGCTTCCTTCAGGCTTGTTCTTGCGATAGCGCCGATTATTCCGATGCATGTTCCAAGAAAAAATGGAAATCTCCAAGAATGGTTTTCCCATGCTGCAGGAAAGATTTTTGCGTTAGTAAATAAGGCTCCAATACCAACAGCTGCAACAGCTCCAAGGCAAGTGCAGACCGTAACGTAGGCAACTACTTGGTATTGCTTTGGAGGCTTAATACTCTCTGCTAAATAGATTTCTACTCCTGTTACCTCAGCTGTTGCGCACATTCCCTGTAGCATTCGACATACGGTTAAAATAATTGGCGCTGCAACTCCTATAGCTGCATAAGTAGGCAACGTTGCAAGAGTAAGGCAACATAAGGACATCATACTAGTTGAGAGAATGATTGCAGTTTTTCTTCCAAAAAGATCTCCAACGTATCCAAAAAATAAAGCTCCAAAAGGTCTTAAAAGAAATGTTGAACAGAAAGAAAAGGCTGGCAAAAAGGTCTTTACAAGTTGATTTTCTGTAGGAAAGAAAAATGCATTCAACACCACTGCCATATGTACATAGAGCATCAAGTCGAAGTATTCCAGAAAAGTCCCTATAAACAGGATGGAAACCGTGCTTCTCTGTTCCTTTGTAAGCGAATCAGATTTCGTATGATGCATCAGGGAATTCCTAAAAGTTAAAATACATATTTAATCTATTAACTATTTATTTAGGATATGCAATGCTCAGGAATAAAAAAAGTTCAATTTAACTCAAAAAAGTTAATTTATTTATACAAAGCAACCGGGTGCAAAAACAGTATTGATAAAGAGCAAATGTTATTATAAAATCCTTAATTCGTTCTTATCAGTCCTTTGTTGTTTGGGGTACTCCGCATGCGAGTATCTAGAAAGCTCAACTGGATTTGGAGTTTTTTGTAAATAAATGATTTCTTTTGGGGGTATAGCTCAGGGGTAGAGCATCTGCTTTGCAAGCAGAGGGTCAAGGGTTCGACTCCCTTTACCTCCACCATTTGCACTTACTACTTTGACCTGCTCTATTATAATTTAATTCAAATTAAATTTTGCAGCCCAGATTGATTTTAAGAATTATGACCAACCGTTCATTTGCAAGACGTGTATGCAGAGGCCTTTCAGCAACAAGCAAAGAACTTTTTGAAAATCTATTGCCTCAACTTGCAGTAAAATTAGACTCTCCTTATGAGCTTATTCCGCAAAACAGCTTAAAGTTTTTAGAGATAGGTTTTGGTATGGGAGACAACATAGTTAAGATGGCTCTCTCCCATCCGGAGCGGTATTTTCTTGGTGCAGAGCCATATAAAAATGGAATTGCCAGAGTATTAAGAAATATTAAAGAGCATAATTTAAAGAATTTGCTCATTTGGCCTGATGACGTATCGCTTTTAATACCCAGTCTTCCTGACAACAGTCTGAATGGAGTATACATACTATTTCCTGATCCTTGGCCAAAAAAACGTCATCAAAAAAGAAGGCTAGTAAATCAAGATTTTGTATTTGCGTTGTCCAAAAAACTTACGTCTAAGGGAACATTTTGTTTTGCATCTGACGTTGAAGATTATGCAGATCAAGTTTTGCAACTTTTACTTTGTTGCAAAACTTTTCGTGCAAGTGAGACTAAAGCTTTAGATGAGGAGTACTTTGATACAAAATACCACTCCAAAGCTTTAGCTACAAACTCGTCTACAATTACATTCCTTCAATTTCAAAAATTGTAGAAACCTTTTTCACTGATCACAATAGGTGCAATTTTTTTAGGCTCACATAATCCCACAAAGATCGCAAAGATCAGGTGAATCCAGAAAATCACGCACCATAAATCTCTGCAAAAACCGTATTCATCAGCTTGAAAATCACGTTCTGCAGACCTTTGGACAATCATTTTTTTTATTATTTATGCCCTCAACCTCAAATCCAAACTCAGCAACAGCAATTGCTGATTCTAAATCATTTTCAATTGGGTTAACCACAAGTGCGCCTAGATTACACGACTCTCCCTAATGGCTAATTCATGACCTTGGCGCTCTAGTGCAGTACATCTATACAGATTGCTAATGGGCTCTATGTCTGGTATAGAATTAAGTCTGCATAAATTTGGCTCTCAATAAATTAGGTATCCTTATTGATACAAGTATCTTATGCATCTCGGTCGCATTTCAATGCTTTTAGTGACATCATCTACTTTTTTACGTTTTTTTTGAGACAAATGCTCTCGCATAATCCCCATGTATCATTTCTAGGGCTAGGGCTTGCCTTGCCATTGCAACTTTATCATCACAATTGAAGTGTGTCTGAATATTGCTTATACGGTAGACCATTAAAGTAAAAGATCTCCTGTAGTGGAACAGTCCTTCACTAAAGAGACCGAGTGTTCGCTTGTAGGTAAAGCTATTATGTAAGTAAGGTGTTTTTGAGAATTGCAAGATTCATGCGGCATACATCTTTCTAAATAGGAGAGATATTAGTACTTAGCTGATGCAACTATGTAGCAATCCTCTAGGATTTTTAGTTCCTTCAGGTTCATAGATCTGCATTGTTTTATGCACCCCTCCCAATAGCTTATGCGTTCATTTGGTGTGAGCTTTAAAGGCCGTACTGGACGTATCATGGTTAAGCTCTACGGTCGTGCTTGATTTTTTCATGTTTGTAGCGCATGCAGCTTTAGAAAAACAACCTACTTTTCATGTATCCAGATTTTTCTGTATAATTCAATAATTTTCATCATATTCCTCGTCTTTTTCTGAACTATCAGAAGATGCTGTGGAATGCCAGCCATTGTTTCCTTCTCGAAGGGATTTATCGCTTATTATTTTCTCAATTGAAAAGCTCTCGATGTCAGCTTCAGGGTCATGTTTCAGATTGATTGTCACATTGTATTTTTTTTCTATACGAATCAGCTCTTTACGTTTCTTGTTAAGAAGAGAAAGTATCGTATCAATATGCCCGAAAAGATTTACTTGGCTGACTGGATGAGATTGAGTTGTGATTTCGCTCTCTATGGTGCGTAAGATCAACATGTCATTTGTGTGGGAAGATCGAACCAGACCTTTTCCTTTGCATGTGGAGCACATTACTGTAGTTGTCTCAAGAAAAGAGGAATTGATTCTTTGTCTTGACATTTCAAGAAGGCCAAACTGGCTTAACGAACCTATGTTAATTTTTGCGGAGTCTTTTTGAAAAGCTTTGTCTAAGACTTTTTTTATCAAAAACCTATTTTGGTTGTCTCTCATGTCGATAAAATCGACTACTATTAGGCCGGAGATGTCTCTAAGTCTTACTTGCCTTGCTATTTCAACGGCTGCTTCCAAGTTTGTCTTTAAAGCAGTTTCTTCCACATTTTGCTGAGTATTAGATTTACCTGAATTTACGTCTATCAATGTGAGGCCTTCAGCAGGATTGATTACCAAGTATCCTCCAGAGGATAATTCTACAATCGGCTGATATAGTCCGGCTATCGTGTTTTCTACATTGAAATTTGTAAATATCGGTACGCTTTCTTCGTATAATTTTACTCTTTCTTCTTGATCAGGGAGCATATTCTGAACGCAGCTCAAGGTTTCCTTATACACGGTGGTTCCTTGCACCAAGATCTCTTTAACTGAAGAGTTAAATGTATCTCTTACTGTTCTTTGTATTATTCCCTCTTCTGCGTGTATAAAGGATGGGGCGACTTTTTTAGCTGAATCGTGACAAATGTTGTTCCATAGATTGGCTATGTATTCGTAGTCTTTTTTTATGTCGCTGAGTGCTATTTTGCGGCAAGATGTTCGAATAATAAGGCTTATATCTTCACTTGAATGAGAAGTGAGCTGGTCTATAAATCTGCGTAATTTTTTGCGCTCGGATGGCTTTGATATTTTTTTAGATATTCCATGTCCTTTTGGTTTGTTTGGTAGTAATACACAATAACGTCCTGCAAGAGCTATATTTGTTGTAAATGATGCTCCTTTACTGCCTCTTGGATCTTTTTGTGCTTGTACTAAGAGGACCTGACCTCTTTTTAACACATCTTGTATTTGATGAGAGGGTTGTTTTTCTCCATTTTTGCGATTGTTTATAAAGGATTCTTCCAATGATTCCGCATCCGTTATTTCAGATTCATTTTTTATGGCATCGATATCTAGAGCATCTTCTTCTTCGTCTTCAGAAACAATCTCATTACTAAAATCCAGCTTTCTTAGTTTCTCAGTTGGAATAAAATTTATCTGAGGTTTTCTACGTTTGATTGGATTATTTATATTATAGTACGCCGGCACTATTTCGCTCATGGGTAAAAACCCCTTTTGCTCATTTCCGTAATCTACAAAAGCTGCTTGCAAAGCAGGTTCTATTCTTTTGACGACAGCAAGATATATATTGCCCTTAATTTGGGGTTGCTGAGTTTTATATTCGAAATTTTCTATCTGATTGTTTGCGTTTAATAGTACAACTCTTGGTTCATCTTTATATACACCATCTATCAGTATTATTTTTTCTCTATTAAATTGCGTCATGAAAATGATTCTCTATACGTGTGGTAAAGCTGTCAATTTGCCTGTTTTTCAGTGGCTTGTTCTTTTGATTTTGACCAGTAAGAATAACGATTGTTTGACCTATGTGTCAAGGTCGTTAATTTTGAATTAATGAATCTTTGGTGGAGGGCCTGTATCTATTAACAATAGTCAAAAGACCTCCTTATCTAAATAGGCCCTTTTTAGTTAAAAAAAGCAAAAGCACTGACAGAAATTAAGATCTTTTGCTCTTGTAGTTAGAATTGCCTTTTTTGATCACTTGGAAGTTTGGTTTCTGTCCGTGAAGTTTTTTGAGAACAAAGAAAGAGGTGGTGGGCGATGACAGTCTCGAACTGCCGACCTCCTCGGTGTAAACGAGATACTCTACCAACTGAGCTAATCGCCCAAATCCATCTATGCCATTATTAAAAATAATCTCCCAATAATCAAGTCAGATTCGAAAGTAATATTGCATTCTTAAGTCAATATACCAATTATATTAGTATATCCTGACATTTTATAATTGTTTTTCCTTTTAGATAAGGTTGCAAAACATTTGGAATATGTAAAACGTTGTCGAAAAAGTAATGTTCTAAAAGGGCGGCTATTGTTCTCTCTATGGCAAGACCAGAAGAGTTTAGAGTGTGTAAATAAAAGTTAGTTCCATTTACTTTATACTTGGAATTCATTCTACGTGCTTGAAAGTCTCCACAATTTGAACAACTAGAAATCTCTCTATATTTTTGTTCCTCAGGCATCCAAACTTCCAAATCGTACGTTTTTTGAGATGCAAAACCAGTGTCCCAGGAACAAAGTAGCACAGTTTGGTGTGGTAACTCTAATCTTTTCAATATGCTAGAGGCCGCTTCTAACAAGAAATTATGTTCTTCTTTAGAACTTTGGCTATCGGTTATGCTTACTAATTCTACTTTTGTAAATTGATGCAGCCTTATAATTCCTTTTGTGTCTTTTCCAGCGCTTCCAGCTTCAGAACGAAAGCAAGGAGTTACAGACACAAGCCTTATTGGTAATCTTTCTAGAGCAACTATTTTGTCTGCAACAAAGTTAACAAGAGGCACCTCTGCTGTAGGAATTAATCTATGCCCTTTAGTTGTAACAAAAGAATCTTCATCAAATTTTGGCAATTGCCCGCTATTGTACATCGCTTTTTCTTTTACGATATAAGGTGGAGAGATCTCGCAGAAACCAAAATCTTTTGTGTGTACGTCGATCATGAAATTTATTAATGCACGCTTTAATTCTGCCAGCGCCCCTATAAAACTAACAAATCTACTCCCAGACATTTTTACTGTCTGATTTACTTCAATTCCCCCTAATTCAGTGGCTATTTGAAGGTGATGTGCTTTATTAGTTATGGATTTGATTTTTTCCTCCCCCCAACGAGACACTATTTTGTTATCTTGCTCACTTGTTCCAAAAGGCACATCCTCTTCCAAAAAGTTGGGTATTCGGTCCATCAAATAGTTTAGCTCTAAGGTAACGTTTGCAAGAAATTCTTGATTTTGAGCAATGTCTTCGTTGATTTTTCTCGCTAACTTTTGGTCCTGCAAAAAATCTTGTTCTGAATTTTGTTTAGCTCTTTGTTTTGCTAGCAAATTTCGTTGTTCTTGTAATTTTTGTATGAGAGCCGTAATTTTTTTTCGTTGATCATCTAAGTTGATTAAGTCGTTGATATTGACATCCAAAATCCCCCTTGCTTTTAGCATGTCTTCCAGCTGGATGGAGTTATTTCTTACGAGATTAATATCGAGCATTATATTAGTGAGCTAAAGAATTTTTTTTGTTGAGCTTGTGTTGAGTATTCCGGATTTTGTTTGGTCCTTGTTTAATATATTGAAGTAATCGAGCTTGCTGACTATTTCATATGCTTTTTTGTACTGAATATCATTTTCTTGTAGCAATCCTGTTTTAGATTTTTTAATTTGTTCTGATTCATTTTTGTCCTGATTTAATTCTGGCTCTACTATAATATCTGGAAGAATCCCTTTTTTATCTATAAATTTTCCTTTAGGAGAGCAGTATGTAGATGTAGTAATTTTTATTATTGCATCGTTTCTTGTGGTTTTAATCAGATTTTGTACTGTGCCTTTACCAAAAGATTGAGTACCCACAATTACTGCTCTTTTATTGTCTTGCAGGGCTCCTGCGACAATTTCAGAAGCTGAAGCAGAGCCCTGATTAATTAGCACGACTAAAGGCAAATTAGGTGCTTTTTTGCCATGTTGGTTCACTCTTATCATTTGTATATTTCCTTCTTTACTCTTTATTCCCACTATTGCTCCAGATGCAAGAAAATAGTCGCTAACTGCCACTGCCTGAGTTAGCGCCCCTCCTGGGTTGTTTCGTAAATCTAGTATTATTCCCACAAGATCCTTTTTCTCTCTAAACGATGCCTCTAACACTTGTTCTAACTCCGCAGCGCTTTTTGAGGAAAAACGCGGCATCTTGATGTAAACTACATTTCCATCTAGCTGGCTTTTCACTGGATATGTTCTTACTATCACTCTCATTATGTCGTAGTTTAAAAGAGCTTTTGCATTGGACCTTTCTACGGTGACTCTGACTTTTGTACCTGGTTTTCCACGAAGTTTTCGAACTGATTTTATAAAACCCAATTCCTTTGTTGTTACTCCGTCGATTGATACTATTTTGTCTCCACTCCTAATTCCAGACTTTGCTGCTGGAAAATCCTCGATAGGAGCAACGACTTTTATGCTTTCGTCTTCTTCAAGATGTATCTCAATTCCTATGCCACCAAAACTCCCAGATAAATCATCTAGAAAAGGGTCTACTTCCTCTCCAATAATGTAGCAAGAATATTGATCTAAGGATTTTAACATTCCCGATATTGCATTGTTTACCAAATCTTGATAGTTAGGTTGTGTCACGTGGTGTCTTGCAGCGATATGCAAAGCTTCTTCAAATTGACTTATATATGATTGTATTTCTTTTGCTTGAGGTTTTTTTGGCAATTCGCCCTGAGAGTATGAATAAAAAAAAAGCACGCACACAAAGATTGTTTTTTTTAATACCATTTTGAATGAATTTTTTAGTTACAATAAATATGATTATTTTATACCGAACCGAGTATTTTGATCTCTAGTTCTAACATAATAGAGAATTTTTTATAGACTTCTTCTCTGGTAAATTTTATCAGTTCTTCAAGATCTTTTGCAGTTGCTTCACTTAAGTTAATGGCAAAGTTTAGATGCTTTGGTGACCATATGGCCCCACCTATCTTTATGTTATCTCCTCCCACCTCTTTTATGTATTGCCAAGATTTTTTTTCTCCAATTTTAGGGTTGACGAAGGTACTGCCCGCCGTTTTACAAAAAATTGGTTGGGTTGATTTTTTTTGTTCATAGTAACGTGACATTTTTTCTTTTATAAGTGCCGAGCTTTGATATTTTCTCGCAAAGCTTGCTCCCAATACTACACAATCCTTTGGCAGGCTTGTGCTTCTATAACCGAATTTTATTGCATCTTTTGCTAAAACTTGTATCTCACCTAATCTGTTCATCAGCCTTACAGAAACAAGAGAGTCGCAAAATTCGTGACCGTAGCTACCAGCATTCATGCTTATTCCTCCTCCTATTGAGCCCGGTATCCACTCTATAAATTCAAAATTAGCTATGTTATTTATCATGCATGTTTTTGCAAATACCCAATTTAATGTTGCAGCACCCACATATACGTGGTCTTCGTACAAATTTACAGATGAAAAATTTTTACCAAGCTTTATTACGACATCTTTTATTCCTCTGTCTTTTATCAAAATATTGGATCCATTTCCTATAACGGTAATAGCTACGTCTGAAGGTATGGATTTTAGAAAATAGGCTAGCTCATTTTCGTTATGAGGACTGTAGAAAATCTCAGCAGGTCCTCCAACTCCAAAACGCGTTAGATTTGCGAGGTTTTTTTGAAACTTACACCCCTCTTTTAGATGTAGTTCCTTTACTATGTCTACTAAGTTCATTAAATTTAGTAACAGTTAAGAGTATAAGATAATTTGGAATGTCAGTTTTTCCTTTATTTTATCCAAAAATTAAGATACTCGAAAATATTGGATATGCTACGCAAAATCAAGTTCGTACAATCTTATGGAGTTTTGTCAAAAAGCGTTTTGGAGCATGTAGAACAACTATACTCTCTGGAATTAAAGGTAGGAATATTATTTTCCTCAGTGGAGGCAATGGACTTTATGGATAGGCTTTTGTGGACCAACAAGCAGCTCTCTTTTATCCCTCATGCAACGGATAAGGATATCGATCTAGATTTGCAGCCGATTTATCTTACTACGTGTCCAGAATTTCCTAATTTCCCTAACGTCCTTGTTTGCGTAGATTGCGTTTCCAATAAAATAGTGTGTAAAGAAGAAATAATAATATTCCCTTCAGACTCTAAGTCTTTAGAGTCCATAAGGCGCTATTACAAAGATATACAGAGCTTTTCAAACGAAGTGAGCTTTACTAAGGAATAACTAAGATTTTTAGGTGTTTGTTTGTTAATGGTCTTTGAGCTTGTGATTCCTTAAGATATCCAGCTCTTCAACTGGCGGTATTTCTAAAGGATCAATTTCTATGATCTTTTTTTGAGTACTGTTTACATGTGCACAACTTGTACAAAAAGTCATGATAACAACATAAGTTAATACATTGATTAGCAATTTGATTACATTTTTTGAGTAAAACATTCTTTCTTAGTTATTAGATTAGTTGGTTAAAAGATGCAAAAGACTTAACGTTATCTATACTTGAGATGTTGAAAAGCCTTAGGGCCTTGTTGTCTCTTTTTGCTAAATTTGTTAAAACAGATCCTGGTCCTATTTCCATCAAGGTCGAAGCTTTTGAATTTCCTTGCAATTCTGTTTGACTAGCTTCTTGACTCAAATTACTGCGTTGTAGTTTCAAAAAATAGTCAATTGTTTGCATCCATCTCACCGGACTTGTCAGATGCTTTATCAAGGTTTCTTTAACAGATTCTGATTCTAAGAGAGTTCCTGTGACATTATCTATTATGTCAATTTTTGGAGTATGAAATTCAACCTTATCAATAAATTCTTTAAATTTAATGGCTGCTACTTGCATTAAAGGACTGTGGAATGCTCCGCTGACATTTAGCATAACAGTTTTGTGTTTTAAGACCTTTAATTCTGACTCTGCGACTAATATAGCATCTGTCTCACCGCTAAGTATCGTTTGAGTATTTGAATTATAATTTGCTATGCAGCATGTTCCATATTTTTGAGCCTTTTCTAATACCGCCAAAACATCATCCAAAGGTGTGGTTAGGCATGCAAGCATACTTCCTGGTGGAGCTTGATTCATCAATTCTGCTCGTGCATTTAGTAAGTAAAGAGCGTCTTTAAAACTAATCGCTTGAGAGGCGCACAGGGCTGTATACTGTCCCATAGAGTGTCCTGCCAACAGGTGTGCAAATTCGTGCAATTTTTTTTCAAATCTAATTTCTAGAAATCTCAAAATTGCTATGCACGTAACTAGCAGCGCTGGTTGAGCATTTTTTGTTATACGAAGCTCTTCCTGACTGCCATAAAAAATAAGTTTACTTAAAGAAAAGCCTAGAATATCGTCCGCTTCTTCGAAAATTTTTCGAGCATCTGGTAAATAATCGTAAATATCTTTACCCATACCAACTTGTTGAGATCCTTGTCCAGGAAATGCTATTAGCATCATAAAAGCGCTATCGCGTTAAAGAAAGCATGGCTGGGATGGATGGATTCGAACCACCGATGGCGGGATCAAAACCCGCTGCCTTGCCACTTGGCTACATCCCATCAACGAGGAATACTAGTACTATTTGAGTTGTATAATGTCAATCAGGAGCTCTTGAAAAAATAACTATTGTATAGGATAAGGGATAAAAACTCCGAATTTTGTACTACTTTCTTTCACAACTTGGTGGAGCCAAGCGGGTTCGAACCGCTGACCTTTTGAATGCCATTCAAACACTCTACCAGCTGAGCTATGGCCCCTCTTCAACATGAATTCATGCTATACTGATGCTTCAAATAAAACAAGAGGGCTCTAGATTTTGGTTTTTTTTATTTTAAACCCAGATATAATCTATGTGGGCACTTTTAAGTTTACTGATGCTTTATTGGGACGCCGTATGAATAGAAAAATTGAATCCTTAATTGCTTTTTTTCCTGTAACGGATTTTTCCTCCCTAGAAAAAAAGAGAGCCAATGGCTGGTATATTACTTATCTATCAAAAACTGAGGGTGGGTACACTTTTGTCTTAGAAAAATGCAGTCAGCCTTTTGTGGCCGGCGTGTATATTCCTCCTAGAAAAAAACTCAGGATCGGGTGAGTCATTTATGGTTGAGAATCTACATAAAGGAAAGAAAGAGCGTTTAGCATCTATTTTGAGAGAAAATCTCGTGCGTAGAAAAAAGGCATTCCAAATCCAGCCCAATTCAGGTGCTGCAACTAGCCAAAAATCTAAGTAAACCTTCAACTATTTTGAGCAGTAAGGCGTTTTTCTTACCTCTCATCTTTTTATTTCACTAGCCTAGACGTTTTTGCTGTTTTCCCAAACCTTATTACAAGAAAGCCCCTTTGTGCATTTAGCTAAAAAGGCTTTTTCTTGGACATTTAATTACAGGCTTTTTTTATGGTAATGGATTAGCGTCTTGTTGTTGAATTGGTTGCAAATGTCTGACCAAATCTTGCGGATTTGTTTTACATATATTGAATTTTTTATCAAAACCATCCAAGGCAATTTTTAGAGCTTCCTCGGCCATACTAATTGGTACTATAATGAGCTTTTCTTTAATGCTTGTTGGAATTTCTTCTAGATCTTTTTCATTTTCTTTAGGTAATATTACTGTTGTTATTCCAACCCTTTGGGCTGCGAAAAGCTTTTCTTTAAGACCCCCTATTGCAAGGACTTTTCCTCTTAAAGTGATCTCTCCAGTCATTGCGATAGTGTTTTTTACCTGTAGGTTTGTCATTACAGATACTATGGTCGTAAAGATTGCTACTCCGGCAGATGGACCATCCTTTGGTATTGCGCCTTGAGGTACGTGAAGATGTATGTCTTGATCTTTATACGCAGAGGGGCTGATTCCAAAGGAAGAAGCAATGGATTTAAAAAAGCTAAAAGCTGCTTGAGCTGATTCTTTCATTACCATTCCCAATTTGCCAGTGGTATGAATTTCTCCTTTTCCGGGTAGGATCAGTGCCTCTATAGACAGCAGCTCTCCTCCAACTTCTGTATAGGCTAATCCTGTCGTAACACCTACCTGATTTTGTTCTTCTGGAAGAGTGATGCGATATTTCTGCTGTCCTAAAAAGCTGGCAACATTACTTTTTGTTACTCGAATTTGTTCCGTTTCTTTGTTAAGTATTTTTACTAAACTTTTTCGAGCCAAAGTTCCTATTTCTCTTTCCAGATTTCTCACACCAGACTCTTTTGTGTAGCTTTTGATAACTTGCAAAACCGCGCTATCTGTTAGACTGAATTCTCCTTTTTCCAAACCATGTGCACTTATTTGTTTTGGAATTAAATGTATCTTGGCTATTTGTAACTTTTCTTCATCAAGGTACCCAGACAGACGAATAATTTCCATTCTATCAAGCAAAGGAGTTGGGCAATTAAAAGAATTAGCAGCTGCCACAAACATGACCTGAGACAGGTCGTAACCCACCTCTAGATAGTTATCTAAGAATTTTGAATTTTGTTCTGGATCAAGAACTTCAAGTAACGCAGATGTCGGGTCTCCTCTAAAATCAGATCCCATCTTATCTATTTCATCAAGTAAGATGACAGGATTATCCGTACCTGCTTTTTTCATCGCGGCAATAATTTTGCCTGTCATTGCGCCAACGTATGTTTTCCTGTGGCCTCTTATTTCTGCTTCATCATGTACTCCTCCAAGAGAACATTTTATGTATACTCTGCCAGTTGCTTTTGCTATCGAAGATGCAAGGGACGTTTTACCTACTCCTGGGGGGCCAACTAAAAATAGTATAGGACCTTTAATTTTTTGGGATCTTTTTAATACTGCTAAGTATTCTATGATTCTTTCTTTGACTTTTTCCAGACCGTAATGCTCTTCATTGAG
The DNA here is from genome assembly GCA_903952265.1 of uncultured Rickettsiales bacterium. GTDB lineage: Bacteria > Pseudomonadota > Alphaproteobacteria > Rickettsiales > Rickettsiaceae > CAJBEU01. The sequence continues at coordinate 317,473 of CAJBEU010000002.1, read as the reverse complement.
TAACTGCTGAGCTTTGTTTAGATCAACAAGGCTTTCGTCTGTTTTTTTTCCCCAAGGTAGTGAGAGCAGGGTGTCTAAGTAATTGCGCACTACAGAAGCTTCAGCTGACATAGGGCTCATTAACTTGTACTTTTTTAATTCACTTTGAGCCTTTTCTTTTGCTTCCGGGGAAAGTTTCAGTTGTTCAATTTTTTCTTCCAATTGTAATATATCTGATTTTTCTCCTACTGACTCGAGCTCTTTTTGTATGGCGCTGATTTTTTCTTTAAGATAGTACTCTTTTTGTGCTTTTTCTATTTGAGACCTAATTTTTTGATCTATCTCTTGATCTGTTTGCAAAATCATTATGTCCTTTTGCAGCAAGTCTAGGAGCTTTAGAGTGCGTTCCTTTAGATCCATTTCTTCCAAAATTTGTTGTTTTTGGTAGGCTGAGCAATTGCCGATATAAGAAGATATTACGTTGGTTGTATGGGAGGGATCTTTATGCTGAAGCAAAGAGGCTATTACTTCTGGATGCACTGATTTGCTTATATTTCCGTACAACGAAAATTGTTCAATTAACCTCTCGCATAGATGGTTTAACGCAGTAAGTTCTAGATCACTTTGAGGAGCTACATCTTTTAGTATTCTATGAGAAGTCATTAGGCATCTTTCTTGCTCGACAACGCTCTGAATTTCTACTCTTTCTTTTCCCTCAATCAACAACCTTACTCCATCCTCTTGCAAGGCAATTGATTGTATGATTTTTACTTTAGTGCCTACTCGATGCAAATCCTCTGCCATCGGATCTTCTGCTTCAGAGGACTTTTGTAAGCACACTATTAGATAGCTTTCGTAATTTTCTAAGGACACATTTGTAGCCCTTAGGGATTTTTTTCTACCTATTGAAAGGGGAATTACTCCATGAGGAAAAATTGCTACATTTTTTAGGGGTATGAGCGGTAGAAGGTCTGTCATTTTTTGCTCCAATAAATTAAAAGAAATTAGATTGAGTGCAATTTCGATATTGATGTTATTCTCATCGAGAATTAACGCACTTCGTATTTTCCATATAGGTATTTATATAATAAAAATCAAGTACTGATTTTTCTTCTATAAATGTTTACACAGAAATATTTTTTAACCCCAATGGCATCTTTGTAAAAACTTCCAAAATCATCATTAAATCTACAAGGACTCTTTATGCAAAATACTCTAGAAGTTGAAAAAGCTTTTTTACGCATTAAGGACTATATTTTAAAAACTCCGGTTATAACTTCTGAAATAATCAATTCGATGCTGGGTCACGAAGTTTACTTTAAACTTGAGTCTCTTCAGCATACTGGTGCATTTAAGGTAAGGGGTGTGTTTAACTATTTCTTATCTCTTTCGGAAGGAATTCCTAAAATGGTCTCTGCAAGTAGTACAGGTAATCACGGCCTTGGAGTATCCTTTGTTGCAAAAAAGCTCAACATGAATGCCAGGATCCACTTGCCAGCACACTCTGCTAGAATTAAAGTTGAAAAGATCATGCACTATGGAGCGGAAGTTGTTAGAACAAATTCCGCTTTAGAAGCTGCAGAGGGAGCAAAAAATGACGCCAAAAAGGGATTCGCATATTTTCCTTCAGCTAATAGTGAAATGGTTATTGCTGGAGCTGGAACTGTTTGTTTTGAAGCATTGCAACAACTGTCTAATGTAAAGCTTGATGGAATTTTTGCATCTTGTGCTAGTGGCGGTTTAGTTGCCGGATCCCTTCTGGCAAAGAACATCCTGTCTCCGCAAACAAAAGTTTTTGGAACAGAAAAACAAGCATCAGATCACGCGCTAAGGTCAATTATAAGAGGAGAATCAGTATTATCTCCAGAGTCTTTTGACACCTTGGCAGATGGGCTTAATACCTATGCAGTTGTTAATGCTACATTGCCGTATCTGAGATCTATAGATGGATTTTTTTTAGTTGAAGAAGAAGAGATTTTGCATTGGACAAAGGTTTTAAATGCAGCGTTACAGGTTAATTGCGAGGCTGCATGCGCCATTAACATGGCATCAGTTGCAAAGTGGCTGGAATGTAAAACTGCACCTCAGAAGGTTTTAGTAATTATCTCCGGAGGCAATCTAAATGACAGAACTCGTAAGGCAATTTACGAATCAGAGAACCTTTTTGGAATACACGCAGAAAGAAGGATAAATACGGCAAAATTTTTTGATTTTCAAAAACACATCTTTTCTGAAAGTGTGAGATCAAATTCAAATCTAGAACCTAGTCGCTAGTAGATGAATTGCACAGACTGCTCTTTTTATTTAATAACCAAATGAATTACGCTCAGCACGATTTCTATTGCTATTAGGGTGATTATAATGACCTCTAATCTGCTTGCATGCTTGTAATTTAGGTCATTTGAAAGCACTTCGTATAAATCGTGTATCATGTCTATTCTTCTATTTAAAGTGTTTTGCCTTGGTTGCACATCTTGATATCTAGCTGTGAGAAGATAGAGCTGTTCATACGTCGGTCTGCTCCAAAAGAATTCGGGAATATCCAATATATCGTTGTGTAAGTTTATTGCATATCTTTGGCTAAACAGCTGGCCTATTTTTCTTGAAATTTCCTTTTTTGAGAGAGAAGTGCTGCCATTTTGGGATAATTCTTTTTGTACCTTAGAGGTGCTGTTTAATAGATATGCAACTGCGCTTTCTAGATAGCTAAGTTTTACAGATTGTGCAAGCGCGTAAGACACTGCAAATTTTGTAAAGATATTGTCCGTATTTAAAAGCACATAATCTTCCTCTTCATCAACATAGCTTTTTTCAGCTTCCGGATTGTACTTGCACTTTATTACTTCATTTGTTGGCTGAGACTCTGGTGATTGAGTGCCTGCAAATTTGAGTAACTCTTCTTGTATGAATTTTTCTTCCTGAAGTGTGCTGTTCCATATAACTAGAGATCCGAAATAAAACACAAATATGTCGGCATATTCTTCTTCTCTTCCTGGAATTGGCATAGAGATGTAGAGTACATTATCAATTTGAGAGCATTTTAGATTTAGCTCTTTAAAATATGCTTTAGCTGCAATGATATCGTAGGAGTCTGAGTGACAAACTGCATAACATCTAGTAACTGCGTTCATATAAATTTCTAGTTTTGCTAAGATATTGTTTTGAAGAGACACTTTATCGGTATTTTAGTATTTTTGCTACTTTGGCTAATCTTTGTTAACTGTAGTTGCAAAATCATGCTACTTAGATAATATCAATCTTCCACTTTTTATACCGATTTGGTATCTACTCTTTATAGGTTTGTGGCCAATGAATCCTCGTAAGGCTAGCTTAACTCGAATTTTACCCTACCTGTTTTTTAAAATAGCGCCCGTACCTAGACACGGTATAAGGAATTTTGTTGCTATGTCTGCACTCATGTTTTGCATATTGTGCAGTCAAAGCTTTTTAAGAGTTTTAAAGGACAGTGTTCTCATTTCTGAGGTTAACGTAGAGATAATTGCATTTATAAAATTGTACTTTGTACTGCCTATCGCGTGGGTTTTTGTGGTACTTTACAGCAAAATCTCGAATAAATTGCCTTACACTAAGATTTACTACTATATCTTGAGCTTTTTTCTTTTGTTTTTTTTATTGTTTGCGTTTTTTTTATATCCAAACGCAGAGTCTTTTCACATAAAAGCATCTACTATTGCCCATTTTACCAGCAATTTTCCTGGGATGAGGTGGTATGGATTATTGATAGGTAATTGGAGTTACACAGTATTTTACGTCCTTGCCGAATTATGGCCCGACGTTATGTATGTGTTTCTTTTTTGGCAGCTTGCAAATCGCATCACAACAACCTATCAGGCAAAGAGTTTATATCCAATGTTGTCTTTTTTTGGCAATTCCTCTGTTGTTCTTACCGGAATTCTTGTTGCACAACTTTCTTCCATGGATTGCTGGATCTATAAATCTTTTTCTGGAGTAGAAAGTAAGTATGTGTTGGTAAGGGTCTGCGTATCATTGCTGACCTTTGTAGGTATTTTAAGCATGTATCTAGTGCACCTTATATCGGTAAAATTGGTAAAAGATCCTTGTTTGTATCAGATAAGACCTTCGGAATTGCCAAAAATCAGCACTTTGGAGGGTCTTAAATACGTAACTCGATCTAAGTTTTTGTGGTTAATAGTATTGTGTTCTACCTCTTTTTACTTTGGAATGAATTTAGTAGAAGTTTTGTGGAAAGCAAAAGTGAGAGAGTTATATCCTAGCGTAGAGTCTTATTCGCACATCATTAGTCTTTGCACCACTTGGACTGGTGTTGTTACTATGATAATGAACGCTGTAGGAAAGAATTTAATGAGATATTGCAGCTGGAAAACAATTTTTTCAATTTCTCCAGTAATCATGACTATATCTGGAGTAGCGTTCTTTTTGATTTCTGTGTTTCCTGTGCATTTTGTTTATTTACAGTCTGCGTATGTCACTGTTTCAGCTCTACAACTTGCTGTCTTTGTAGGGGCTATACAAAATGTCTTAGCAAAAGGCGTAAAATATTCTTTGTGGGATGTTTCTAAAGAGATGCTGTACATACCACTGGATTACAACATGAAGACTAAAGGTAAAGCTGCTACAGATTTGGTAGGTTCTAAACTTGGAAAAGCTTTGAGTGGTTTGGTTCCAGTAATTTTACTTAGCTTTTCTGGATTTTCTAATTACATCTCAATGGCCCCTATAATCATGGGCATGTTTGTCGTTGTTTGTGGGGTTTGGTTTTTTGGAGTGAGGCTTCTCTCCAAAGAATATCAAAAAATCAAGTCCAGCAGTTAATATGGCATCTTTAATAGTGCTTTCTGGGCCTTCCGGGGTGGGTAAAACTACATTGTGTAAGTCATTACTTAGTCTAAGTAATGGGAACCTGACACGTTCTGTCTCACACACCACAAGAACTATGAGAGCTGGAGAGATTGAAGGTCGAGATTACTATTTTGTGAATAAAGATCAGTTCAATTTAATTTTAAAAAGTGCTGGATTTGTGGAACACACAGAATATTTGAACAATTTGTATGGAACGTCTAGAGAATTTTTGAATTCTGCACTTAGCAAAGATGAGAATGTTTTATTGATTTTGGATCATATAGGGGCAAAGAATGTTAAAAAGATGTATCCATCTAACTCGCATTTAATTTTTTGCACTCCTCCTTCTGTGGAGATTTTGAAAGTTCGTCTTCAAAAACGAAAGTCGTCCACGTATGAAGAAATTAAGGAAAGGTTGCTAATGGCTCAGGAGTGCATAGCAACCAAAGATTGGTATGACCATGTCGTTGTAAATGAAAGATTGCCAGATACCATCTCTAATCTCTGTAGTTTGATAAACTTCATCTCTGGCAAATCCATTTTTGGAGCATAGCTTTTAAAGCAAGTTAGTAAATTCTTGATATGCCAGAACAATGTGGTAGATTCACCTATGCTCTTTTAGAGGTATAAACGAGGGTATAGATGTGCTCTTGCTAGATTTTTTCTTACAAATGCGTATTTTCTATTTAACTAATATTTAACAAATTAACAGTGACCGATAGAAAAGCTAATTTTGTTTGTTTAGACGTTGGTAGTCACAAGATTTCCACCCTAACAGGCCGTATTATTTCAGAAACAGATCTTGAAATAATAGACCACGGCATATATGCATCAGCTGGAATAAAATCTGGCATAGTTGTGGACTCTCCCAAGGCAGAAGGGGCTATGAGTAACGCGCTGAACAATACTGAGCAAAAAATAAAACACCACGTTGACGCGGTTGTAGTCTCTTTTTCTGGGGCCAAGGTACGTTCTAACTACTTAGATCAGTCTTTGAGTTTGGACAACAGAGCTGTCACAAAAAATGACCTAAGTTTGCTAATTGCAAAAAGCGTTAGAAGTTCCAGCAATAAAGATGACAGCGTTGTACATTGTTTTCCGATAGAATTTTTGGTAGACGGTGTAAAGGTTCGTAATCCAGTAGGAATGGTTTGTGAAAAACTTAGTGCGTCTTTACATGTTGTAACTGCAGACTCTAACTCACTACTAAATCTTAGCAACTGTCTTGCAAAATCTCACGTAAGAGTTGAAGAATTCGCTGTATCTCAAATCTCTTCTGGTTTTGGTTATTTTGCATCAAATAATCAGGACAGAGGGGCTGTGATGATAGATCTTGGGTCTATGACCACTTCTGTTACCGTGTTCTATGACAATGTACCAGTGTTTTTAGATTATATTCCTATAGGGGGGTGGCATGTTACTAATGACATTGCTCAGGTTCTGGGTCTTGATTTTGCGGATGCTGAGCGCTTGAAGGTTTTGTATGCAAATGTGTCGGAAGATGCATCTTCCATTACTTTAGACCTTGACATATATGATCAAGAAAAAACTATAGATGCTTTGTTGCTTAACGAAGTTGTTAAAGCCCGTATGAGCGAGATTTTATCTTTAATTAAGGGCAAATTAGAACAATTAGAAAACATTGATCCTACAGTAGCAAAAAATGTAGTTCTTACTGGCGGTGGTTCGGGTCTAAAAGGAATTGATTCTCTTGTTGGTTCGATTTTGCAAGTACCTAGAGTACGTGATTTTGCAAGGCACTATAGTGGTTCTTTGTTGGGAGATGGCGACATACAGGCCTATTCAGCAGTTTTAGGAATGCTTTCATATCGTATGAGGCATTACTCAAACTATTACTCTACCAACTCTTTACTTGCTGAAAAATCTGGATTTTTTAAGAAATTTGTGGGCTATCTTAAAGGAATATTTTAAAAAGGCCTTTTTTCTCTTAGTGGTGGTGCCTTTTGTTGGCACAATGAGGTGTAAATGTTTAACACCTCTCCAAGTTTTTCCCTATGCTACTATCACTGGTCTGGCTGCTGTGTTTACTTTTCAGTAGTCAGACTTTTGCAGCCGCTTGGACTCAAGGTAAGGGAAGTCTTCACTTTGAGCACTCTTTTTCTAGACATTTTGGATCTAAAAAATTTGCAACTGATTATTCTGTAAAATTAGAAAGACTAATTAGAAATATTAATTATCTCCGACATGAAGAGGTAGCTCTTTTAGATTTTAGACAGACTAAAATGTCTTATCACGCTTATGCTGCTCTCAAAATGAGAACTCGAGGTTCAACAGCACGTGCTCACAAAATGGCCAGATATCGAAAAGAGAGTTATTGGAGTAAGTCACGTGCGAACTTAGAAATAAGGCACCAAACAGATCAGCAAAGAAAAGATGTTCTCAGAACGCTTTTGTATAAAAGCGCACCTAGATTGCACTATAACGCCTCGCTTGAATACGGGCTTACAACAAATTGCACAATTGGTTATAAATTTATGTATGATAAGTTTCAGTCTTCCTTTTTGGAAGACCCTAGTTCTTTTGTACTAGATTCATATTTAAGACAAAAATTGATCGAATTTGACTCAAAAGTGATTTCTATTCAGCCCTACGCGCGAGTAAAATACTGCAAGTCTACCGAATATGGTTTCGGAATGGATTTTTTATTGGGCAGTAGCAAACGTTCAAAAAAGCAATTTGGACGAATAAAGATGGGAAAAATTTTCAAAAATCATTGTTTTGGTTTTTATTACCCACTAAGCAAATCTGAGACTGAAGATTTTGCTGAGGTAAAAACAGAAAATACTATAGGAAAAGAATTAGAATCCGGACTTGGTTTTTGCGTTCAGCATTTTTGGAGCTATTGCGTAAATATGGGCACACTTGCTTCAAAATTTTCTTGTCATCGTGCTCAGACTTGTGTTTACAAAAAAGTTGGTAATTGCACGATTAACTTAGGTGGTTTTATTGAAAGCACCAAATTTCACGATAGCGACCACCTTCTGGATAAACAACGATTTTATCCAGAAGTGACATCCACAGTCATGATGCCTGTCAGAAAAAAGCACAAAAACACTCCTTTCAAAAAAAGGTACGAATCTATTCGTACAGATCTTTCTTCAAGAAATCTTTTTCGCATTTTTAACTTTGGTATCTTAGGTAGTATTTCTTGGATTTTTTAAAGTGCAATAACGAAAAAGATGAATTTTTTGAAAAAGAATATTCTTTTTTGCTAGATTATTTGTTAAAACAAAAATTGATCTGTAAGGCCAAAGCTGCTTATTTGCTGCTTGCTCACGCCTACTCTGCTAGTTCAATTATTACTCTGATTCTAAATTTAGGATTTCTATCTTATGAGGATTGTATAAAAAGCTTTGTTGATTTTACTGGCGTTTTATCCTTTAAAGATTGTGATTTTGAAAGTATTTTAGGAAAGTATTCCGAGCTTAATTTATATTGTCGAAGAGGCTACTTCAATTATCTTAACACTCAAGGCAAAGTAGGAATTCTTGTCAAAGATCTTGACGTTCAATTGATTGCTGATCTTGTAAAAAATAATCCAGAAGTGCCTATAAGCGTTTGCGCTTTAAGTGATTTTTTTCTCGTATTAGAAAAAAGATTCGAATTTTTAGTTCTTGCGCAGTCTAAGTCTTTTTCCAAATTCATAAATTCTGTGGCTGCAGACTCAATGTCATACGGATATATATTATTTGGAGCTCTCACTATTCACATTTTTGCTTTATATTTTTTACCTTGGTTGTTTCACTTAATCAGTATATCAATTTTGATCTCTCAAAATTGTTTCAAAATTTTTATGCTTTGGAGTGCGCTTGCTTATAGAAAAAAGTTTATAAATACAGGTCTAGATTATTGTAAAGACTATCCTGTATACAGCATTTTGGTGCCTATTTATAGGGAAGAAAATGTGAGTAGAATTTTAGATTCTATAGCGCGCTTACTTTATCCTAAACATAAATTAGACGTAAAGCTTTTAGTTGAAGACGGAGATGAACTCACTGAACGAGAGCTTAGAAATACCAGCATACCCTATTATGTTCATGTTATACGTATTCTTCATTCTTCTCCAAAAACTAAGCCTAAAGCTCTAAATTTTGCCATGCCTTACGTTACTGGTCAGTATCTTACTATATATGATGCCGAAGATATTCCTGAGCCTAGTCAGCTAATTAAAGCTTTGGAATTATTTTCTAGGTTACCTTTAAACTATATTTGTCTACAGGCAAAATTACGATTTTACAATGCTAGCGAAAATATCCTCACAAAGATGATGAGCATAGAGTACAGCATTTTATTTAATTACTTAGTCTATGGTCTCAGTATTAACAATTTTCCTGTGCCTTTAGGTGGTACTAGTAATCATTTTAAAACCTTGATGCTAAAGCAAATTGGTTGTTGGGATGCATACAACGTTGCTGAAGATGCAGATTTAGGAATAAGAATATTTGCAAATCAATATAGAGTCGCAGTATTGGATTCTTTTACTGCCGAAGAGGCTCCAGTAAGTGTTTGGGCATGGCTTTTACAACGCTCCAGGTGGATTAAAGGTTATTGGCAGACATTTTTTGTATTTTGTTGCCAAAGACATAGGTTTGATTTTAAACAAGCCTTTGGAGTATACAATTACATTGGCTTTGCAACTTACAACCAATTTATCTTTCCTATAATAACTTTTTGCATGATTTTTAACTGCAATAAGTACCTTAGATTGTTTTGGCTGATCAATGCCATCATTAGTCTTGCATACATCATACCTGCTTCATTTTTAGGAATATATAAACTGAAACTTGCCAATAAAAAGTATGAATATGTAACGCTTTCACTTTGTTACATTGGATATTTTTTTCTGCATTTTATTGCTAGTCTAATATCAATTTTAGATCTAGCAATTACCCCTTTCAGATGGCAAAAAACTGATCACGGAGTAAGTAAAACCATAAAAAGATTAAACGATATATCTTTACGCAAGTAAAATTGGTCAGAGTAAACAAAAGGTGACTATAAGCTTTTTATTGCATCAAGTATTATTTCTTTTTCCACAAAATGGACTTTTTTATCTTTTATTACTTGGTAAATTTCGTGGCCTTTGCCTGCAACTATAAGTATTGCATTTACTGGTAGATTTTGTACTGCATAAGTAATTGCTTTTTCCCTCTCAGGAATTTCTATAGCTTTTGGACAACCTTTTAGAATCGCGTCTCTTATTTTTTGTGGATTCTCGTTCCTTGGATTATCATCTGTTATGATAACTATATCTGCCAGCGAATTTGCAATTTTACCCATTTCAAATCTTTTGCTTTCATCTCTTTCTCCTCCGCACCCAAACAGTATCCATACTTGTTGATTTGGGTCTTTAAGTTTTTGAATTTCTAAAAGCATGATTTTCATAGCATCTTCATTGTGAGCATAATCTATGAAGATATTATCTTTTATTCTCTCCAGCCTTCCGCTAGGTGCGGAAATATTTTCGAGCACTTTTATGGTGTTAGAAAAATCTACACCAAGAGCGTGTACTAAAAGGGCTGAGGTGAGTAAATTTTCTGCCTGATAATTACCTATGATGTTAGTTGAAAACTGATAATTTTTACCTTCAAAATTGACTTTTATAATCTGACCATTGGTAGAAGAGGACTCAATTCTATACTTTAGCGAACCATTTTCACCAAGGGAGAGAATCTTGTATTTTTCTAAAATGCGATTTGGTATAACTTTTATCACAGCTTCCGGAAGGACTATTGATCCATTTTTTGCTAAATGCTTCTCAAAAAGATTCAATTTGGCATTTAAGTAGTTTTCCTCATTTAAGTGGTAATCTAGGTGATCTGAGGCAAAGGAAGTAAATGCACAAGATTGTGCTTTGATTCCAAAAAATCTATTTTGAGTAAGAGCGATACTGGATGCTTCAATTGCAACATAGTCGATTTTTTTCAGTGATAATTCATAAAGTGTACGCCTTAGATCCAAAAAATCTGGAGTTGTAAGTTCGGATTTGTGTATGTGATCTAGGGTGACGTTAGCATGGCACCCTAACGTTCCTATACTTGCGGAATTATTTCCTAGAAGGGATAAAATTTGATTAACGTAGTGGGTTACCGAGGTTTTGCCGTTAGTGCCCGTAATGAGCACTATGTTGGAAGGTATTTTTTCATAAAATTTTAAAGCGCAAAATTGTAGCGCATCTTTTGTATTTTTAACTCTAATAACATGTTCACTAGGAGTGAATAACTCAGAATCTGTTAAAGCAATTAGAGCTCCCTTTGATAAGACTGAATTGATAAAATTATTGCCATCATACTTTTGCCCACGAATTGCAAAAAATGCTGAATTTGATTCCACGTTGTTAGAGTTTGAGCACAAATGTGTAACTTTTTTTTGTTTTAATATCTGCATTAATTCATCATAATCGGTCAACATACTCATGTTTAGAATGTAATTTTTTTGAAAATCAGATTGAATTAGTAGTGGTGTTCTAATTTTTGTTCCAGGTTTTTTTCTGGTATCTTTGGTGTATCTAGCAAATAATCCCACTGAGTATAGTCGTCATTTTGATTTATGAGAGCATATTTTGTTGCAATTCGGGTTACGATCTTCTTTACAACAGGAGTCATTGTGAGCCCAGCCGTTGCAGTTTTTTGACCTTTTGGAGTTTTAGGCTCTTCTAGCATTGCATACATTATGTATTTGGGATTATTAATTGGAAAAGCCGCCATTATGGAGCAAAACACTTTATCTTTATGATATTTTCCGTCTATTAGCTTGTCTGCTGTACCAGTTTTAGCGCCAACATCTTGTCCTGCAACGTAAGATTTTCTGCAGGTGCCATATTTTACAGCTAGCCGAAATAGAATTTTCATCTTTTCGGAGGTAGATTCGTTTTGTAAAACTTTTGTTCCTTGAGGTGCTTGATCTCTTTTTAACAATGTAAGAGGAATCAAATTACCGCCGTTGAGTATAGCAATCGTGGCTTGCACATAATGCAAAGGTGTCAGACAAACTCCATAACCGTATGACGTTGTAATAATATCTAGATTAGACCAAGCCTTGTGGGGAGAGTGAAAAATAGGCAAGGCTTTCTCTGATATTTCAAGGTGCGGAATTGGATCATACAGACCAAATTTTTTGAAGTATTCTGCCATGATTTCTTGCCCTATTTCTAAAGCAATTTTGCTTGTTCCTTTGTTAGAGGATTTTGCAAATATTTTGGCAGCAGTTTGCCATCCGGAAGAAGGGGTTAAATCGTCAAATGTATATTTACCTACTTTTAATGCAGTTACGTCATAAAGATCGTTTAGCTCCAATTTTCCTGTATCTAGGGCAATTGCAAATAAGAGAGGCTTAAAAATCGAACCCAAAGAGTACACGCAAAGAGCATTTTTATTTTCTAAGGTTTGCGAATCTGTAGGATCAACTTTGTGAGGATTAAAATTGGGTTCATTGACAAAAGCGAGTATCTCTCCCGTTTCTACGTTGGCAACAATTGCGCATCCTGCCTTTGCATCAAACTCTTCTTTTGCAGCCTTTAACTCTTCACTTACGATATTTTGTATCTGTATATCTAAACTAAGCGCAATTTTTTGATTTTTAAGCGTTTGATTTTTTATGGATTTTTCTATTCCACGCTCTATTCCAGCGAGCCCATTGCCATCACGATCTACGTACCCTATTACATGAGAGAAAAGGCTGCTGTAGGGATAAAAACGCTTGTAATCTTTTTTTGCTTCTATTCCATTAATGCCTAATGAATTGATAATTTTTTGTTCCTCGGGATTCACATCTCTTCTAAGCCATACAAAATTTTTGTCCTTTTTTAATAGCTCTAAAGTTGGTAGATATTCTAAATCTGGAAGAGCTTTTGACAATTGATGCGCTACACCTTCTGGATCTAATATTTGTTTTGGATGAGCAAAAATACTTGCAGTTGGTAGATTAATCCCCAAAAGTTCTCCATTTCTGTCTGTAATTTCTCTTCTTGTAAATATAAATTCGCTTTCTTTGTAAAATTGAGAATTTGTTTTATAAAAAAACGCTAGATAGAAAAGGCGTACCGATACACTTATAAAACCCAGTCCTAATAACAAAATCAATATAGCTATTCTTTTCTTTGTGCACTGTGCATGATATTGCCATCTAAATAGTGACTTCATTTTTAATTGTTTTGGGCTAATTTTGTCTGGCGTACTTCATAGCTGCTTGGAGAGTATTTATAGCGCCATTTGTTAAGCTGGACAGTTGCAAAATGTTGCTTTTCATGACTTTTGTTATTAGGGACAATTACCTGTTTAATTCGAGCTGGCTCTAGGTCTAGATGTTTTTCAGCAAGTCTTCTTATCCGATCTGGTCTACTTAAATAAGTTAATTCAGTTTTTAGAAGGGCAATTTTTTCTTTTTCCAGGGACATCTCAGTTTTTAAGTCGAGAAATTGCCTTTCTAAAATTCTTACTTTATTTTTTACCAGCAACATTACAAAGCCGCTGGCAAGTATCATTAATAAAGTACTTACAATGGTGTATTTTCGCTTGATCATACTTAATTTCTAGATCTTGATTGCTGCTCGTAATTTTGCCGATCTTGCTCTTGCATTTAACTTTATTTCTTTTTCGCTAGGAACAATTGGTTTTTTAGTAAGAATTTTGTACAACTCCTTTTTGTCAGAATGATCTGGATTTTGCTGACCAACGTATTTTGATTTTGACACCTTTGATGCTGAAAATTGCTTCAAAAAATCTTTTGCGATTTTATCTTCTAGTGAATGAAAAGTTACTACTACTATTCTGCCATTAGGATTAAGTAGTTCTGTTACCTGTTTTAATGCCATAGCAAAATTGTCTAGCTCGTTATTCACCGCTATTCTTAGAGCTTGAAAAGTTTTTGTTGCAGCGTCTATTTTTCCGTATCTTTGTATTCCCAGAGCATCGTGAATTGTTTGAGCTAAATCAAATGTGTTGTTTATTTCTTTCTTTTTGTCAAAAATAGCCTTTGCTATTTTTCTGGAATTGCGCTCTTCTCCGTACTGATAAATTAAGTTAGCTAGATCCTCTTGAGTTAGAGAATCGATTAAGTTTTTTGCTGTTAAGAGCCTGGAATCCTCTGGATTCATTCTCATGTCTAGCATTCCCTTTTGCTGAAAAGAAAAGCCTCTCTCTGGATTGCCTAGTTGCATAGCAGATGTACCTATGTCAAACACTGCTCCGTCGATTTTTGTGATAGGAATCCTATTCAACTCTGCAAAATTATTTGAGTAAAATTTAAATCTTTTCGAATAAGACTTTTTTAATTCTTCTGCATAAACGAGAGTATCGGGATCTTGATCAGTTGCAACTACTAGGCAAGACGTTTTTTCCAATATTGCTCGGCTGTATCCTCCACTGCCAAATGTACAATCTAGGTATATTTTATTTTCCTGAGGTTGCAGATATTGAAGCATTTCCTCTAATAGAACAGGTACGTGCATATTTTTAAATCCTTACTACAAGGTTTTTTAAAATTGAGATATTGTTTTTCGCAATTTTTAGAGCCTTTGCTAGATGATCATCGAATTTGTCTGGGTTCCAAATTTCAAAGACGTCTCCTTTGCCTACAAAAATGACATTAGAATCAATTGCGGCATGATCTAAAAAATTTTTTGGTATTACAACACGACCTTCGTTATCGCAGCACAGCTGCATAGCCTCTCCCATCAGTATAGTTTCAAAAGCGTCTCGCTCTAGAGAATATGGATCTAAAGTTTGAATTATGTGATGAATTGCTTCTAATCTTTTTATGCTCGAGGCTTCAAGACATTGGCTTTTAATCGAAGGCGAAATTACTAAGTGTGATAAACCTGACTGATCAGAAAGAATATTTCTATAACTCACAGGTATTGATACCCTGCCCTTTTTGTCTATCGGATTTGAATATTTTGAGAGGAAAAAGTTCACTTCTTGTAAAAATCTGACAGCAGTTGGGAGAGAGTGGGAATCTATGGGATTCCAGTTTGGATGATATCCCGGCATATTTTATGAGTCAAGAAATGGATGATTATAAATTTTTGCTTAACTGAAAAATATTGATACTTAGAGTATGAAAACTATAGATTGTTTCTTGATATTTTGCTGAAAATGGCAAATATTCTCTATGGCGCTCTTTCTATCACAGGATCAAAAATATAGAGGAGCGCTAAGATTTGGCTGTAGTGTTTTGTAGAGCTTCGTGAATTTTCATACCTGTCTTCTTTCCTATTCCCTTCACTCTTAATATTTCAGAAAGACTCGCTTTTTTTGCATTTTCAATTGATCCAAAATGATTTAAAAGCATCTGACTTCTGGATTTTCCTATACTATCAATTGTATCTAAGGTTGATTGGTACATTGCTTTTTGATGTCTTTTCCTGTAAGTGGTGATTGCAAGGTTATGCACTTCATCTCTTAATCTTTGGAGGTAATGCATAACCTTATTGTTGTGTGGCAAAGAAAATTGCTCTTTTGCGTCAATAAAAAAAGTTTCTCTACCTGCGTTACGATCAGGACCTTTTGCCATACCTACTACAAGGGAGTTCTTGCAATGCTGGCTAATTATAGATTTTGCAACACTTAAATGACCTTTACCTCCGTCAATTATTATTAGATCAGGTTTTTGCATTAGGTTTTTTGAGGAAAAGCGTTTAGTCAAGACTTGTCTTAACATTTCATAATCATCTCCCCCGTGCATTTTTGTAATTAATCCTTCTAGTGCGTATGCCCTACATTCAGATTTGATTATTCCGTCCGAATTTGCAGCAACCATTGCTCCAACGGCATGTTGACCAAATATGTGACTATTGTCATATACCTCTATTCTTTTTATTTCCTTTCCTGTTTTAAATAAGAGCTCTATTTCTGCAAAAATATCTTTATGTTTTATATCTTTATCAATTTTCCCTCTTAGAGATGCTAAAGCGTTATAGTTGGCATTTTGTAAAAGTTCATTTTTTTCGTCAAAAATAATTTTAAAAGATACTTTATGCATTTTTATCAGAGCTTTTTCTAAAATTTCTCTGCATTGCATCGCAATTGGCAATAAAATTTTAGCTGGTGGAATTCGACTTTGATAAAACGTAGAAATGAAGTTTGCTACCACTTCTTCTTCGTTGCTGTCTTGCGTATTAGATGGAAAATATACTTTGCTGCCGTAGTTTTGTCCTCCTCTGTAACTAAAAACTACTATGCAGTAGTAATTTTCTTGCATAGCCATGCCAATTATGTCTGAATCTCCGGCTGTAAAAGTACTATTGGACTGTTGCTGAATTGAATTAATTGCTCGAATTCTGTCTCTGATTATTGCAGCTCTTTCATAATCTAGATCATCGCTACATTTTTGCATTTCTTGTGACAATGTGTTCTGTAGTAAAGAGGTTTTCCCTTCAAGAAACATCTGTGTTTGTTTTACTGTGTCATTATACGCTTGCTTGGAGATATACTTCATGCAGGGCGCGCTACATCTTTTGATTTCATATTGAATGCAGGGTCTTTTTCTTGAAGAAAAATAGCGATCTGTGCAATTTCTAAGTTGAAATATCTTCTGTAACGTAGCAAAGACCGAATTTAGGTAAGATATGCTTGAAAAAGGTCCGTAGAGTTTTTGATTTGCAAGATTTTTGCCTCTGTACTTTGCAAGCTGAGGAAAATCATGATCAGTAGCAATTTTGATGTAAGGAAAAGACTTATCGTCTTTAAACAAGATGTTGTATTTTGGCTTGTATTCTCTTATGAGGTTTGCTTCAAGTATTAGGGCTTCTTCCTCTGATGCTACAGTTATGTAATCTACTTTGCATATTTGAGAAACCATTAATTCAAGCCTAATGCTGCCTAGATTTTCACCTGAATAATGAGAGATTCTGTTGTGTAGATTTTTTGCTTTTCCTATGTACAGAATTTCTTGAGTTTTGGATATCATCTTGTAAATTCCGGGTAGCCCTGGAATATCTTTTAATAAGCCGGAGATGAGCTTTTTTCCAAATTCATCCATTGGAGTTTCCATTGATTGCAAATCCACTAAGTAAATTAAGTTGATTTGACTAACAAAAAATTATTTCTGTTATTTTTCAAACAACTTTTTTAATTCCTCTAATTCTCTGGAACTTAAATCTGTCTCTTGCTCAGATAATTTGGCGGAATCGGTTATTTTTCTAAGAGCATTTATTTGGGATCCAGACAAAGATGCTGAATTGATTCTGTGTTCTATAAAAGATTCATGAACGTAAGGAACCCAAAGTTTTATAATATCTAATAAAGCCTCTGCGTATACTCTAATTTCATATTGTGCGTGTGAATCTGCTCTCAAAGAGACAAAGTGTAGTAAGTTATGCAAGTCAATTTTCCAGTACCATTGAGTGTAATAGCTTAAATTAAGGTTGATTCTTGCAAGCTCTCTTGCTATTCCTTGTTTTGTTGCATCTAGAATCTGCCCATTTTGGTCAACGTTAAGTAATTTTTCATAATTTTCGTAACATTGCTCTGAGTCTCTTTTCAGTATGTAAAGAATTTCTTGAATCTCTTGAGTTGTTAAAGAATTTTGCTCTCTTCCTTGTTTATTATTTTTAGATTGAGCCGCAATGTGTGTTGGGTCAGGCAAATAGAATTCTTTATCTAGTATAGAATATCTTGCTGAGTATTCGTTTACACTAGCAGTTCTATGACGTATCCACTGCCTTGCAACAAAAATTGGAAGTTTTACGTGTAATTTAATTTCACACATCTCAAAAGGAGTTGTGTGTCTATGTTTCATGAGGTAATTGATGAGTCCTTTATCTTGACTTACCTGTTTGGTGCCGTGCCCATAAGAAACTCTTGCTGCTTGCACCACTGCACTATCATTGCCCATATAATCAATCACTCTTATGAAGCCATGATCTAATATAGGAATTTTATCGTATAATATCTTCTCCAATTTTGGCGCCACTGCTCTTTTTGTTAAATCTCCTTCGTTAGGCAGAGTTCCTTCTTTCGTCATATAGGTATTAATTACTTGATTTAAAATGGTGCCGATAGAGAGATTCGAACTCTCGACCTGTGCGTTACGAATGCACTGCTCTACCTGCTGAGCTATATCGACTTTTCATTACGTCAGGACAAAGTAACCCGAGTCAATTTACCTTTAGATTACCATAATCCTAAAAATTTCCACCAAGCAACACCTATCGTACTCCAAATAGCCAGATTAATTCCGCTAATGTTAAAGCCTATTTTCCACCACTTGGAAATGTCTATAGAACTGTTGCTAAATATTAAAGCAGTGGATGCTCCCGAATAATGAGTTATCGCCATAAATAAGCTAGAGGAAAATGCAAGGACAAGGGCCGAAAGTACCGGAGGGGCTCCAACTCCTAGCGCAAGAGCAAGAAATATAGAGTACATGCTACTTATGTGCGATAAAGCTCCCGCAAACAGATAGTGACTGTAAAAATATACTAATGTTATTGAAAATAACCCTGAGTACCAATTTTTGTTAGGAATGAATTCTTTAAGAATTTCACTAAAATGAGTAATTACTCCACAAGATTGCAAATTTTGAGAAAGCATCACAATCACGGAAAACCAAACAAAAATGTTCCAGGCCTCTTTTTCTTCAAGAATTTCATCAAAACTTAGTATCTTAGTTACTAGTAAAATGCTTAGTCCCATTAAAGGAGCACTTATTTGACTAATTCCGTATTTTGCACCCATAACCCAAAGCACCAATATTCCGATTAATGTAAAGATTACTATCCATTCGTTATTTTTAATCGGGCCAAGTTCTTTAAGTTTGTCTTTGGCAAGTTTTTTAAAATCAATTTTCTCTGTTAATTCTTCAGGAAAATATCTTTTAACTAGATAAGGTAACAGCATTAAAGAAGCAATTGCTGGTACTGATGCCGCAAGACTCCAAAACAACCAACTGATAGAGATACCTTGTTCTAGAGCAATTTTATGTATCAATGGGTTACCAGAGGTACCGGTTAGAAAAAGGGCTCCAGTTATGCAGGTTGCTTGTACGTATACTTGAGCTAGAAAGTTTTTCAAAAGCAAGGAATCTTTTTCGTTTGGCACAAATTTTGCCATAGAGTTGTACACGGGAATTATTATTCCTCCAGCTCTCGCAGTGGGACTCAAAACGAAAGGAGAAATCAGAGTTTCTGTCAAAATTATTGAATAACCAAGACCTATCCTGCTTCTCCCAAATACTCGCATAAAGCTGTATGCGATTCGGTTGCTTAATCCGACCCTAATTATGCTTCTTGCAATAAAGCATACAATTAATATCAACCATATTACGGGAGAGGCAAAACCGTTTAAAGATTCTTGTATTGGTATAATTTTGGCAGAAGTTACTACTGTTAGAATTACCAAAGCTATCGAACCAATTGGTATGGGCTTGGTAATAAGAGCCGTGATTGTTGCACTAAAAATTGCAAACAATTGCCAAGATTTAATCGGCAAATTAGGACATGGAAGCGCGTAAAAAATTATGCAATATACTGCAATAGGTATAGCAAAAGCTGCAATTCGGGAGATTATACTCATATCATAAGTACCGTTAAAACAAGCGCTGAAACGTAATTGTACTTCAAAAATAAATACTTAAAAGACTCATAGATTTTGCTGGCTTTGCTTCAATTGCCAGTGTGTGATTAATTTTGGCCCAATGTTTTTCTGAAAATAAATTATTGTTTGTACTTCCAAGTTCAGAAAACCTCAGAACATTTTGCAATTCCGGGTGCATCTTTACAACCTATGCCCGCAAATGCTAAAAAATAGATAATTGAACGTGGCACCAGATTTTAAAACAATGGACAGTTTTACTTCAAATAATGAGGGAAGCTCGTCTATGTCCAGGAATAGAGTAAATATTGGTGCGATGAAAGTCGCGGAGGATATTAACACGGTATATTTAATGGCAAATAATTTTTACTCTAAGACATTTCACTTGAAGAATTTTCTTCTTATACGAAATAAAGCTGATAAATGGAATAGCGCTTCTAAAAACAAATATAAATGAAGCAGGTGTACAAGTTTGGGCTTACATACGTACACAAGTCCAAAATCATCCTAAACTCATAATTATTTTTACAGCAAATGCAAATAGCCCGGGTGTAAGCATAAAAGCAGGGGAGTCTGATAAACTGGATCATGCAGAGCAACTTGCATTTCGTATAGTGGAAAAATTGCTTTTAGATAGTAGCGTGCCTAAGGGAAGCAATATTCAGGTGTATTATCTGATTGGTGGTGCAGAGGGGAGAGTTAATGAACCATGCAGGGATATATGCGAAAAATTACCTCAGAAAATGCAGACTGCTGGATGGCGAAACTGGCAAGATTGGAAAACAATAGGGGATTTAACGTAAATATTTCTCCTTATCTTGGGTGCATTGGTTATTGTCAACTATCATAGCAGTGTCACTTGTTAAATTAATTATGCTGGAGCTTTTGAGAAAAATTTCGGGCAACAAGAGGTATAGTATGATTTTTAACTAGAATACTTTTCTTTGTTCCAGGTGCCTTCGCTATTGTCGACAATCATGGTCATGGCAACGTCACCTGTGACGTTAATTGTGGTGCGCATCATATCTAAAATGCGGTCTATACTTACCAAAATGGCAACACTTTCAACTGGAATTCCTGCAGATTGTAGCACGATCGGCAGCATGATAATTGAAGCTCCAGGAACGCCAGCCCCTCCGATTGCTCCTATAGTTGAAGTAACAATTATCGCTAAATAGTCATGCCATCCCAGAGCGATTGAATACATTTGAGCAAAAAACATTGTTGATAGTCCAAGACCTATTGCAGAGCCATTCATATTCACTGCAGCGGAAATTGGAATCATAAAGGAAGTGTTTGCTTCTGATATGCCAAGTTCATCTGTACACACCTTCATTGTGGTGGGAAGCGATGCTTTTGTACTACTACTTGAAAAAGCCATAAGCTGATAAGTAAGACTTTTTCTATAAAAGGGAATCGGAGACTTTTTGCAGAAAAGAATGATCAAAAGGCCATAGATAGCATACTGCAAAGTTATCGCAACCATCATTGCTCCGATGAAATATAACATGCTAGAGAGAATCTCGTATCCTTGGTTTGCAATTGTAGAAGCTATAAGGGCGCATACTCCGTATGGGGAGAGTTTTACTATTATTGTAATCATCTCAACCACCATTTTTGACATGAAGGAGATAACTTTTTCTAAATTATCAGACCTGTTTTTGAATTGACTAATCACTATTCCCGTAAAGATAGAAAAAAAGACTATTTGTAGAAGATTTCCTTGGCTAAATGCTTCTATTACATTCTCTGGAACAATGTTTAAAACAAAGCTTCTAAAACTTACAGATTTAGGATTTATAGATTCACTGCTAATTCCTGGAATTACTCCTTCTCCGGGTTTTAATAGAAATCCTACACCAAGGCCAAATGTAACAGCAAATGCCGTGGTGATTATTGAGGCTAAAACTATTTTAAGACTTATTCTTCCAAGGGAAGATGCAGAAGAAGAGCTAATGATTCCTTTTACAATAGTGCAAAAAATCAAAGGACCCATCATCATTCTGAGGCTTCTCATGAACATATCTCCTATTAGGGAAACGACATCTATTCCGTGAGGGAAAGATTGTGAAATAATGGGCTGCCCTAGCCCTATTCCCAGCAATACACCTAAAATAAGTCCTATCGCAACCTTTTGCCACAGAGTCATAAAATGCAAATAAATTAGAGGTTTTTGATTAGAAAAATCAAGCCGAAACCTTGATTTTTGACATCAAGAATTTTGAATAAGTGCCCGGCTTAGAAGTTTTTACAGGCTCTTTAGGGCGCAAAAGTGGGATAAAATTTTGAGCGCAGAGAATGCACCGCAGCATCGGGTGCATGTTAAATCATACACAAGCGAAAATCCAGAGACCATTATTTTCTAATCCTTTTCATAATAGTTTTGAATGAAATTATTATCCGGCCACTTCTTTTTCTTTTTTATTAACCTGCAATTCAACTAAGCTAATAAATTCGTCTGTAAATTTTTGCAGCTTTTGAGTTAAGTTTTTCACATCATCTTTGCTGCTTGTGAATGCTTTTATCTTGTCCATGCAATCACGTCTTATGTTTCTGACCGCAACTTTTGCAGTTTCCCCATATTTGTGTGCAATCTTTATTATTTCATTGCGGCGCTCCTCGCTAAGGGGAGGCATAGAGATGGTGATTGATCCGTCTGTTGTTACTGGATTTACTCCCAAATTGGCTGAAACAATGGCTTTTTCTATGGCCTTTAAGAGCTTTACATCCCAAGGTTGCACTTTCAGTGTCTGTGTTTTAATTAAAGAAACGTTGGCAATTTGTGCAATTTTCATCTTAGAGCCATTAGCTTCTACAACTACTGGATCCAAGAACCCAGGAGTTGTTCTGTCTGTTCTAAGTCCTTGCAACTCTTTGTTGAGAATCGCAACTGCCTTGTCCATCTTGTCTTTTGCACCAGCCAGTATCTTGTCTGTTGATTCTGACAGTATTTCAATGCTACTCATGGTTTAAAATCAAAGTTTTCGTAACTATGCGTCTCCTTAGTGCTTCTACCTAAAACTAAAGTCATTGTACCTATTATAAAGTCTTGAATCAAATTTTTTGTTGTTTTGTTGAATTTTGTCCTACTAACTGGGGGTTTTTGCGTCAATCGTTATTGCATGTAGTTCCAAAATTTCATCTCTTAAAAGTTCGTAGATTTTTTTGTGTCGCTCTAAAATACTGACTCCTGCAAACGCATCAGATACTACTTGTATTTGCACGTGAGTCGTGGTTCCACATGAAGGTGCATTCTGCATATGAGATGCGTGAGAAGGCGAATTATCTACAACTTTGACTACAGAAGAAGGAAATGCCTTTTCTAATTTACGCTGTATAGAATCTAGTAGCCTTGTTTTTCTAGAGGAAACTTTTTCAATTTCCATGTTGTCATCCATTGAGGACATTAAAACATTCATAAAGTTATTTTTGTCACATAGAAGGTGGCTCGAGCCGGTCTCGAACCGGCGACACAAGGATTTTCAGTCCTTTGCTCTACCCCTGAGCTACCGAGCCTTTTTTCATGGTGCCCACGGCCGGACTCGAACCGGCACGAGTGCAATACTCAACGGATTTTAAGTCCGTAGCGTCTACCATTCCGCCACGCGGGCAACAAACGAACAGGCTATATAAAGCGCGACTAAAAATCAAGGGCTCCAGCAGTTTTATTCTGATTAATTGTGACCAGGATAAATGGTGCTTTTTTATCCTCTTTTCTCGAATTCAATCTAAATCGACTATTGCAGACTTGAGCCTATTTGGCATATACAACTTTAAATTTAAAACCAAAGATGACAAAAACTTTAGATATTTACATTAGAGCTAATGTAAAGGTCGTGGAGGGTAGAAAGCTCTACGAAGGGTCCTATAAAACTTCGCAAGGGCTTTGCAGTGAGTACAAAATTTCTACATTAAAGGAACCCAAAACTCTTAAACTATTATTTTATTGCGAATTGGGAGAAGGATTTCATCCTGACGTAGTGGACTACATTTTGTGGCAAGCACGCAAGGGGGTTGGGAGCTCTCTTTACGAGTGGTGGGCAAAGCCGTTGCCAGAAACTAGCGTGAATAATGATCGGGATTATAGGATCATTTTGGAGGAAATGAGTCCTGAATATGCATTTCTTGTGTGTATAGACGCAGAGAAAGCAGTAACGATAGAACGTAAAGCTTTGAACGTCAAAAACTATTGCAAAGAGTTGACTTTATCCCAATTGGTAGATTTGATTCAAGGTTTCATGGATCGACCTCATACCACAGAGCACCCAATTCACAGAGCTGTTGAGGGATACACTACTGTACGTCTGCGCTTGTTCTCTAGAGGAGAAAGAATACAACGTTCATGGAGAGCAATTTGTTCTAGAGATACAGTGAAGGCTATAGATTACTTAATGAAAACTACAGTCGTTGCTTCTAGATGGATAGCGCAATCCGGAGAGTGGCTGAGGCAAACAGCAGCCTATGCAGAGCAATCAATAACTGAACTCACTTCTGCTAGCATCAGTGCTTATTCTTTTCAGCCTAGGGATTTCGGACAACCTCTTCCTACAACCACTGCAAGCATACAAAGATCGGATACAAGAAATTCTCCTCAGTCAAGAGGTACAAATCGCGGTTGTTGGAGCCCTTTTTCGTAGGATTTGTGACAAGAGATTTGCTAAAACAAGGTCAATAGAGTTAGTCAAGATCATGGCGATTAACTCTACTGCTCTGACTAAAAATTATTCAAACTACAGCTTTTTAGGCTTTTAGCGAACAACTAGGTAGTTGTTTTTCCCATTAAAGGGTTTATTGCACTTAAAAGTTTAAAGCTGTTTAACATATACAACTTTAAATTAAAAATAGGTAAATCAAATATGACAAAAACATTAGACGTTTATGTCAGAGTTCATAGTACTCCAAATATTGTGTCAGGACCTCTAGATTTTCATGGAGCAAATGTATTTTTCTACTCCTCTGAAGGACATGGAGTTTCGCGTAGTCGTATGGATCAAGAGATCCTAAAGGTAGTTAGTTCTTGCAAGAATAAGGGGCAATTCTGCATACGAGCCAGGATTAGCATACATGCAAGAAAAGGGGCCAAATATAGACTATAAAATGCATTGCGATTCAGACATTGGGAAATATTTAATACTAATTTTTTCAGATCGGAGAGGTTGTGCAGTTTTTGCTTCAGGTCTTTCGTCGTGTTAGTACTTTATCTTCATTAATTGATTATTTGTTTGACCGCTATGGAAGCCAATACCCAATTAATATTCCCTAGACTTCTTGTAGAAAGGGAACTGAAACGAGAATGGGCCGTGAATCGGTTTATATAACAAGCGAAAGGACGCTCCAAAGAAATAACTTGATTGGAAGCATCTTACATGATGCACAAACTTTTATTCAAGATTCGTGTGCCAACTTAAGGGGAGGCCTTCAGGCGCCTGAAGATACCGCTAGATGTACAGAAGGTCAGGCAGAAAGGCTAGTTACGGATATTATGAACACAATACAAAATGATGTGACCAATGTTTGGCTCTATACTCAAGATTTTTTTACCTGCCCATTTCGAATTTCCAGACCTAGCGCTACTCAGCAACTAGAAAATCTCCCAAAATTAGACCTAGCAGCTCCGCCAGAAAACCTGGGGAGCAAGAAAGTGAAATGCAAAATTCTAGGTTGCACTACTTAAGATTTATCACCAACTAGCATAGCAACTATCACCTAAATTTAAATTTAGTCCAAAGGAATCGACCATTGTAAGACCTTTTTTTAAAGCACTCATGCAATTTGCACGCACTTGTTAAAGGGCCTAGATCACAATAAAAACATTACGTCATACTTTTATTTTTCTGATGATTCTATTTGAAAAGGCCTAACTTCTCTGTGTAAGTTGATTGAAAAAACTTCCCATTGAAAACATGGGGCTAACGCATCCTTAGTTTTAGTAAGAGATATTTTTGAGAGAAAACTCTCTCGTTGCGATAGTAAAAATTTTACTATCAGTTATTTTAAGTCGATTTTGGCTTTAACTCTAGATTGTTAGAATAGACCATTGTAGACCTACGATTGCTTGCTGTATGCAATCTTAAGTTTAAAACTAAATACGAGGCGTGTTTAAATGAAATATACAGATATGAACAAAATACAGATAGACGTTTACGTAAGAGCTCATGGAGACGTGCAATCAATTGCTGAAGCTGAAAAGATAGACGTAAACAATTCTTCAGCTTCCAAGGTGCGAGTATATTTTTACTGGAAACACGGACGAGTTGTACCTTGTAGTGCCATAGATCAAGAAATATTAGCAAAACTTTATAAAAGCATTGGAGGTAACAGTGGGCCACTGCTCAACAACACAAGAAGTGTAATAAATGAAGAAATAGAGATCTTAAACAAGATTAACAGATTTTCTCCAGGTTTTAGGGGGTGAGCTGAAGATAATAGTAAGAGTGTCTTAGCAAAGCAACTCTTAAGAAAAACTGTACCTAATTATTGCATAAGTTGGATTGACGAAGTTATCAAAACAGGAATCGTACTGTGTGGCTCAGATGGAATGAAAGACATCTTAAATCCAAGGGTGATGCAGCAGACTTTTCCTGAAAATTTAAAGGAGCTTATTGCGCGTCTTGAAGATCCTCAACATTTTCTTGGAGTAATTACTCATCAGTACTACCAGATAAATTTACATTGGACATCTTGCAGGGGAGATGAATCTATTCCACGCAGAAAAAGGCGCACAGTTGGAGACGAGATTCCTAAAGCAAGTAACAACCTGAATCAATTTTATGACACATTCCAAACGATAAAAAATCTGAATAGAGTGACGGACCCAGAAACTTCTCTGAAAATGCGCGCATTTCAAAAATTCAAAGATAATTATTATGAGAATTGGTGGGCTAGACGCAGAGCAGCTTTTCTTGAATGCAGACATAGCGCTTCAAGTTGCATCTTCTGCACAACTGAGGATGATGGGGCTGAAGGGTGGCCAGATCTTAATTTTTCAGATTCAGAGCTTTATTAAGATTACTGATCGGAATTTGTTGCCTCGCACTCAATATTGATTCAAATTATGAAAAAAACTAAACATCGATAAAGAAAAATTTTTGTTGCATTCAAAAGACCATTGCTAACCTATGATTGTTTAATGTATACAACTTTAAATTTAAAACTAAAAATAGGTAAAAAATATGACAAAAACATTGGATATTTATGTAAGAGCGCATGGAATATACAGGAACGGAACTCCTTCACTCAGCAGTGATGTGCTAAATGATACTGGTAGTAATAAAAATATTGCTCTGTATTTTTATTCTCCTCACGGATCTACTCTAAAAGGTAGGGCGGCAGATTTAATTTTTTTATGGGGAAGTCAATTGAAAAGTACTCCTCATTTGAAATACGAGACTGATTTAGCACCGATTCTAATAAAAGACGTTTTTGAGACAAAGTCATCTCCTTCGGACAAGAATAATTTTGTTATTACTCAAATTCCTAATTACAGGATCAATTGGAATCCTGGGGGCAACTGGATTACAGGAATCATGATTGTGGGAAAAGAATTTAACGGAAACAAAAGGTATAAAAGACTTTGGTTGCCAGAAACCATTTTGCTACAAAATTTTGGTAAGCAGGACAGTATCCTCAGAGACCATAGTATTAGAAGAGTAGTGTATTTTGATCAAGAGAGAATTCAGTCTTTGGAACAACTAATTCAAACAATTAAAAATCCAGTGTCATTTTTAGGAGAAAGCTCTAAACCTTATACCCAAATTAATATCCATTGGACTATGTGCAGAGAAATTGAGCATGCAAACAACATAAGAGTGGATTTGAGAGATTACAAAAAAGAAAAAAATTATGTAGAAACGCTTGATCGGGAATTTTGTAGAGTAATATCCGATTTAAAGGAAAAACTGGATACTTTTAGACCTAGAGCCAGTATTCGCTCTTTGAGTTTGCCAATTATAGGTTCCAAAAGCAAGGGTGAAGCTTAAGTTAAACAAGGCACAAAGTACAATTCTCAAACCACAATATGAAAGCAGAAATTTTCTGATTTGGATAAATTTTTGAGATTGCAGTTTTATATCGATGCATTTGTTCAAGATATTTTGTTGGAATGTCTTTTTCACTTTTTGGAACGAATGCATCGGTTTTGTAGTCTACGATTCGCACTTCAAACTCGCTGACTGCAAGTAAATCTATTCTTCCAACA
Organism: uncultured Rickettsiales bacterium; assembly: GCA_903952265.1. GTDB lineage: Bacteria > Pseudomonadota > Alphaproteobacteria > Rickettsiales > Rickettsiaceae > CAJBEU01. Next base: position 289,903 of record CAJBEU010000002.1, on the reverse strand, counting down.
AAGCTTTGATCATTTTTGTGATCGAAAAAAGGCACCTCAGTATAAACTTTGTCATTGAATAGTCCTTGCCAAAAATCTGTACTAAAAAGATTTTTTAATCTTGAAATTGTTTTTGTGCGTTCTTCTAGAGAAAGTCTAAATAATAAAGGGTGATTAAAAATTTCTTGGGGCAATTCTCCATTTGCTGATTCTTCCAATAGTTTGTGCACAATTGATCCGTATAGAGCTGCACTGTCCTCCTCTTCTAGGGGGGGGCTCGCAATTTGAGAGAGTGCTGTTGCTGAAGGGCTCCCTTGAGACCATTTTTGTGTAATAAGAGATTCTTTTGTTTTTGGGGCAAGCAACTCTTCGTTTTTTTTGCAAATCTCAAAATCTTGTGATTGCAGCACCCAAATATTTCCTTTCAGGCCTAACTGCTCTAATAACTCCGATTTTATGCTGACTCCTAGCTGCATTATTGCATTGCTTGCTATAGAGTACCAGCTACTTTTATGTGCTTCTTTATGAGAGCTATCGGAACAAATTATGAGGTAGTCTTTGCACCTGCTTAGTGCAACATACATAAGCCTCAAATATTCTTGGTAGCTTTTTTCTTCTTCTAAAGCTTTGTAGCTAGTAATCAAATCTGACTTATCTCTAGGTAAAAATAAAACACAATCATCTTCAATCCAGCAAATACGATTCTCATTGATATTGAGAGATATAGCGTTGGGCAGAATTACAACGCTTGATTCTAGGCCTTTTGCTGCATGTACCGTCATGATTTTTATTCCTCCCTCACTTAAGGGATCTCTTTTTACCTGCAATTCATTATTTTCAAACCAATCTACAAAGTTATACAAATTTCCTCCGATCTCGCTCTCAAATCTTTTTGTAACTTGTAGAAATTCATCTATTACTTGATCATCAGATTTGCAATTAGCCTCAAGCAAAAGAGTGCGCAATCCAAGACAATCAAGTAGAAGAAAGAAAAAATCAGACACACTGTAATCTGCATAAAGCTTGAGAATATCTTGCATTTTTGAAAAGATTTCTTTATGAACTGGATTTGTGCTTGAACATAGATTGTTCCAAATTGTTTTTCCAAAAACAATTTCATGCAATTCATTCTCTTTTAAGTTGAACAAGGGAGATTTTAATACGATTGCGCAATTTAGATTATCAGATGGAAGTAAAACAAATTTAGCAATTGCTATGACATCCAAAATGCTTAAATTTGATTGTAACTTTATTCTATCTAATCCGCATACAGATAGTCCTTCTTTGCGCAAGGAATCAATTAAAAGATCAGTAAAAGCATTTCTTCTTTGAACTAATATTGTGATGTCCGACTCTTTTATTGCAGCTTTTGTGGAGGGTAAAATAATTTTTTTTGACAGAAGATTTTTTACGTAAGACGCAATAATTCTAGATACTTGAACTTTAGTTGCTTCATGCGTATGTATTTGAGTAGGAGCGGGCCAAAACGCGCCCTTTTTTTGACCTAACTGGGGCAGCATGGGCCATAACTCTACTCTACCTAGACTAGTAGGGCGCATGGATTTCACATCCGGGACTTTAAAATTAGCACTACTTTGGTTTAAAGATTTTTGAATAAAATCTACTACCACTTGAGTGGATCTATAGCAGTTTGTGAGTTGAACATTTTTATAATCTTTATTTGCATTTTTCATTCCGCTGCTAATCAGATATTTTGTATTTTGCAAGGCTTTTATGTCTGCACCTTGAAAACTGTATATAGACTGCTTTTCGTCACCTACTACAAATATCGTTCTATCATCTTGTCTTGATTGACCAGAGAAGAAATCACTAATTAAATTTTGAATCACATGCCACTGCGATGCACTAGTATCTTGAGCTTCATCTACAAGGATATGATCTATTCCTCCGTCTAATTTATACAGTACCCAATCTTTATCAATTGACTTACTAAGCAACTTATTTGTAAAAAATACGAGATCCTCGTAGTCCAAATATTCATTCTGCACCTTAAAGCTTTGGTATTTTGCAAGAAGTGACTCAGCTATTTCATAAAGATAACAGCTTGCATTAAGTGCAGTGTTATTTGCTATTTCTTTAATCAAATTTGCAAAGTTAATCTGCCATTCTTTTAAGAGTTCTGCTAAGTGAGGATTTTGATCTTTTGTCTTTTTTGACAGTATAGATACCCTTTTATTTTGATCTGTATTTAGGAAAATTGCGTTTAAATTTCTCCATCTACGAATCTTTTCTTTCAAGGAAAGAGATAAATACGCATTTATGGAATTTATAATTTCTGCGTCTTTTGAGTTCTCGCTTTTCAAAGATATTTGCTCTTTTATAGGAATATTTAGTACGTAAGATTGCACAATATCTTCTGTGTTATTCATAGGTATTCCTATTTTTTGAGACAAGTACCCCTTATATGTTTGTGCGTCAGAAAATGAGTCAGTTAGAGAAAGAAATTTTCCCGAGATAATCTCGTGTAAAATTTCATCTATGGTTGTTTCATGAAAATTTTGTGCAAAGTATTTTATAGCATTCTTGCAAGATTTTTCAAAAAATAGTTCTTTCTTCAGCTTTTCTAGAACTTGATGCATCAAAAGTTCATCTATTATTTTAAAAGTAGGAGATATTCCGGCTTCTATTGGAAATTTTTTTAAAACATACTGACAAAATGCATGTATTGTGCAGATTTTTATCGGTTCTGGTGATTTGAAAAGTTCAGGAAGTAAATTTTTTGCTTTGCTAAGAAACTGTTTTTTAGGATCAAAGCCAAAAAGATTTTTCAACATCAATTGCAATTCATCGTCATCACTTTTGGACCACCTTTCTATTTCTTGATTAATTCTAAGTTTTATTTCGTTTGCTGCGGCTTTAGTAAACGTCAAACACAAAATTTTTTGGGGGTTAGCTCCTCTAACTAGCAGTTTCATTAATCTATCAATTAGTACTTTTGTCTTGCCTGTGCCAGCTGATGCCATAGTCCACACGGATATATTGGGATCTGAGGCTTTTAGTTGAGGAAGATTTAAATCTGAATTCATTTTGGTATTTTTCAGGCCTTTGTTTTTCTAAATATGTTCTGCTGCCAAAAGGTCTTCCCATTCAGGTCGAAATTGCCGAATCTATTAAATCTGTTTGTATATTTGCTATTTTACAGATTTCTAGAATATCTTCAGGAAGATTTGAATAAAAATTCAATTCTTCATTTGTTAATGGATGTAAAAAAGAGAGCCGATAGGCATGCAATGCCTGACGTTTTAGGGATAGAATAGTTTCTAGGATTGCATTTTGAGGCAAATTTCTTTTTGCTCGTTGTTCATTATTTCCGTATAGCTGATCTCCTACAATAGAATGCCCTATGTGAGACATGTGCACTCTAATTTGATGAGTTCTTCCAGTTGAAAGTTTGCATTTTACAAGACTTATTTCTTTATTTTTTGCAACACTCAAATATTCGTAGTGCGTAAGAGCGTATTTTCCTTGTTTTTTACATGCAAATGCTTTTGCAAAAAAAGTATTTTGAGAGTCTTGTTCTTGATTTGCAAAATTTTGAGCAAAAACTTTTTTATTTATTAGTCTTTGAGAGCAGACCGCCATCTTTGTGTGACACGATGGGCTTTTTCTGAGAAAATTCTCTATTTTTCCGCATGCAGGAACTGGCACACCCCATACAAGAGCAAGGTAATGTCTTTGCACCTCTCTTTTTCTTATTTGCTCAGAAAGCAAATTGTGCATAGAGTTGTTTTTTGCAACAACCATGAGTCCTGAAGTATCCTTGTCTAATCTGTGAACTATTCCAGGACGCAACATTCCTCCAATAGAAGATAGATCATCTCCATAATGATGCATTAGTCCATTTGCTAAAGTATTTTCGTAATTTCCAACTCCAGGATGTACAACTATCCCTGCAGGTTTATCCACAATTAGCAAGTCTTTGTCTTCATATACCACCGTAAAGTCTACTATAGAGGCCTTCATTTGTATTTCCGCAGGCAAGTGAGTAGATAGCTGCACGTTTACTGGTTTTGTTATTTTAAAGTCAGCATCCCTGATTACTTGACCATTAATGCTTGCGCATCCAGATTTAATCAATTTTGTTAAAGAGCTTCTAGATAAAGGAGATATGCGAGATAGAGCGGCGTCTATTCTCATGCCACAACTGTCTTCGTTCAAAAAATAATCTTTAGTTATCTCCATAAATTCTCTCTAAAAAGTACATAGCAAATGTGCTCAAGAACGCCAAAAATTTAAGTTACTACTTTCATATTATATCTGATAGACCTACCTAAAAGTCTTAAATCGTTATATCATCCTCCATCTATGCATTTTAGGCACTTTATTAGTTTTAGCACTTATCTTTTGCTAGGCGTGGAATCTAGAAATTTTTGCAAGTTTATTTAAGTGGTGAGAAAGAACTATCCAATAACAAATCCAAATCCTAGTTTTCCAGAGATAGAAGAAAAAATTCTTAAATATTGGGAGGCAAGGGATATTTTTCAAAAATCTGTTGATCAAAAAGACGAATCAAATCAGTTTATTTTTTACGATGGCCCTCCCTTTGCTAACGGATTGCCTCACTATGGTCATTTACTTACTGGTTTTATAAAGGATACCTACGCTCGTTTTCAAACTATGCTTGGAAAAAGGGTAGAGAGAAGATTTGGGTGGGATTGTCACGGATTACCTGCAGAGATGGAAGCCGAGAAAGATCTCAGCTTATCTGGTTGCCTCAGCATCAAGGAATATGGAGTAGAGAAATTTAACTCTCACTGTCGCACTTCTGTCTTAAAGTACACAGATCAATGGGAAAAATATGTAAGCAGACAAGGTAGGTGGGTAGATTTTCGCAACTCTTACAAAACTATGGATCTTAAATTCATGGAATCCGTAATGTGGGGCTTTAAAGAGCTTTATAAAAAAGGGTATGTTTACCATGATGTGAGGGTTATGCCCTATTCTTGGGCCTGCCAGACTCCTTTATCCAACTTTGAGACCAAGCTAGATAATGCTTATAGGCAGAGAACAGATAAAGCTGTAACCATTGCCTTTCAATGTAAGGAGATTCCCTCTTTTTTAAAACAAGACTCTAGAATTAATAGATGTTTTCTGTGTGCTTGGACCACAACACCCTGGACTCTTGTTTCAAATTTAGCAATTGCTGTCAATAAAGACATTAAATACTCAGTTTTTTTTAAAAACTCTGATTGTTACATACTTTCTGAATCTGCTTTTGCAGAGTACAAAGCAGAGTTTGGCGAAGCTGAAAAAATTACAACAATTGATGGAAAAGATCTTGAAGGAATTAGTTATTTATCTTTATTTGAGTATTTTAAGGACCACAAAAATGCTTTTAAAGTTCTAGTTGGAGATTTTGTTACAGACAAAGACGGAACGGGTATAGTGCATATAGCTCCAGCTTTTGGAGAAGAGGATCAAATGTTATGCAAAAACTACAATATCGATCCAGTTTGTCCAATTGATGAAGGAGCAATATTTACAGCAAGCGTTTCCGATTTTGCAGGAATGCACATTTTTGATGCAAACGACCTAATCATCAAAAAGCTAAAACGGGATCAAAAATGGATAAAAACCGAACAATATATTCATGAATATCCTCATTGCTGGAGAACTGACAAACCTTTGATATATAAGGCTGTACCTTCTTGGTACATAAGGGTTTCTGCCTTTAAAGACAAAATGGCTGAATTAAATAAGCAAATCAATTGGATTCCTGAATATGTCAAAGATAATCTTTTTGGCAAATGGCTAGAAGGAGCCAAAGATTGGTCAATAAGCAGAAACAGATTTTGGGGCACTCCTATTCCGATATGGATCTCAGACAACCCTTTATATCCTAGAATTGACGTTTATGGTTCCATAAAGGAGCTAGAGCGGGATTTTGGAGTAACGATAAATGATCTGCATCGGCCTTTTATAGATACTTTGGTCAGGCCCAATCCAGATGACCCTTCTGGAAAATCTTACATGAGAAGGGTTCCAGATGTCTTTGATTGTTGGTTTGAGAGTGGATCAATGCCTTACGCACAACTGCACTACCCATTTGCATCTAAAGAATTATTTGAAAATCGTTTTCCCGCTGATTTTATTACCGAATACACCGCCCAAACTAGAGGTTGGTTTTATACTTTAATGGTTTTATCTACTGCATTATTTGAAAAACCACCTTTTTTAAATTGCATCTGTCATGGAGTCGTATTAGACGCATCTGGACAAAAACTATCTAAGAGGCTGCAAAATTACCCTGACTCATTTGAAATCTTCAACAAATATGGTTCAGATGCACTAAGGTTTACTATGCTTTCCTCCCGTGTTGTAAATGGAGGAGAGTTACTTTTGGATAAAGAAGGGGTAATGGTGTATGACGCACTGAGGCTTTATATAAAGCCTATTTGGCATGCATATCATTTTTTTTCAATGTACGCTAACGCTGACAAAATTACTGCAAAAATTTGCTTTAGGTACGAAAATTTTCTAGATATTTATATTGTTTCTCAATTAAAAATTAGCATTGATCAGATAAAAACTGCCTTGCAAGCTTTTGACACTCAGGCTGCGTGCCAAAAAGTTGGCGATTTTTTTGAATCTCTTAATAACTGGTATATAAGAAGAAGTAGAGAGCGCTTTTGGAAAAGCGAGGCATCCAAAGACAAAGAAGACGCGTATAATGCACTCTTTACTTGCTTACTGAGTATAGTAAAAGCTTCTTCCTGCCTTGTTCCGATGATCACAGAAGAAATTTATCTAGGTCTGCTGGGTCAAGAGGGTAAGGAAAGTGTGCATTTGGAAGATTTTCCGGTTTTGAATGAGATAAAAGTAGATTTTGAGTTACTCGACAATATGAGTAAAGTACGCAGCATATGTAATGCGGCTCTCTTTATTCGAAACAAGGTCAATATTAAGATAAAACAGCCACTTAAAACTTTAACAATTGCAATTGAAGATCAAGAGAGCGTGGAAAAATTCGTTAATCTCATAAAAGATGAGACTAACGTTAAACAAGTCTTATTTACCAAAAATTATTCCGAATTTAGTAAACGTACTCTATCTCTTAACCTTTCTCAAATTGCCAAAAGAATTCCTGCTAAAGTAAAATCTCTTATAGAGAGCGTCAAAAACTCAGATTGGAATATAGAAGGAGAAAAAGTACGAGTTGGAAATTATATGTTAGAAAATTCTGAATATGAGCTTGTGACGGAATCTATAGCTGGAGATTCTGTGAAAATTATTCCAGATTTAAACTGCATAGTGTGCATAGATACGAAAATAGACAAAGAATTAAAAGATGAAGGGATTGCTAGAGATTTTGTAAGATTTGTTCAACAATTGAGAAAAGAGTCTGGGCTTGACATCACAACGAAGATAGCGCTGTCTATATATTGTAAAGAGGCGGAGATGCGAAAAAGTCTTTTAAATCATGAATCTTTTATAGAAAAGCAGACTTTATCTAAAATGAATTTTACTAAGGAGGCTATTCAAAATGGCAAACGCGCTGAAATTGATCAATCGGAAATTTATTTTGCAATAGATCCTAGTTTTCTTTAAATAACTGCTTATGTATACTTAGTAGACTTTGCATAATAATAAACAAAGTTGCCTTGACAAACTGACAGAGCCTTTTAGATAATGTGAGTATCTTCAGACGGATTTACACAGGGCCTTGTACTGTTAGCTTGTTTGTCTGTATAAGAGAATGTAGGCTGTTCGTATATTTTAACCTGAATATGAGTAGTGTGAAATGACAGATTTTATAGAAAACGAAACTGCTCAGTGTTCATTTTGCTTAAAAAAGCAAAACCAGGTAAAGCGCTTGATAGCTGGAGGAGACTCTGTATTCATTTGCAGTGAATGTGTGGATCTTTGTTTTGAACTTTTAAGAGAAGAAGGTTCTAGTAAAAGAGACGATGAGATTGGAGAAATTCCATATCCTCAGGTTGTCTATCAAAAGCTAAACGAATACATCATAGGTCAAGAAGAAGCAAAAAGAGTACTTTCGGTTGCATTGTATAATCACTATAAAAGAATTACTTATCTAGACAGTGGTGGAGAAATAGAAATAGGTAAGTCAAACATCCTGCTTATAGGTCCTACCGGATCTGGAAAAACCCTTCTAGCTCGCACTTTAGCTAAAATTCTTAATGTTCCTTTTGCAATTGCCGATGCTACCTCACTTACTGAGGCGGGATACGTCGGAGAGGACGTTGAGCACGTGATATCGTACCTCTTACAGGCTGCAGATCATGATATTGCAAGAGCTCAAAGTGGAATTGTGTACATTGATGAAATAGATAAAATTGCGACTTCTAAGGCAGACAACCCTTCCATAACAAGAGATGTTTCCGGAGAAGGCGTGCAGCAAGCACTATTGAAAATTATGGAAGGAACAATTGCTTCCGTTCCCCCTCAAGGAGGCAGAAAACATCCTCAGCAAGAGTTCGTTCAAGTTGATACGACTAACATAATGTTTATATGCGGAGGTGCCTTTGTAGGTCTTGAAAAGATAATCGAACAAAGGACTGCTAAAAATTCAATTGGATTTGGAGCAAACATAAAAAGTAGAATGGACTATACAAAAAGCAATCAATTGATGAAGCAGCTTGACTCAGAAGATTTAATTAAATTTGGGCTAATTCCTGAATTTGTTGGTAGACTACCAGTTGTTGCCAATCTACAAAACCTTGATCAACAAGAGCTTGTAAGAATTCTTTACGAACCAAAAAACTCTTTGGTCAAGCAATATCAAACTATATTTGAGCTAGATAAGGTTAAACTTGAGTTCACTCAGTCTGCCCTTGACCTTATAGCCCAGCGTGCATTAGAGAAAAAAACCGGAGCAAGGGGGCTTAGAAGCATAATCGAGAGCACTTTACTGGACACCATGTTTCACATTAATGAAGCAAAAGAAGGTTCAAAATTCACAGTAGATAAGCAGATGTCCAGCCAAGATCAAGCAACGCTGGCTGTAGTACAGCAAAAAGGCAAAAAACCTAAAAAAAGTGCAATCGCTTGATTAAATTTTGATATTAATCAGTTCCATTGAGGCGTGCTGTCATATTGCTAAGACCCAAGATCAACTTGCTTTTGAGTCTTGACCCAAAAATATTCTTTGAGCTTTCCTGCGTCTCCTTCCATATTTCATGATATCTATATACGTCCATTGGCCTTTTTGCCTTAGTAAATGTCCTTACTGCGACTTTAATTCTCACGTATCAAAGACCTTTGACTACGAAATATGGAAAAATGCTTATACAAGAGAACTAGATCATTTTAGTTCACAAATTAAAGGAAAAATAATAAGATCCATTTTTTTTGGCGGCGGCACTCCGTCTTTAATGTCGCCAGATCTTGTTCATTCTGTAATAAATAAAATTGCAGACATCGGAATTGTGGACTTAAACACCGAGATCTCTTTAGAAGCTAATCCAAATTCGGTTGAATCTGAAAAATTCCACCTGTTTGCTCGTTGTGGAATTAACAGAATATCGATAGGAGTGCAATCTCTTAACGACAAAACACTAAAATTTTTAGGTAGAGAGCACAGCTCAATCGAAGCAATTCGTGCCATTGAAATAGCTAAAAACTGTTTTCATAATGTCTCATGTGACCTAATTTATGCTTGTCATGGACAAGATGTTCAAACTTGGAGCGTTGAGTTAGAGAAAGTTTTGGACTTTGATCTTAGTCACTTGTCTCTTTACCAATTAACGATAGAAGAGGAAACGAAATTTCATACTTTGGTGAAATTGGGTAAATTGCCTCTTATTTCTTCCGACCGTTCTTTAGAACTTTATGAGTATACAAATTTTAGGCTTTCAAGATCTGGATATGAAAGATACGAAATTTCAAATTATGCACTAAAAAATTCTTTTCGATGCAAGCACAACATTAATTATTGGAATTATGACAGTTATATCGGTATTGGGCCTGGCGCACACAGCAGAATCATGTCCAAAGACCAAGTGATTGCTATTGAAACGCATAAATCTCCTCAAATTTGGATGCAACAAGTAAATGAAAAACTCAATGGCATCTTTATTGAAAATAAATTAACAAAACATGAAGCTGTCACTGAGATGCTATTTATGGGTCTTAGAGTGCCCTGGGGAGTGTGTCTTCAGAAACTAGAAAATATTGCTCAAAAAAACTTAAATTTTTGTTTTAGTAAACAAAAATTTCAATTCTTGGTTGAGAATGAATTTTTGTTGAGATCAAATGATAAAATTGCCCTTACAAATAAGGGAATGCTTCTGCATACCGAAATTACATCTCAACTAGTGGAGATTTTTACTCAAGTCTAAGTCGAATTAAAACTCAGGCTGTTTGCGCCCTAAAGGCACAATTTTGTGTGTCAGCTTTAGTAAATTCCCGGATCAGGAAAATTACAACTTACAGAGAACGTGGTTTTTTAATCAAATCTTTAAAAAAGCAAATCCTTTTGAGAGCGAATTATAGATGTTTTATAAATTAGATAAACTAATTTATAAAACTCCAAGCAATTTTACAATTTCTTCGTGTATAATTTTTGGATCTTTAGTGGCATCAAGCACAACAATTCTATTTGGAAAAGATTTTGCTATTTCCAAAAAACCATTTCTTACCTTTTCATGTTGCTCAACAGGCATAGTGTCATAATGAGTTAGATTTTCTCTAGTGTTGATTCTGTCTTTTATGTATTTAGTGGGTAGATCCATAAGGAATGTAAAGTTAGGCCAAACTTCTCCTATAATTTGGGCGTGTAGGTTTTTAATATAATCTATTCCAAGTTCTTTTAGTAAACCTTGATAACACATTGTAGAGTCAATAAATCTATCGCAAATCACCCAATTTCCAGATGCAAGGCCTGGTAAAATAAGATTTTGCACGTGATCATGTCTACTAGCTAGCAATAATAATAGCTCTGCCTTTGGATTATGCTGTTTTTTCAATAAAATACGTAATTCTTCTCCAAGATCTGAACCTCCTGGCTCTCTGGTCAAAATTGCCTTAATTGATTTTTTTACCAAATGTTCGTGCAGAAGCGAGCTCTGAGTAGTTTTTCCACTTCCCTCTCCCCCTTCAAAAGAAACGAATCTTGCGTTATTTTCTTTTTGCATTATTAAAATACTAATTAAATTAACAGCTTAAATCTAGAATCATGTGGGTTTTCATTTTAAGTCTTATCCTGAATTCTATCTACACTTTGAGACTGATAAGTAGTTTTTCAGGATTTTTTCATTCACCTTATCTTTAAATTACTTGTTTTTGCAATTTATTCTTTAGCCTGCTAGCTTCGTGTGAGAGACCTAAATGTTCACAAATTGATAAAAAGACACCTATGTGTTGCTCTGGTTGAGCTAATTTGGTCAAATAAAGATAAAGCGCTTCCTTATTTAGAGAAGAAAAATTCTTTAAGGAAATACACAAACTAAGACTTGGAGATTTTCGAAACTGATGTTCTAAAAAGTTACGATAATTTTCCAAGTCCTTCTCTAGCATATTTCTCATCACTGCTTCATATTTTTGTGCTTTTTTCCAGTTTTGTAACAACATCAATTCGGAAGATTTGATTAAGTCTCCCAATTTTGTAGGACTAGCAAAAAATGCACGTTTTACAAGAAATAGCAAAATTGACAGGACAAAAATACACACTCCCAGCAAAGATCTTGCTATTATTACAGCTGTAGTTCGAAGTATGAATTCCCTTTCTCCATATCTAATCATCAAATCCATACATTTTACTGGAGTAAATTTCTCTACCAAGTAGAATGCACTAAGAATTAGAACAAGAGTAAATAATGAATAAAATAGCTTGCTTTTGTTAGTGCTCATTTTTTATGTCAAACCTTTGAGTTATTCTACATAAGAATATTAACTTAAAAGTTAATGATCTCAACCTGAGTTTACATACTTTGTTAAGAAATAGAGAATAATTTGTCGATGAATAAAGAGTTATTAACGCGATTTTCTATTCTTAAAAATAGCATCAAAAGAGTTGATTCAATAAGGGTTTTAGGAACCATAGTAGGCATACATGAATCTATAATAGAATGCGCCGGAATCGGCAGTATTGTTAGCATAGGAGACATCTGCTGCGTGATTAGTGATAATGATTTTTTAACAAAAAGATTAAAGATCCTTTGTGAAGTTGTTTCAATACAAAATGACATAATCCAACTAATTCCCTTTAAAGATTCTAAAGGGATAAAAATAGGAGATTTGGTTAGGGTCCAAGGCTTACAATCTTTTGTTCATCCAGATTTGAGTTGGCAAGGTAGAGTAATCAACGCTCTTGCCGAACCAATTGACGACTTAGGGCCATTAGCTTTTGGTCTTAAAGCATATCCTCTCAAATCGGAACCTTTGCCTTTTCACAAACGTAACAAAATAGGCCCTAAGATTAATTTGGGAGCCAGGGTTATAGATATTTTTACGCCATGTTGTTTTGGTCAAAGGCTTGGAATTTTTTCCGGTAGCGGAATAGGAAAATCTACTCTCGTATCAATGCTTACTAAATACGCAAAAGTTGATGTTAAGGTAATTGGCCTTATCGGAGAAAGAAGCAGAGAAGCAAAAGAGTTTATAGACGAATACCTGCGAGAAAATCTAGCGAACGCCATTATTGTGAGCTCGACTGGAGATGAATCTCCGGCCATGAAAAAAAGGGCCGCATATCTTACCATGGCCATATCCGAATACTTTAGGGATCAAGGGCTAGAAGTGCTATGCATAATAGATTCTATTACTCGCTTTGCTATGGCTCAGAGAGAAATTGGGTTATTGACAGGAGAATTTCCTGTTAATAAAGGCTATACCGCTTCTGTTTTTAGCGAATTGCCAAAGCTCTTAGAAAGAGCTGGACCTGGAGATAAAAAATCTAGTATTACGGGACTCTTTACTGTTTTAGTTGAAGGAGATGATCACCAAGAGCCTATAAGCGACGCTCTAAAGGCTATATTAGATGGACACGTAGTCCTTAGCAGAAACATAGCAGAGCGTGGCAGATTTCCAGCTGTAGACGTCCTTAGAAGTATCTCAAGGTCTGCTCCCGCTTGTTACACTAAATGGGAAGAACATCTAGTAGACTATGCAAGAAGAATACTCTCAACTTATAAAAACATAGAAGAAATGATCCGTCTTGGAGTTTACAAAAAAGGTAGCGACTCTGAGATTGATTTGGCCATAAAATACTTTGACAAGATAGAATCGTTTCTGCGCCAACCTTCAAACGAAGGAAGTACGGCTTCAAGCTATAGCGAACTAGCCCAAATTTTAGAAATCAAACAAAATGACTAAAGTTTCAGATATATTGCTAAAGGTTAACAAATGCCAAGAAATCGAACTTCTTTGCGATCATAAAAAACTTACTGATGTAATTGTTTCTTTAGAAAAATTGATATCGCAATTGAAAGAAGATCTGCAACAAGAAATACAAAAACAAGAACCTAGGCCAAGCCTGGATCTATACAAATATATAGAAAAGGCTAAGGCAAAAATAGCTCAATATTCTAAGGAGAAAAAGGATCTAGAAAGTCAGGAATTATTATTAGTAAATAAAATAAAAGAACATCTGAGCGAAGGAAGAAGATACGAACATCTCAAAGAAATTCAGCTAAAGGAATATCTCTCTTTGTATGCAAACTTAACCAATAAAGAAGAGAATGAGCATTCTAATTTAAGGCACATATTTAACGATAGGAGGGCCACCAAACAATAGGCCCTCTTTGCTCTTATAATAAATATTGCTAATTATTTTTCAGTAACTTCTTTTCCGCCGAAGACTTTTGCATACATGTATGAATTAAGGTAGTTTCCTCCTACATATTCATAATTCTGTAACAATCCTTCTTTTACAAATCCATTAGATTCTAAAAGCTTGATAGATCTTGCATTGTCTTCCAACACTGTTGCTTGAACCCTTACAAGGCCTATAGAATTGCTAAAGTCCATTACTTGAGCAAGAGCCATGCTCATTATTCCCTTTCCCCAGTAATCTGGACTAAGATCATAGTTAATTTCTCCTTTTTTATTGAAAAAATTTATGAAATTGAATCCAATTGTTCCTATTAACTTATTATTGTTTTTTCTAGCAATGCCCCAGAAAAAACCCTTTCTGCTAGAAAAAAGATCTCTCCAGTATCGTAATTCCAGATGCGCATGTTCTAAGGACTTTGGAACCAGGTATTCTGGTACATTTTTTGATACTTCGGGATGTCCCATATACATAAGATAGTGCAAAGCGTCGGTCTCTTTTAATTCTCTTAAAAGAAAATCTCCTAGATCAAAAAAGGGAAACTTAATGAAATAATCTAGTGAGGACATAAAAACCTTATTATTACTGAATAGTAAGCAGCCTACCAGATAACCCTAAAGCTGCAAAGAGCAAAGATGCTATCCAAAAGCCTTTTACTATTTTAGTTTCAGACATTCCGAGTCGTTCAAAATGATGATGTATTGGCGCCATTCTAAAGAGTTTTTTTGCTGGGTAAATTTTATGGTATAGAATTTGCATGATTACAGAGAGCGTCTCTATTACGAATACTCCACCTATAATTGCCAGAAAAAACTGATTTTTTGTAATAACGCTTATCATGCCTAAAGTGGCGCCTAAGGACAAACTTCCGGTATCTCCCATAAAGATTTTTGCTGGATGTCTATTGTATATCAAAAAACCTAATCCACTTCCGATGATTGCAGCGCAAACAAGAGATAAAGAAAAAGATGCTTCTGCTCCGGAAATTAAAATGTAAAGCAGCGCTCCTGCAGACACACAAACGGGTACTATAGCAAGACCGTCAAGACCGTCAGTAATATTTACTGCATTTGAAGCTGAGCATATAACAAGAACGCAGAAAAAATCATAAAAGTAGCCCAAATCTAAAACGTATGAGGTAAATGGCAAATGACAGATAGTGCTATATTGAGCAGAAAAATATCTTAGGACAAAACAGGCAACAATCGCAGTCAAAAATTGAAGAATAAATTTTTGCTTTTCGGGTATTCCTTTCCTTTCCTTGCTGTACATCTTAGATAGGTCATCATAAAGACCAACAAAGGCAAAGCCCATTAAAGTAACTAGGGTTGCCCAATATTTGATTCCAGAAAAACTACAAAATAAAGACGTGGATATAGCTATAGACGTTACTATTACAATTCCTCCCATATTGGGAGTAGAGATTTTTTTTTGATGATTACTTGGTAAATAAAGCTTTACACTGTTATCAATTTTGTGTTTTAGGGCATATCTTATGAAGATTGGAGTAAACACTGTGCATAGAGCAAAGCTTAGAAATAAAACGAAAATCCAGATCTTATTTGCGTCCCAGATGTACATAAAATTAATTTTAAACGCTTATTTTCTCTGTCTTTGAGCAAGATAAAAGATATTCAACTATTCTTTTCATTCTCATCCTCAAGGAACCTTGAACCACTATTACGTCCTGATCTTTGAGGTGCTCAACGATTTTTAGAGCGGCAATGTCAACTGTAGAAGAATGGTAAAGCCTCATTTCTAAAGGCAAAATGTCATAAAGATGCTTGGAATATTCTCCGATTGTGATGATTTTGCTTATTTTTGCATCGATAATACTTTGTTTTAAGTCTGTGTGCAGATTCACAGAGTCTTTTCCAAGGCAAAGCATGTCTCCTAGAATCAATACTTTGCGATTTGTAATTTGCGACGTCTCAGCAAGCGTACCTCTAACCGATACAGGATTAGCGTTATACGACTTGTCTATTAATGTGACGTTTAATGTTCCGATTTTAAGATTGAATTTTTGCCCCCTCTGTTTTGGTAATTGAATTGTTTCAGCAGCATGCAGACTTTTTTGCATGTCTGCACCAAGCAATTTTGCACATAGCAATGCAGCCGTAATGTTGCGAGCCTGATGTTCCCCATGAATAGGAAATTTTAGCGTAAAGCCTTGGCCAAAGATTTTGATTTGTAATGTTGTGCCATTTTCATCCTCTAACGTTGACGAGATTTGAGCGTGACAATCTTCTAAAAAACCATAGCTATATATCTTAAGCTTTTTCTCTAAAGCTACATTTGTAAGGTAGGGAAAATATTTACAATGTTGAGGAAGCACAGCAACTCCTCCCGTGTTCATATTTTCAAAAATTTCAGCCTTTGCAGATGCAATTTCGTCTACTCCACTAAAGTTTTCTAAATGTCCTATACCAATGTTGGTAATAAGGGCTATATCCTGTCTTACCATAGACGTAAGTTCGCGAATTTCATTTTTTGCACTCATTCCAAGCTCAAAAATGGCACATTCTGCCTCTGTTTGCATTGATGCCAGACAAATCTTGACTCCTAAGCTATTATTGAAATTTCCGTATCCAGAAAAAGTATCTTTGCTTGGAGAGACAAGCTGATAAATCATATTTTTAACTGTGGTTTTTCCGCACGTACCAGTCAGTGCAAGAAAAGTTGCAGTACTTTTTTGTCTTTTATAGAACGCTAATTTTTCCAAACTTTGGCTCACGTCTTCTACATATATCATCTTGTCTTGGGGATAATTTTCTGTATCTTTGCATCTTTTTGTGATGCATCCAAAGGCTCCCATTTCAAAAGCATGGTTTATATATTGAAAGGCCCTGTTTTGACCGTCCAGAGAAGGCAACGTAATGAAAATGTCTCCTGCTGCAATGTCAGAGCTGTTTATCCTAATAGAGTTTCCTTCCACCAAAGTGTCTATTTCAAGAGCACAGCTTAAATCTTTTGAAGACCAGATTTTTTTCATGAGTTTAGAAAACAAGCGCTACTTGCACAAAAGGTTTTTTTCGCGCCCCATAATTTCTTGTACTTGATCAGTTACAGTTCGAACATCTAGGGAAGCAAATTGTTCTGGATATATTACTTCAACAATTTTTACTTTAATTGTTCCTGGCCTCTTAATCCAAATAGATTTTGGCCAGCAAAGTCCTGCATTATGCACCATAATTACCATTGGAACCTTTGCTATCATTGCAAGTTTAATTGCACTAGGTTTCAGCCTAGTAGGTTGATTCGGTCTTAATCTTCCCGCCTCTGGAAATATAATAAGCCATAGTCCCGAATTAAGTTTTTTGATTCCTTTGGTTAATATGTCTTTGACAGAAGTTTTATGCTGACGATCAACTGCTACAGGATCCATCATTTTTAAGCACCAGCCAAAGAGGGGCAAATTAAAAAGCTCCTTTTTTACCACCCAGGAGTGCCTAGGTATTATAATTTGCACAAAAATGTTTTCCCACCAGGATTGATGATTAGAAAGCAAAACTGATGTAGTGCTTGGTAGCTTTTCTAGACCCTCAACGGCGTAGTTAAGTCCGCATATGCATTTTGCGAAAAAAATAAATGCGTGTGAAAAACAGACACACATGAAATATTTTACGTTGTAGCTGCTTCTAAAAATAGTAGCTACAAGGCAAGATAGAAAAAGAGTGACGTTGAGAAGAAGAGAGATGCAATAAAAAGCTATCACCCTAACGTTCCAGACAAATCTTTGAGCCCTTCTCTTAATTCTTCTAGCGTGTACATGTATTTGATTATGTCTGATAGTGTAATACATAGATAGAATTAATGTGTTAACTTGAAAGCCCGGTGCTCATAACTATTACAATTAGCCCTAAACTTTTACACCCGCAAGTCTGGATTCTATTCTGGTATTTTACTATGGTCAAGGAGCCTGTTTCTAGCAGCCTAAAAGCCCTTTTACACTTACTTGACCTATTTGTAATTTGTTTTTTAAAAGTAGATAATTTTGCTTTTTTACTAATTCAGCTTTTTATGAATAAAATATGATGAATGTCTTTATTGTCAAAAAATCTGTTAAATGACTGAATTTATTCACTTAAGAGCTCAAAGTAGCTACTCCTTACTAGAAGGAATGATAAGAGTAGAAGAGCTAGTATCTATAGCAAAAAGTATGCACATGCCTGCCATCTGCCTTGCAGATAGAGGTAACTTGTTTGGAGCCTTAGAGTTTGCAATCAAGGCAAGTGAGGAGGGAATACAGCCCATTCATGGATGTACCTTGAAGATTCAGTATCTAGATGAACATAAAAACTTAAATTTTGGAGAATGCACTTTTATTGCAAAAAACAATGGAGGATATAGCAATCTTTTGTATCTTGCGAGTCTTATACATACGAAAGAGGATGAAGTTCTAAGGGAGTGCCTTACTTTGGAAGAGATAACAAGTCATAAATCTGGACTTATAGTTCTCTCCGGTTATACCCAAGGTATAATTGGAAAATTACTTCTACAAGGCGAACAAGAACATGCAAAATTTTATACAAAAAGATTTTTAGAAATATTTGGAAACAATTTTTACTACGAGATAACTCGTCACAGGCTTAAAAAAGAACAAAACATTGAAAGGACTTACTTAAGAATTGCTTTAGAAATGGGTATTCCTATTGTTGCAACAAACAATGTTTTGTTTCACGACAAAAAAATGCAAGACACTCACGATACTTTTCTTTGTATTGCTAATTCTTCACACAAAAACGATTCAGAAAGACACAGAGTAAGTCCAGAATGTTACTTTAAATCTTCTAAAGAGATGAGTGATTTGTTTTCTGATCTACCTTGCGCCCTTGAAAATTCAGTCCTTATTGCAAAAAGATGTAGCGCTATTGCAAAAACTCATGCACCAATGTGGCCAGCAGCGGTAGAAACAGGATCTGAAGAAGAGTCCCTTAGACTAAAGGCAAAAGAAGGGTTACAAAAACGCCTAGAGAAAAAATTTCTTGTTGAACAAACGATAAAAAGCGAGAAAAAGAGAATTGAGGACGAATATTACGCAAGACTTAACTACGAATTGGATCTTATCTGTAAAATGAATTTTGAGGGATACTTTTTGATAGTGTCCGATTTTGTACAATGGAGTCGCGAAAATGATATTGCAGTAGGGCCAGGAAGAGGATCTGGAGCGGGATCAATTGTTGCATGGAGCCTATTAATCACAGATTTAGATCCAATTTTCTTTGGCTTAATTTTTGAAAGATTTTTAAATCCTGACAGAATTTCAATGCCCGATTTTGATATTGATTTTTGTCAATTAAGAAGAGAAAAAGTAATCGAATACGTCAGAAACAGGTATGGAAATAATAGAGTAGCCCATATTATTACTTTTGGTAGTTTACAGGCAAAAGCTGCGATCAAGGACGTTGGTAGAGTTTTGGGACTCAGGTTTGACATAGCAAATACAATTACAAATTTTATTCCTTTTAATGCAATAAAACCTACAACTATAGCTGAAGCTATAGAACAGGTGCATCAACTTAAAGCCTTAAAAGATGGTCAACAAATACAAGAAATTCCAATTGGAGAATATGAAGACGCAGAAGAAGTAAAGGACTTAATTTCTAAAACTCTAAATACGGCCTTAATTTTGGAAGGTCTGCCTAGGCACGTGTCTGTACATGCGGCGGGTGTAGTAATTTCAAGGCAAGATCTTGTAAAAGTCGTACCTCTTTATAAACCAACTCATGACAACATCATGGTTGTGCAATATTCAATGAAGTACGCAGAGCTGGCAGGCTTGGTAAAATTTGATTTTCTTGGCCTGCAGACTCTTACAATGATCTCTGAATGCTGCGATTTAATTAATAACAGCGGCAAACAAATAGACATAGAGAATCTTCCTCTCACAGATAAAAAAACTTACGAATTATTCTGCAGCGGAAAAGTTCATGGTGTATTTCAGTTTGAAAGCGTAGGAATGAGAGAAAATTTACAACGCATACTGCCCGACAGCATAGAAGACTTAATGGCCTTAACATCCCTTTACAGACCAGGCCCTATGGAAAATATTCCAACCTACATAGCATGTAAGTTTGGCCATAAAAAACCTCAGTACCTGCATCCTTTTTTAGAGCCTATTTTATCTTCTACTTACGGAGTAATCATTTATCAAGAACAAGTCATAGAAATAGCAAAAACGCTTGCTGGATATAGTCTTGCTCAAGCAGACTTACTGCGCAGAGCAATGGGCAAAAAGATTGCATCTGAAATGCGCAAGCAAGAGGAAATATTTATTCTTGGAGCTGAGGATAATGGAATTTCCGAGTCTGTAGCTTCAGACATATTTCATTTAGTTGCCAAGTTTGCAGGATATGGATTTAACAAATCTCATGCCGCTGCATACTCTATAATTTCTTATCGTACAGCCTATTTAAAAGCTCACTATACTATCGAGTTTTTTGTTGCGTTTTTAAATCTAGAATTACAGGACTTGCACAAGATAAATGCTTTGGTTATGGAAAGCAAAGACTTTGGAATCACACTCAAAAATCCTTGCATAAACCAAAGCTCTGCTGTGTTTAGCGTGGAAAATTCTTCAACAATGTTATTTGGATTAGGAGCAATAAAAAACGTCAGCGTAACAATTGCAAAAGAAATAGTGTCCATTAGAGAGAATGGAGGAATATTTGTAAACATTTTTGACTTTATAAAAAGGACGGCGGGTATATTAATTAACAAAAAAGTTTTAGAGGGGCTCATAGTTGCTGGATGTTTTGACTCTATTTATCCAAATCGGGCTCAGCTATTTTTTAATGTAGAAAAATTAATTTCTTATGGATCGCTTGTTGCGCAAGAAAACAGCAGCGATCAAATAAGTTTATTTACCCCAGAAGACACTCAAATTACATTAGAAGAAAAAGATCAGTGGAGTCAAAAAGAGACTTTATACAAGGAATTTGATTCGACGGGTCTGTTTCTTACGGGTCATCCTCTAAACATGATGCAAGACTTTTTTGATCAACATGACCTACAAAATACTCGCTCAGTCATGAATTTAAGCGATGGATCTTATGTAGTTAAAATCGCAGGAGTTATACAAAAAAAAGACGTTAGAACTTCTGTAAGAGGCATGTTTATGAGTTTTGTTTTTTCAGATCACTACGGAAATTTTGAAGCAAGTGTATTCAATGAACAAATTATGGAGGAAAGCAACGTATCTCTTATGCCAAAATCTGAAGTAGTTTTAGAATGTTCTCTTTTAAAGCAGGGACGTAATCTAAGATTTACTATAGAATCCGTACAGCTATTACAAGACTTTATGCAAAACAATCCTTATGAGATAAGAGTTTTTATTGAAAACGACAATGATTTTGTCTCCTGTGTTAATTTGTTAAAAAATAAAAATGGAGAAAAAGGTAACGTAAAAGTTTCCCTTTTGCTTAAAACCCATGGTACTTTCGGAGCAAACGTTAAACTTCCTCAGATATTTAATCTTAGTCCTTGTGAATTTGAACAATTACAAACCTTTAACTTTAATGAAAATATGTCAGATTGAGATAATATCAGTGCTAATTTTCACACTAAACATTACTCAATGAGCCATATAGTTAACAACACAATTCTAATTCTTGATTGTTTGGAAGCTCAAATATTGGAAAACGATACTAATTGCCAAATGGATGTAGAAAGGCTGGGAAACGACACTTTGCAAATAATGTACAAGGAGCAAACCTATCTTTTAAACGCAAGAACTTCTATTGGTCAAGTTTGGCTCTCTTCTCCAATTAGCGGCCCAAGTCATTTCTTTTGTGAAAATAAGGTTTGGCGAAATGCTGCCGGAAAAGAACTCTATGAACTGTTAAGTGGGGAGTTAGCGCAAATACTTGGCATCAATTTTAAAATCGCACCTAAAGAACATTCTGTTTAAAAATCCTCTCAAACGAGAGGCGAAATTCCAGGCTTCAGAAAAGAATTTCAGAGAGAAGAGCTTAAAATTCAAACTTAGAAGAAATCAAAAAGGTACAGAATCATCAAGTTCAGAGTCTACAGAATCACTAGAAGTTCTTTCATTTTTTGATGACTGATTAGAAAAGTCGCCTTCAGATTTATTGGTACGTTTGTTATCAAGTAAGATTAATACTCCGTGACCTTGCAGAATTACCTCGGTGCTACTTCTATCTTGTCCAGTTGCTGCGTCGGGAAATTTGCGAGTTCTTAAAGATCCCTCCAGGTAAAGTTTGGTTCCTTTTTTGACATAATTACGTACAATGTCCACTAACCCTTCACTAAATGCTACAATTCTGTGCCACTCGGTGTTTTCTTTCTTATCTCCTGTCGATTTATCGCGCCAAGTTTCTGTTGTTGCAAACCAAAAGGTGGCAAATTCCCTTCCATCTTGAGTCGAGCGAATTTCGGGCTCATGCCCAACGTTTCCAAGAAGCGTTACCTTATTAATCCCTAAAGCCATACGATCAGTGATAACTTAATTTTTAATACTTTTGTTACTCATCAAAAGTGTTTCCACTATACTTACAAGACTTAACACGATAAACTAGAGCTTCAACGAAGCCCACATAAAGCGTGTCCTAGAATCCAACGAGTTTTTTCTTAAGCAACAAAAAAACAGACATAACGCATGTTGATTTAGGTTTGCAAAAATTACAATAAAAACATGCTCTAAAAAATCTAGAAAAATAAAGAAAATGAGTAGTAATTCGTCACATTTTGAAAATTGGATAAAAGTTAGAGGAGCAAACGAGCATAATTTAAAAAATGTAGATGTAGATATTCCTTGTAACAAATTGGTAGTAATTACTGGTCTTAGTGGTTCTGGAAAATCTTCTCTTGCTTTTGACACAATATACGCGGAAGGACAAAGACGATACGTAGAAAGCCTTTCTGCTTACGCGAGACAATTTCTTCAGCTTCAAAATAAACCTGACGTTACCTCGATAAGTGGTCTTTCTCCTGCAATTGCAATCGACCAAAAAACTACTTCCAAAAACCCAAGATCCACAGTTGGAACAGTTACTGAAATTAACGACTACTTGAGACTTTTGTTTGCCAGAGTGGGGGTTCCCTTTTCTCCCGCAACCAATTTGCCTATAAAAAGCCAAACTGTAGAAGAGATGGTCAACACTACATTTAACCTACCCAATGGATCTAAAATATACGTACTCGCTCCCATTGCAAAAGGGAAAAAAGGAGAGTTTAAAAAAGAGTTAGAATGGCAGAAAAAGCAAGGATTTGACACAGCGATAATCGACGAAGCTGAGTTTGACTTACACGAAAGCATTCCATTAATAGAAAAAACCAAAGTTCATAACATCTCAATCGTAATAGATAAGATACTGATGGACTCTGAATCAAAAAGTAGACTAGCCCAAGCTTTTGAAACTGCTCTACAAATCGGAAATGGTATAGTAGAAGTGAAAGTGAACTCTCTGCCAGAAGGTTTTAATCAAGAAAAAGCAAAGGCACTTCAGAGTAAAAACATGCTTTTTTCAGAGCGCTATTCCTGCCCTGTATCGGGCTTTCAGGTGCCCTCTTTAGAGCCAAGATTATTCTCTTTTAATAGTCCCTTTGGGGCTTGCCAAGTTTGTCAAGGCCTTGGTCATATAATGTTCTTTGCACCTGATCTAATAGCTCCGGATCATTCCTTAAGCATAAAAGATGGAGCAATTAAATGTTTTGCCTACCAACAACCTCAATTTGTTATTCAGGTTTTAGGCTCGGTCGTAAAGCATTTTGGCTATACCCTAGACACTCCTCTTAACATGATGTCTCAAAAAGCTTTAGACGTTATGTTTCATGGCTCTGAAGAGGAAATTGAATTTTTAGGCAATACTAATAATCGTTCAGATAAAACTCGCAAAGCTTTTGAAGGTATAATTCCATATCTTGTTGAAATGAGCAAAAATTCTTCCAGTACTTTTTCGGAAGACTTATTTTACAAATATCAGGAAAAACAAACATGTTCAGAATGTAACGGCTATCGGTTAAGATGGGAGGCTCTATGCGTACGCATTGCCGAACTTAACATAGGGCAAGTGTTAAATATGGACATTGAATCCATGGCAAAATGGATTGAAAACTTACATAATCACTTAACAGAAAAAGAAAACACGGTAGCAAAACAATTGTTAAAGGAGATAAGCACTCGATTGGGATTTTTAAACAGTGTAGGACTAGGATATTTGACCTTATCCAGAACAACTTCAACACTTTCTGGAGGAGAAAGTCAAAGAATCAGATTGGCATCCCAGATAGGCTCGGGATTAAGTGGAGTTTTGTACGTACTGGACGAACCTTCTATCGGATTGCATCAAAGAGATAATCAAAAGCTAATACAAACTCTCATTCATTTAAGAGATTTAGGCAATACCGTGATAGTGGTGGAACATGATTCAGAAACTATGTTTGCCTCTGATTACCTGATAGATTTCGGACCCGGAGCCGGTATTCATGGAGGTAAAGTTGTAGCCTATGGAACAGTTGAAGAAATAATCTCAAATAAAAACAGTATTACGGGACAATATTTAAGTGGTGCAAAATCTCTAATTACTAGAGATAAAAAAACTACTTCCCCAGAACCAAAATTCCTAGAGCTAAAGGGAGCAAGATCTCATAATTTGAAAAATGTAGACATAAAAATACCAGTTGGATCCTTTAGTGTCGTTACAGGAGTTTCTGGAAGCGGCAAATCAACCCTTATTCTGGAGACATTATACCCAGCAGTACAAAAAGCGATCGATAGTGATAACAAAATCAGAGCCGGAGAATTTGATACCCTTACTGGAGTACATTTTTTTAATAAAGTCGTAGAAATCGATCAATCTCCGATAGGAAAAACTCCAAGATCTAATCCTGCAACTTATGTAGGAATCTTCTCTCTTGTAAGAGATTTCTTTTCAATGATGTCTGAATCAAAAGTTAGAGGATATAAAGTTGGCAGATTTTCCTTCAATGTAAAAGGTGGTCGATGTGAGGCTTGTAAAGGAGATGGTCTAATTAAAATTGAGATGCATTTTTTGCAAGACGTATACGTAAAATGCGATGTATGCTTTGGAGCACGGTATAATAAAGAAACTTTATCTATCAAATACAAAGGAAAATCCATTAGCGAAATTTTGGATATGACGGTAGAAGATAGTCTTAAATTCTTTGAAAACACTTTTGCAATATGGGAAAAAATTAACGTGCTCAACAAGGTGGGCCTTGGGTATTTAAAACTTGGTCAATCTTCTACCACACTCTCTGGAGGAGAAGCCCAAAGAATCAAACTTGCAAAAGAATTATCCAAAAGATCTACCGGCAGAACTTTGTACATACTAGACGAACCTACCACTGGCCTGCATTACGAAGACATAAATAGGCTGCTTGCAATTTTGTATGAGCTTGTAGACCTGGGAAATACTGTTGTGGTTATAGAACATAACATTGACGTTATTAAAAGAGCTGAGTACATAATAGATATAGGACCAGAAGGAGGAGACAAAGGAGGATACGTTGTAGCATCTGGTACTCCGGAAATGATTGCACAATGTCCGGAAAGTATTACTGGGCGTTTTTTAAAAATACCTTAGCAAACTCAGCTGACGTATTGAGTATTTGACAATTTTTTTTGTAATTATTAGATTGAAAAAGAACGAGAGTTTGATGAAACCTAAAGTTGAAAAGATGAGAAGTATTGACGAAAAAATAGCAAAAATTTCTGAAAAGTATTACAGCCCAGAACAAACTAGAAAAGGTCCCTTGATTCTGAAATCCAGTAATGTATTGTGGAGGACTCTGATAGACTTGTTTGCTGTTATGATTGTTGGTACGGTTTTGGGACATATGCTTGATAAAAGGTTTGAGTCAGGTAATTTATGCCTTACTGCATGCCTGGTCCTTGCATCTCTTGAGTGTATCAAAAAAATAGTAAATACTAGATAAAGCTGGAATATGAGTCATAATCCTCTTGAACAATTTCTTATTGCTCCTCTTGTAAAGCTTAGTCCTTTTGGCCTTAACCTGGCTTTTACAAATGCTAGCCTATTCATGATGATTGCCACATCTTTGTGCATAACGTACCTATGGTACTCTGTAAGATCTGCTCAATTAGTTCCCTCAAAACTACAAGTATCTGTGGAGATGATTCATAAGATGGTAGTAAACATGGTTGAAAGCACGATTGGAGAAGAAAAAGGCAAAAAATTCGTGCCTTTAATATTTACGATCTTTTTATTTGTTTTGTCCTCAAATTTTTGCGGCATGCTTCCTAAAAGTTTTGCAACCACGAGCCAAATTATCATAACTTTCTCTCTTTCAGCCGTTGTATTTCTTGTGATTACACTGTTTGGAATATTTTCTCACGGTATTAGGTTTTTTAGACTGTTTCTTCCAAGTGGATGTCCAATTTGGCTAGCCCCTCTTATGGTGTTGATTGAGCTTTTTTCGTTTTTAGCAAAACCAATAAGCCTTTCTCTACGTCTTGCAGCAAATATTACTTCGGGACACATACTGTTACACGTTATTGGCAGCGCAATAATAGTGATGTCCCTATTGTTTAAATTTATACCTTTTAGCTTAGTAGTTGTATTGGTTGGATTTGAATTTTTCGTTGCTATACTGCAAGCATACATTTTTGCAATTTTATCTTGTGTGTATCTAGCTGATGTCATAAATTTGCATTAGTTTTGTTAATCACTTTAATTTTAAAGAGGATCTTTTATGGACGCATCCACATATAAATATCTGGGAGTTGGGCTAATGGCATTTGGCATGGCAGGAGCTGCTATAGGGGTAGGTTTGGTATTTTCTTCGTTGCTCTCTGGATTAGCAAGAAACCCTTCCGCTGCTGACAATTTACAAAGAAACGCGCTGATTGGAGCAGGCTTAATTGAAGCGATGGGGCTTTTTGCATTCGTGATAGCCATGCTTATAATTTTTTCTTAAGGTATTAGAAGAATGCCTCAATTGGATACGACCTATTATGCCTCCTCTGTGGTATGGTTTTTATTATGTTTTGGCGCTCTCTTTCTTCTTTCGCAGTTTTGGCTAATTCCAAAATTAAATAAAATAACCTTGCAAAGAAAAGAAGAGGCCTCCTCAAAGTTAAACGAGGTGTTGCTTTTGCGAAGTGAACTGGCAAGTCTTGAAGAGCAGTATAAAAATCAACTCGAACTTGTTCACACCGAAATAAAGCAAATAAGAGGAGATATGATGACGAATTTTAACAAAGAAGCAGAAGAAACTCTCAAAGACATAGGTAGAAGCTGCGACTTAGCTCTCGCAAATGAAGAAAAAAAAATGCACGAAAAATTTGATTCACTGTTAAAAAACAAAGACCAGATTGCCAGCGTGCTAGCCGAGGCATTCATATCCCAAAGGAAATCTTCGAATGATAATCAATTAAAGCATTAATTTTCTATGGTAGATATTTGGTTAGGATTTGCTTTTTTACTTTTTGTCTTGTTTTTGTACGTAAAAGTACGAAAGTCTGCCTTAATGTTTTTTGACAACGAAATTATAAAAGTTCGCAAAGAATTCTCAGAACTCGAATCTTTAAAACAGGAATTGGAAATCTTGAGGCAAGAAGCTATAAAAAATATTGGCGACTTGCCGCATAAAAAATCTTCCCTTTTAAAAGAATCTAGAATAGCAGCTCAAAACGCCATATTGAAGAAAAAGACAGATCTCGAGTTCCTTAAAGACTCAAAAATTGCTTCAATGCAAAACTCTTTAGAGCTGTCTTACAAAAGAAAGAGTGCTGATGTTCAAAAAGATATACTAAAAAGTACTTGCCAAATCTTGACAGAAACCCTCTCCAAAGAAAAAACGGAACAAGATTCTGTGCTGGAAGTCTGCCAGGCGTTGGAGAAACTTCAGAGATAATATTTCCTTATCATCGATGGATACTAACAAATATGGACCGAACTTCTGGTAATGCTAGCGCAAATGCCTTACTTAGAGGGTATCAAAACTCCTACTCTTTATTTTTAATAGTCAAATTTTCTCTCTGGCGAGTTAGATACAGCATTGCAACAGAACATAAGCTACTTTCTGTGTAATCAAAAACCTCTCAGTTATAAACAATGATTTGTTAAAAATCCTGGTAGATCTACTCCAAATGGAATTTTTAGAACCCTGATGGCAAATTCCAACGCTTAAAAACATCAATGAGCCCAAAATGGTGTTAATTGCAGTTTTTTTCATCTAATCAATAAGAAATGCGGTGGTCTATAAGCCGGGTTCTGTACAACTAAGAATTTCTCAGTTGTGACAATGATTCGTCTAGGATTTTCATTGCTGAAAACCTCAAGCAATCTACCCGCACGACATACAAATGGAGAATTTGGCCAAAAAATGGAAAATCGTGCTTATTCGATCTTGCTCCTGGTAGGGTTTACCTTGCGTATTTTGTCGCCAAAATACCGGTGCGCTCTTACCACACCATTTCACCCTTACTAAGCATTAAAAAATGCTCAGCGGTATAATTTCTGTTGCACTAGCCCTTAGATGAAAAAACATCTAGCTGGGTGTTACCCAGTACCACCTCTCCTGGAGCCCGGACTTTCCTCACCTACCTAATATAAGTGCCATTGCCCAACCACCGCAATAGGATTGTAGAGAGGATATTACAAGAGTCAAAGTCCTTTTTTGGTATGAGCATCAAATTCACGCTGAATAAAATAATTCCCCAATTCAAACTCAGCGCTTGTTCAAAAACAGGAAACTATTCCTTTCCGGATGATTTATTATTTTTTTCACGTTTCTCCGTAGGCATTGCGTTAGAATGAATATCAGATCCGTGTTCGATAATGCTATCTATCAAGCCAAAATCAATTGCCTGTTCTGGAGACATAAAGTTGTCCCTTTCCAGATTCTTTTCTATTTCTCTCACGTTTCTGTTTGTATGTTTTGAGTATAAATTGTTTAACAAAGATTTTAGTTTAAGAGTTTCCCTGGCGTGAATTTCTATGTCTGTAGCTTGGCCATGATATCCTCCGGAAGGTTGATGAATCATTATACGGCCATTACGCAGAGCATATCTTTTATTTTTTGCTCCAGCTGCAAGAAGTAATGATCCCATAGAACAAGCTTGACCTAGGCACAAGGTTACAACATTAGGCTTTATGTATTGCATCGTGTCGTATATTGCAAGACCGGATGTTACTACTCCTCCAGGAGAATTGATGTAAAGAAAAACATCTTTATCCGGATTTTCTGCTTCAAGAAATAATAACTGAGCGATCACTAGGTTTGCACTATAGTCTTCTATTGGACCGCACACAAACACTATCCTTTCTTTTAACAACCTAGAATAAATATCGTATGCTCTCTCTCCTTTACCAGTTTGCTCAATAACGATCGGAACAAAATGCATAGTAATACCTTAAATATAAATTTTTAGGACTTTGATAATCAGCCCAAATTACGCCAAAAAACTACTTTTCTTCTTCTAGATCTTTTATATCTACTGAAGATATTCTCTTATCTAATCTTTCTAATACTATTTCTGTGATATTAATCCTTTCAGAATGAAACATCACAACATTGTCTGGCAATACTACAGAAAGTTTTTTCTCTTTAGCAATTTCTTCAACTATTTCCAAGATAATTAGGTAGATTTTTCTCTGAGTCCTTGAACAAATTTGACTCATGCGAGTTTTAGTCTCACCAATAGTTCTTTGAAAATCAAGATTTCTTTTTCTTAAATCTTCAAGCTGTTTTAACACTTCCTTTTTTTTAGGATTGGATTTTTTTTTCAAAAACAGTTCTTTTTCCTCATTTTTAGTACTGTGTTCGAGTTTTTTTATTTTTTCGGAAAGTTCCTTTTCCATTAAAGAAACCTTACCGTTGAGATCTTGAGTTACAGCTGATTTATTCCAAACAGTCTGTACGTCCACAACCCCTATATTTCCAGGTAGTTCAATACCAAGAGATAGATTAGGTAAGGATACAACCAAAACTGCACAATTGAGCAAATAATAAAAAAGTTTATTCATACAACACATTAAAATTATTCTTGGTAGTGCGTTTTGTCAAAGCAACCGAAAGCTCTTTAGCTTTGGAAATTTCCATATTAGCTAGAATTGCAGAAACTTTGATTTCCTTCATAGAGCAAATTATTTGAATCAAGGTTTCTAATTCTATTTCATCAAATATTTGCGCAGCTCTCCTTGGATTCATATTTTCATAGATTTTGACAAGGCTTTTTACTTTTTCGTCATCTTTAGATTGTAGAGCAAGACTTGCTTTTTCAACTTTCTCTCTCAATAGCTCTAAATCACGAATTTTTCTCTCTATATTGTGCTCAATTGCCCTCAAAGATATTTCTTTGTTCTTTAGAGCTATTGATTCTTGTAGAATTTTATTCCTTCTCTCAGATAATTGGCTAAGCACTCTGACTTCCGAAGCGCTGAAAGAGGTTCCAATATTTGGAATGTTGCTTTTTATATTTATAGATTCCTCCTTGAGTGTATTTTGCTGTTGTTCCTGCAAAACCAAAGATTTCTCTTGAAAGCTTTTATCCGCAAAAGCGCATTGCCAAAAGACCGGCAAAAGCAAAACAAAAATTCCAAAATTCATAAAACTTAAGATTTATTTATAACTAGTCCTGTTGCAAGGACATAACACAGGTACATGAAAAAATATCTAAGAACTTATTTGAGTTATTTTCATGGCAATATTTTTATGAAACTCACCCACCTTTCCCTGAGCTATGGTAAAATTCTCACATCTTAGAAATATATCGTTATTAATATTGTGTTCTAATATTAAAGTTTCTCCAACCTTAAGTTTTAGCAATTCTGACAAATTTTTGAAATTTTTATCATAAATCGTTCCCTCAAGAGAGAAAGCAGAATTTTTAATCAAATCAGCCACATTTTTAGAATTTTCTGAATTACTTAAACTTCGACTAGTTAAATTAGAAAATTTGTTTTGATTAAATGTTATGGTAACACTTAAAGAGCCTTTGCAGAGATCTGATTCAATTTTAAGTGGCAAATATAGAATTACGCCCTCTTTAGAATCTTTATCCATTGAAAAATTTTGTTCTATTTCACCTATCATAAAAGGAGAATCCGAAACAAAAGAAAATCCTTCTTGCAAAGCGTGCAGGACAATTTTTGCAATTTTTTTTATCACAACCCGCTCAATCAAAGTTAAAGGCTCTTCACTAAGACTTCTTTGTTTAACTGAAAAATCTTGAGGATTGTTATTTCCAAGTAGAAACTCTACTAAAGGAAAAACCAAGCTTTCGTCAAGACCAATGCAGCCAAAGAACTTAGCTGCCCTTGAACCAAAAGGTAAAAATACATCTCCAGCTCCTTTAAAAAGACCAGAATTTTCAGCTTTTGTAAATTTTTCTATGATCGGATCAGCAAGAGTGCATTTTAATTGCTCATTTGTAATTTTGCTAAAAGCGCTGAGGACAGAAAGGCGAAATTGATCAACGAAAAGCTTAAGATCAGGGGATTTATTATAAGAAAAAGCACTGCTATCAACTAATGCTCTTATTCCTGTTTTTAAAGCAAGATTGGAAGTGTTCTTACTCTTTTTCAACTGTAAATCTGACATCTAAAAATCACCAAAAAACTACAAAAATGATTACTCTAGCAAAAGCTCTTTTACCAAAATAGCTTTTATCATTCCGGGAAATAGATTGTCTGCTCTTTTTTGCAGTTCGGTGACCAATCTTTCTCCAAAACCAGCAGATTCAAGGTCTCCAGTCCTAAGGCTTGAAAGCAACAACACAAAAGAGCTCTGTAAAGCTGGTAAATTTTTGTTTATGCATTTAAGCGATTTTGAGCCTTGCACCTTTAATGACAAAGATATTTTTATTGTCTTATAGCCCTCTTCTTTAGCCTTTACTGTAGCTATCAGTTCAGGAATTTCACGATAAAAATCAGTTTTACTATTGCTTTCACCAAATTCTATAAAATACGCACTTACCAGTGCTAGAATGATCAAAATTGATATTATTAAGGCGGATAAAATCCATACGTTCCTCTTTTTAGCATTTTTAACTTCAGGGCTAATGCTCTTTTTATCATCAGTAAAGTTCTGTAGCTGAGAAATTGCGGCACTTTTTCTCAAATTAATTCTGAAATCCGATTCTGATTTTTCCTGATTCATTAGTAATTAAGTTGATTTATTTCTGTATCGTGATAGCGTTTTCTATGATTAAAAATCCTGTAACATTGGGATCAAATGCTGTTTTATGCTTACTCTAAGTTGCTTTTGTGCTGTTTGATCTGGTCAAACTTGGCGTATTGTAGCAACGCTTCGTACATATCGCTTTCAGGTCAACTGTCAAACAAACTCCAGATTGACATTCTAACCAATAATTTAGCAAATAAAAGCACTAAAGGCTTCATAGCTGACATACCCACGTTAAATGCTAAAGAAATCAAAAAGCTGTGTTTTGTAAGCGCTAGGAACATGTCTTTTGACAAAAGCCCAAGAGTTTTAAAACAAACTGGTAGGGCTCTGGATTTTGCAGTAACAGAGAAAGGATATTTTAAAGTTCTAGTTAATGGAGAAGCAAGATATACTCTGAACGGATCCATTGTCTTGTCGAATGAAGGCAAGTTTGTCAATCATGAGGGTTTTTCTTTCCTAGACTCTGATAATAACGAGATTTTTGCTCCAAATGAGTCAGGAACATTTAGAATCACAGAAAATGGAGAAATTTTTTTCTGCAAAGGTCGTGAAAGCGACATGATAGCGCAAATTGGTGTCTTTGAGCTGAACTTAGATACTGCCAAAAAAGACTCTTTTGGATACATACAAAGTTCAGAAGCAATGTCAAAAATGGATTGCCGAGTGCTTCAGGGTTATCTAACCGAATCTAGTGTAGACAATATAAAAACAACGAATGAAATTCTAAGCATACGCAATTCTTTGGAATGTAACATGCACCTTCTTTCTAGTTCTTTTAAAATGGATAAGGCTGCGATTGAAACATTAAAGATATCAAGATAAAATCAACATTATCCTAAGTTGTACTATAAGAGAAACTCATCAACTAAAATCGCTTTATGTCTTGTATTGCTATCAACTCAGCCGCTTCTGCTCTACAAATCGCTAAAATAAAGCTTGATGTTCTAGCAAACGACGTTGCTAATAAAGATACGATTGGCTACAAAACACATGACGTACGCACAAGCGACCTTCCTTATACCACTATAACAAAACCTATGCCAACAGATGGAGGTGATTCCTACTCCTCTCAGATACAGGTTGGAAACGGAGCAAAGGTCACTAGCACGACAAGAATCTTAACTCAAGGAGCATTGAAATCAACTCAAAGCCCTCTTGATATCATGATAAATGGAAGTGGCTATTTTGCAATAACACTACCCAATGGAGGACGAGCTTTTACCAGGGATGGATCCTTTTCTGTTAGCAATTCAAAACTTGTCACTAAAAATGGTTCGATAGTTGAATCAGACACGGGAGAGATAGAGATAAAAGATACCTATGACATACAAAGTCTTAGTGTGAGTGCCTCAGGCAAACTTAGTATAAAAGATAACACTGGAGCAAACGTAGAGCTTGGAAAGCTTGCTCTATACCACTTTGACAATGAACAAGCTCTGGAAGCAATAGGCAACAACCTTTTCATAGGGAACGAGGCTTCCGGAGAAGGAACTTTGATTGAGGATGGCATTGGTACCACAGTTCGAAGCAGAGCTCTTGAGGCTTCCAATGTGGAAACTGTAAAGGTTATGATGGATCTAATGGAGGCCCAGCATGTTTACGAGACTGCTCTTAAAATAATGGAAATTATAAACAAAATTGAACACAAAGCCAATGAAATAGTGACTGTATAGAGCTATTTCCAAAATTAAACAAACTTACTGAATAAATCATGATAAAAAATATGAAAAAAATACCTGATACTTCATTCAAAACTAGAGTTTCTGCAGTTTTTTTGCTAATTTTCATGACGCTATTTTGCTCTGCACTTGCATACTCTTTGGACAAAGCTCCCCAAGAAAAGTTGAATGAAATGGAATCTCAGTCGATAGAGATAAAAATTGCTTCTCTAATAAAAAAAGAATTTGGAAGAAAAGACTTAGAAATACGCGTGTCTTTGACTCCAAAAAAAATTCTTTCGAAATTGAATGCAAACTCAGTCTCATCGATAAAATTACACTTTTTTGATGGAGCAAAGCAAAAATGTCGAGTACTAATTCACTCCGGTCTCCCAAAACATTCCGCACTTATAGCGCAGTATTCTTTTTCAAAGCTTATTCCAGTTTTAAAAAGAAATTTAAAAGCTGGGGAAGTGATTATGGATAGTGATCTAACTTTGCAGACGTGCGATGCACCTTTCGTTGAGTGGAGTGGGGCTAATTTAGTCCAAAACAAAGAAAGAATAATAGGAAAATACGCCCCTGTAAAACTCAAAGCAGAAAGCCCAATTTACATAGACCCATTTTCCAGCATTTCAACAACACCAAATTAGTCACCTTATTTCAGAGCTTTTTGTTTGTAAGATTTTTAAAGACAGCAACAAATATAAACCTTTTTGTTCAATTTATTGAGATCAAATGTTAAAAATCAGCCCTATTTCTAGATTGCTGACAATTTTTGCAGTTTTTATACTCCCTATAGTTACAGTGGCCTTTGAAGGAGAGGCCCAAATAACTGGATGCTACTTGGATAGTACTGTCAGAGATACAACAAATCAAAAAGATGCGTACAAAAAGCTAATTCAGGCTTTAAATAACAGAATAGGATATTCAATAGCGACCTTTCCACCTAACCCTGAAAAAGGTTTTGTAATTGGAGTAAGCTATATGTTTCCAAAAGTGTGCCTTGCTGTTGAAGCAGACACGTTTATCAAAATGAATCAGCTGAGAGATCTGCAATCAAAATGGGTAAAAACCAGATTAATCAGAAAAAATCTTTACTCGGATCTTTTTTATTTTTCAGCTAGAGCTCTTTCTACAGATAACAAGCTAACTAAAGTCACAGGTTTAGTAAAACTGGTTCCGATGATACCGATACCTAATTCTGACATTAAAAAAGGTGCCGTAATTAAGATGGAAACCCTTGAGTATCGTGCGGTAAGCTGGGAGTTTATAAGGTTTTCTACGAACAATAATAAGGGTATTGCACTTAAAAAGATTGACCTGGCCGGAAAAATTGCAGAAACAGATCTAGTAACAGGTAATCCTGTATATTCTAAGAGACTTAAAACACGGGCCAATGTAATCACCTTTCTTAGATTACTTTAAGTGAAAAGAAAACATTTCATAGGCGCTTTGTTGCTTACAGTTTTTTCTCTTGCAGAGGCTGCAGCACCAACTTTTGTGCAGACTCAAAAAAACAAATCTGACATCATAAATAGTAAAATTGTGAATCTCTTGAAAAAGCAGATTAAGGTAGAATGCTCCAAAATCCTTTTAGAGCTTCATCCAAAAAATATAGTTGAGCAATTGCCACAGATATCGAATCAAATAAAGACCATGTATCTACAGAATATCGACGTAGAAAACCACACTTTTTCGGCTATTATCCAAACTGTTGAAAACCATAATATACCAATTTTTGGAACGTATAAATGTCTAAAATCCATTCCTGTATTGAAAAATAGTATTGCAGCTGGACAAACTATCTACGAAAAAGATGTCAAAATTAAGGATTTTGACCTGCAGCTTTTGAGCTCTTTATCTAGTGATTTTCTTCAAAATTCAGAGCAAATAGTTGGTATGCAAGCAAAAACAAACATAAAGTCCAATAGTTTTATATATTTTCAAGATATAAAGAATCCTGTCATACTAAAAGCAAATGAAATAATAGACCTAGTGCTCACTGGTGATGGATTTTCAATCACCACCAGAGGCAAAGCAATGCAGCCTGGCGCACTAGGAAACTTAATAAAAGTACAAAATATAAAAAGCAAAAAAATTCTTTTTGGAGTGATAATAGACAAAAAAACAGTTGAAATTCGATCTCGATGATTAAATCAATAACAAAAAATCTGCTAATTTTACTCTCCTTTTGTTTGCTAGCCTCAAGTTGCTCTAAAAGCAGATCTCACAAGGAGATATCTAAAATTGTGCCTGTACCAATTAAGGAATCTCCCATAAAACAACCTTTTTCGCAGAGCAGTTCTCTTTGGAAAGGCAACTCCTCTTCTTTTCTTTCCACAAATAAGGGCTGGAAAATTGGTGATATAGTTAAAATAAGCGTAAAGATTCAAGGAAGCGCACAACTAGAAGGCAACCAAACTGACGATAGAAAGAAAAGTATATCTAATCCTTTCACAAGGCTTTTTGGTGCAGTAACTAACGTTGGTCTTGGAATTTTGGGTACAACCGCTGGGGGAAATATACAAAAATTTACAACTGGAATAGATGGAAAATTGGATTCTGAGTTTGGAGATTTAAAATCAACTCGCAACTCATTTTCTAGTGATAAAGTAATGAGAAAAGAATCTGTGAACTTTGAAATAGCTGTTGTAGTAAAGGAAGTGCTATCTAGCGGAAATCTTGTTATTGATGGTACTAAAGAAATTAACGTCAACGGCGAAAGTAGAAAAATGTACGTACAAGGAATCATACGGCCAAAAGATATAGACTCAGACAATTGCATCGATTCATCTAAAGTTGCAGAAGCAAAAATAGCCTACGGAATTAAAGAGATCAAAGCAAAACAAAAACGAGGCAAAAATTAACAAAAAAATTAACCTTATTGAGCTCGATTTTTCAAAAAGCCACTGTAAATAAGGAAAATTGTTTAATAGAGGTTCAAAATTAGAATTAATTGATGACTTAATTGTGAAAGTATGAAAAGGTCTTAAATAAACCATTAGAAACGACCTTCGTTATGAAAAAACTACTTTCGACACTATTCCTTGCTGCCTTACTAAAGATCTCTGCGGCAAACTCTTTAGAGCTCACCAAACCTCATTCAGACCCTTCTCTTCCCTACACAAAGATTGAAATAAAACCAACACTTAATTTTACTATAGGAGCTGGATCAGCTGTTAAAGATACCACACTTAAAGCTGGTGATTTTCAGGATGACATAAAATGCTATTTTTTAATTTCTAGAATATTACTGAATAAACTAGAAATGGGTATCGAATCCGAGATTAATGCTGCTTCGAAAAAAGGTGGCGATTATATTCACGCCTTTTGGAAGACTCCAAAATTTGAAGCGCAACTATTTGCACCTAAATCGGTAAGCAATAAAATGTTTTCTAATCCCATCTTTACAGATAAAAGTAGCAAGTTCGATGAGATCGCAAAATCTGACCAAATATATACTACAAGTCACAAATTTCTCGCAGACGGCCTTTGCAAAGAAGCCGACAGAGAATTGATTTCAAAAAAGGCTTCCATATACCTGCGTTCTGGAGCAGAGAACAATAAATTTGAATTTGGTTTTTCTTTTATGCCAGCCAGCCACAGCAAAGAACCATCTATAAAAAGAAAGGCCGACGTTAAAAAAGCAGATTTTTTAAAGTCTGTTAAGAGCTCTTTTGTAGGTTCTGATATTGTCTCCTGTGCACAATCTTACGAGCACAAAACTAAAAAAGGAGTAAGCCTAAAAATATGCACAATACAAGAATTTGGTTCTGTTAAAGCTCTAGATCTTAATACAATAATCCCCCCGACAGGCGCAACAACAACCTATAACTTTACAGACTGTTCTTACACAAGCTCCAAGGATGCATATGCATTAGGTTTATCCGGAGTACTTGGAATTAAAGATACAGAATTTAAGGCAGCTGTTTCAAAAACTTCTGTAAAAGATGTATTAAGCAATTTCTGCATTTCCTGTTCCATAGAGCAAAAGTTCCAACAAGGCTATAAAGTAGCTCTGTCATACTTTCAATCTTATGATGACCAAAATTTAAAACTTGTTGATACAAGTGAGAGCACATATAGATCAGTCGCTTTATATTTAGAAAAAGAACTAAGAAAGGAAATTGCCCTATATGTTGGGATAAATGGCTATAGAGGTTACAAATCTCTAGGAGATTCAACAACAAACAAAGGCCTTGGACTTTGCCTTGGAACCAAAATTACTCTATGAGGAGGCTGGATTAAGGTGATGGCCAAATGTCTATCTCCCCTTGCTCGTGTGTTACCCTTCCATTTAGAAAAATATATGCTAGAATGTACCTCTAGTTGGTCCCTTATGGACTCAAAATAAACACCCAGATCACTCTAATTGTTGCATTATGGAAAACAAAGACTTTGTAATTGAGGCTAGTGTAAGGGATAAACTCGGAACTGGTTCTGCCAGACTAGCACGAAGAAATGGAATGATACCTGCCGTAGTATACGGAAATGAGACATCTAACCTTTGCGTTACTCTATTGGCAAAAGAAATAACAAAGCTGTACAATTCTGGCAGGCTTTTTAACACTAAAATCAATCTAGCAATTGGCGAAAAATCAATACCAGTGATAGCTCAGGACGTATCCTTTCACCCAATAACAGATCTAGTCTCTCATTTAGATTTACTTTTGCTCTCAAAAGACCGGCACGACGTTAAAATTCCAATTAAGTTTTTTGGAACAGAATCATCCCCTGGTTTAAAGAGAGGGGGATTTTTAAATAAAGTAATGCGTAGCGTATTAGTGCGATGCTCTATTAACAGTATTCCGGAAAGCCTGATCTGTGATGTTTCATCTCTTGCAATTGGAAATAAAATTCACGCTTCAGCGGTAAAGATACCTTCTGATTGCAGTTTGATTACATCTCCAGATTCTATTGTTGCATCAATAATCGGAAAATCCTAGAGAAGAATAACTCAACCTAAGCTAGGCAATCCCAGAAGACTTCACAAAAAAAAGCATTACAGTACCAAAAGCCAGTCCTTTCAATTGAGACATCCTCGGCTCACACAAATTGCCCTTCACAGGGTTTTGATTCTAGGATTAAAACTTATCTTAGAGGGGCGCACGTTTTGAATTACGCGCCAGAGGGGAAGCTAGTCCAATCCAGCGCGCATTTTAGACTTAGCAACCAGATGCCAAAGTCCATAAAAATGCTAACCGAGCAAAGCTAGTTAAATTTTTTTGAGTAGCATGTCCGCAGATGACCTCAGAATCATCATCTGCTCCCTCTAAAATTTGAGATTCAATAAGTAGTTCCTCATAAATCAATTTTAGATCCGCAATGCGGTATTCTTCCTCTTGTTCTCTTTTCTGCTTTTCAGCTCTTCCTAGTTGTGACTTAGCAAAACTTACCATCCATTCTTTATTCTGGCTCAACTGTTCTGCCAATCGGACGATGGAGTCAGTCACAATGTCATTTACCAATTTTGTAAAGCGATCTGGATGAGAAAGTTGTAACTTTTAACTTAGTTTCTTCAATAAACTTCTGAGCTGCCTCAACGCTGTCGTTTATTTCTTTTTCTTCCCAATATTCTTTATCATGACAAAATTTATAAAGAGATCCAAGCTCCTGCAATCCTTCAGTACTAGAAAAAGAGCACTTATATTAATATCCTTCTTTTCGGGAGAAACTTTGCCTAAAGCTTCCATCTTGGAATTTAAACAACCTTCCCCACCGTTTCTCCAATCTCCGGGAAACGTATTTTGCTCCTCCATGCAAAAAAGCTTGAGGACAAATGCCTCAACAGTTAATTTTAATCGAGCTTGATCTCCACTATTTACTAGATTTTGCAACATGCTTCCAAACAGACGATGATCTGCGAATAAAGGATTTTGGCCATGCACCACAGCTATAGTGTTAGATTCAATTCCATTATGAAGGTCACCTATTAATGAATTTAAAGCCCTCAGTTCGTTTGATTTATTATTCAAAATCTTATCTTTTTGGAGTTCTGAGGAGTTTTTTGTATATTCACACCTGGCCTTTTGCAAGTCATCACAAAATTGATCCTCTTTGCTATTACGTGCTGTAGATAAAAATTTCCATTTACCAGCAGCAGACTTCACTATGCCTACTCCTAAATCTTTGTCTGTTATTCTCCGCATGGTTAGAAACTAAAATTTGAAAATCTACAAGCAAACCATGCATGAGAATAGCTTCATCTACTGTATTTCTAGTCTTGGATTTGGTACTATTTGTATCTCTCTGGTCATAAAATTACCTTTGCTAAAGTTTACGGCAATATTTGATACATTTTTAGCAATCATACATTGATAAACAATACTGCAAATCCAAGGAGATGTTGGTATGAGCTATAGGTACTTTAATTTTGTTGCGTTATCTAAATCATGGCAAGTATAAGAGCTAAGTTGAGATAAGATTTGAGGAAATTTTAAAGTAGAGCTAAATTATTTTTATAAGAAGACAAATGAAGGCAGTGGCAATTTTTCACTGTTAGAGGTAATCCAGCCGCAGGTTCCCCTACGGCTACCTTGTTACGACTTAACCCCAGTCGCCGACCCCACCGTAGCTGGTTGCCTCTTTCGTTAGCTCACCAGTTTCGGGTAAAATCAACTCCCATGGCTTGACGGGCAGTGTGTACAAGGCCCGAGAACGTATTCACCGCGGCATGCTGATCCGCGATTACTAGCGATTCCAACTTCATGCACTCGAGTTGCAGAGTGCAATCCGAACTGAGATATCCTTTTAGAGATTCGCTCCGCATCACTGCTTCGCAGCCCTCTGTAGATACCATTGTAGCACGCGTGTAGCCCAACCCATAAGGGCCATGATGACTTGACCTCATCCCCACCTTCCTCCTGCTTATTGCAGACAGTTTCCTTATAGTTCCCGGCATTACCCGATGGCAAATAAGGATGGGGGTTGCGCTCGTTACCGGACTTAACCGAACATCTCAAGACACGAGCTGACGACAGCCATGCAACACCTGTGTAAAGCCCAGCCGAACTGATGAACAGCGTCTCCGCCATTCGTAACTAAACATGTCAAGGGTTGGAAAGGTTCTTCGCGTAGCATCGAATTAAACCGCATGCTCCACCGCTTGTGCGGGCCCCCGTCAATTCCTTTAAGTTTTAGCCTTGCGGCCGTAGTCCCCAGGCGGAGTGCTTAACGCGTTAGCTTCGAGACTGAAAACATAGTTTCCAACCCCCAGCACTCATCGTTTACAGCGTGGACTACCAGGGTATCTAATCCTGTTTGCTCCCCACGCTTTCGTGCCTCAGCGTCAGTCATGGTATAGGTAACTGCCTTCGCCATCGGTGTTCTTCCTAATATCTAAGGATTTTACCCCTACACTAGGAATTCCGTTACCCCCCGCCAGACTCAAGACTAAGAGTTTTAAAAGCAGTTCTGAGGTTGAGCCCCAGGATTTCACTTCTAACTTTTTAGTCCGCCTACGCACCCTTTACGCCCAATAATTCCGAACAACGCTAGCCCCCTCCGTATTACCGCGGCTGCTGGCACGGAGTTAGCCGGGGCTTTCTTAAATCAGGTACAGTCATTATCTTCCCTGACGAAAGGACTTTACAACCCGAAGGCCTTCATCATCCACGCGGTAGTTGCTGGGTCAGGCTTTCGCCCATTGCCCAATATTCCCCACTGCTGCCTCTTAAACAGAGTCTGGGCCGTGTCTCAGTCCCAGTGTGGCTGGTCGTCCTCTCAGACCAGCTATAGATCGTAGGCTTGGTAGGCCATTACCCTACCAACTACCTAATCTAGCGCAGGCTCATCTATCAGCGATAAATCTTTCCTCCAAAGAGTAATATACGGTATTAGAGCACGTTTCCATGCCTTATTCCATACTGATAGGTAGATTCCTACGTGTTACGCACCCGTCCGCCACTAGTTACTCACCCGAAAGCAAATAACCCGTTCGACTTGTCGCCAAATGGCCATGTGTTATGCATACCGCACGCGTTTGTTCTGAGCCAGGATCAAGCTCTAAGTTTTTAAACATTAAATCAAATTGACGTGAGAATCATTATTAATCTCACGCGCCACTACCTTCAATTGTCAACTTATAAAAACAGCTGTTCAAGAAAGAACATGAGGGATTATCTCGATAATAAGCATCTAAGTCAAGCTGTTATTTACTCGTTTTATCAATTACTACCAAGTATTTTAACAATGCTCTGTTGACAAAAACTTTTGAGCTTCGAGTGCGGCCATACATCCAGTACCTGCAGCAGTTATCGCCTGACGAAAAATCTTGTCTTGAACGTCTCCAGCTGCAAAAACTCCAGCAACGCTGGTTTTTGTAGAACCAGGTTCAGTAATTATGTAACCTTCTTCATCGCAATGAAGCGAATTAGTAAAAAGACTCGTATTGGGAGAATGGCCAATTGCAATGAAAATTCCTTGAGCATCTAATTGTCTCGTTTCCAAAATATCATGATTAAGTATCCAGGCTCCTGTCACATTTTTATCAGATCCATTTTCCTTGCCTAATACCTCAACTAAATTTGAATTCCACAATATCTCAATATTTGGAGTCGCAAAGATTCTTTTTTGTAAAATTTGTTCGGCTCGCAATTTGTCTCTTCTGTGAATTAGAGTAACTTTCTTAGCAATGGAACTTAAGTATATAGCTTCCTCTGCTGCAGTATTGCCTCCGCCCACAACGATGACATTTTGATTTTTATAAAAAAAGCCATCACATGTTGCACAAGAAGAAACTCCAAAACCCATAAATTTTTTCTCAGACTCAATTCCCAGCCATTTAGCACTTGCACCAGTTGCAATGATTACGCTAGAAGACAAATACAACCCCTGGGAATCGTCCTGCGCTCTAAAAGGACGACTATTAAGGTCAATACTGACAACATCCTTTTGTATGGTTCTTACGCCAAATTTTTGAGCCTGCTTCGTCATTTGATCCATGAGCTCAGGACCAGTAACAGAATCAGCAAAACCAGGATAGTTCTCTACATCATTGGTAATGGTAAGTTGCCCCCCTGGTTGCCTTCCTTGTACCATAATTGGCTCAAGACCAGCCCTTGCGGCATAAAGAGCGGCAGTGCATCCAGCGGGGCCAGATCCTATTATCAAAACCTTTGTTTGCGTGGAGTCTTTAATTAAGTTTTTTTGCTTTTTTGAGAATTCATCCATTGTAAAACCCTATTGATATGATCTTTTGCAAATAAAATCGGAAAATGACCCGTGCCAAAGATTTTATACTCCTCAAATCTATTTTTGCAGAGTCTCATTTTTTCAATAGTCTCAGGCAACAATACTTCTGACTGACTACCAGAAATCAATAAAACAGGGCATTTAACTCTATTCCACCAAAACCACAGTGATATTTTGTCAGATTTTCTGGAATTTTTTATATCATTCGTGATCAAAGGATCGTATTTAAGACTATATAAACCTGTATCTTGATCCTTTCTCACTATATTTTTTACAAAGTATAGCCAATCTTCCTCATTGCAAATTCCGAGCCTACTGTATGCAATTTTTCCATAGTCCACTACTTGCTGCAAACTAGTGAATTTAACATTCATATCTATATAATGCTTCATCTTACCAAGAAACTTTTTTGGTATTTCCGCTCCAATATCGTTCAAAACAAGACTTAAAATTCTTTTTGGAAACAACGCAGCAATTATCATACCCACGATTCCACCCATAGATGTTCCAATCCAATGAACACTCTTACGAGATAATTTTTTGAGCAAAAAAATGCTGTCTTTTATGTAAACGTAGTAATGATAATGCTTTTTTAATGGTAGCCAAGAACTTTCTCCTCTGCCAGCAAAATCAAAAAGAATAACACAATATCTAGATGCAAGCACGTTCGCCAGATAATCAAATTCACAAGAATTGGTAGTGGAAGAGTGAGCACAAACAACGGTTTCACAATTACCTTCTCCTAAAATTCGGTAGGAAATTGTGTGCTTGGGAATCCAACAAAGTTTTAGCCAGTTGAAATACAAAGGTATTTCCAAGGTTCTCATTGAGGACATTTCGGATAAAATTTGGAGAGAATCAGCGCCTTTCCCC
Source organism: uncultured Rickettsiales bacterium (assembly GCA_903952265.1). Classification (GTDB taxonomy): domain Bacteria; phylum Pseudomonadota; class Alphaproteobacteria; order Rickettsiales; family Rickettsiaceae; genus CAJBEU01. Next base: position 246,310 of record CAJBEU010000002.1, on the reverse strand, counting down.
GGTAATTTTATTTTTCTCTATAAAACGTGCTTGAATAAGCACGAAAACCGTAGATAGGGCACCTATTCCAAAGATTTTGAAATTAACCCAGGTTTTTTCACTAAACAATCGCCAAGTAACTTCGTTAATCAATGCAAGAAGTATAAAATATGCGGCGACTCTAAAAGAAAGAGTTCTCCAATGTCTATATCTGAGTCTTACTCCACTTTCAACAATATCTTTGATAAAAAACTTTTTAAATAATGTTCCAATATAAGTTAACAATCCAAATGTACCAAAGACTATGGTTGGCTTCATTTTTATGTAAGAAGTGTTCCCGGTAATCAAAGTGATACTACCGGCAACAACCAATATTGCGCTAGAAAATAAAAGAGAAGGAGAAATATTTCCTACAATCAGATATCTTAGTGCTAAACATATAACACTAGCCACCATGATCCAAACCGTTGCAAGCAAGATGTTTGACTGAGAAAGCTTATATGTCGCAAAAAAGACAATAATTGGGCCCGCCTCTAGAAGAAATTTGATGTTAAACACTAACTTGCTCATTTTGATGTCTCGTTTAAGATTTTTGTGGTTGTACCGTTGATTCCCTTTAATCCAAAGCTTTAGTTCATTGTTTCAGGCCTTCGTATTCATGAAAAAAGACAAAAAACCGTATCAGTGTGGCTTTTGCAAAGCTTTTTTCAATAAATGGTCAGGGCAATGCACTCAATGCTCCACATGGGGGAGTATATCAGAGCAAAAAGAGGCCACAAGTACTAAAGGAGAGGCTTTGCAAATCTCTACATTTTTCGGTAAGGATTTACAGCAAGGTATAGACAAAACTATCTACACTTCGATCAAAGAAATTAATCACGTACTAGGCGGAGCTCTAGTATGCGGTGCAACCATACTTCTTGGAGGAGATCCAGGAATAGGTAAATCTACTCTGATGCTACAACTTGTAACAAATTTAGCAAAAGATGGAATTACTTCGCTTTATGTTTCTGGAGAAGAATCGGTAAATCAAATCAAGTTAAGAGCCTCAAGATTAAAAGAAAAGCCAGTAAATGATTACGCAAAAATCCTTGCAGCTGGAGATTTAGAAGACATAATTGCCACAATTGAATCGATACCAAAATTAGACGTTGTCGTAATAGATTCTATACAGACTTTGCACTGCAAAGAAACAAGCTCTGCTCCTGGTACAATGGCTCAAATTCGCACCTCTGCTCAGAAGTTGATTTATTATGCAAAACGTAAAAATATAAGTCTGTTTTTAATAGGACACATAACTAAAGACGGACAAATTGCAGGACCAAAAGTGCTAGAGCATATGGTAGATACTGTTCTTCAATTTGAGGGAGATCACAATTATCATTACAGAATTTTAAGAGCTTTAAAAAATCGTTTTGGTCCAGTCAATGAAGTAGGAGTATTTGAAATGACTCAAAACGGCTTAGAAGAAGTGAAAAATCCTTCTCAGGTTTTTCTCACAAACACTTCTGAATCAAAAACTGGAACTAGCATATTTGTAGGAATTGAAGGTTCAAGAGCAATTCTTGCTGAAATACAAGCACTTGTAGCGCCATCCCCTATCAATTCAGCAAAACGTAATGTAATCGGTTGGGATCAAAACAGACTTGCAATGATTCTGGCAGTCCTTGCTGTTCGCTGTGGTTTGAATTTGTATTCCTATGACGTATATTTAAACATAGTTGGAGGCCTTAAAATTAGCGAACCTGCTGCTGATCTTGCAGTAGCTGCTGCTGTAATCTCGGCTAGCACTAATAAGGCCACTCCCCACAGCAGTGTCTTTTTTGGAGAAATCAGCCTCTCAGGAGAAATAAAAAAAAGTGTACAACATGCAAAAAGAATCAACGAGGCAAAAAAAGTAGGATTTAAAACACTTATTTGTAATATCCCTAAGGAACAAAGGGATACAGACCTTAACCTTATATCTCTATCAAATGTTCAGCAATTAAGAGACATTTTTCAGTAACAAGCAGTTTAATAAAACAATTTTTTATATGCGACTTAGATTTTCGGATTTTTTTAGACAAAAGATACGTATTGTTGTTTGCGGAGTCTTTGGAATAGCTACTTTGCTTTCTCTGATTTCATATAATTGTGACGACAGAAGCTTTAACGTATTCAATGAAAAACCAGTAACAAACATACTAGGAAAAGTTGGAGCTCTTTATTCTGACATATTAGTACAATTTTTTGGTCATGCATCTTACCTACTTGCAATAGTGCCGATTTTTTGGTGCTGTTGCGCGTTAGTCAAAAATTTCTCTTTGTTTGGAAAACGCATTAGATATTGCTCTCTGCTGGTCCTCCTTGTGACATCTTGCATTTTTTTAGAAGGCATAAAAAAACTCACAGGAGCTATGTCTGGAGGAGTAGTTGGGTCTTATCTTTTTCCTCAAATTAAAGGTCTAGTAAAATATTCAATTCTATCCACATTGTTTTTATTGGGTCTATTTTTATCTTTTAATTTTAGAAAGACTAGCTTTCTAAACTTTTTCAATATTTCAAGATTCAAAATCTTTCAAAGAAAGAAAAGATTTTCAAAACAAAATCTGGACAAGACAGGCAAGAAACTTGGCTCTGTGCCAAGTAAGGATAAATCTGAAGAATTTAAAATGCCTTCTACCGACCTACTATCTCACCATAAAAATAAGATAAAACCTCTATCTCAAGATCAGCTTCGCAAAGACGCAGACCAATTATTAAAAGTTTTAGAAGATTTTGGAGTAAAAGGTCAAATACTAAACATCAAGCAGGGACCAGTTGTAACTCTACATGAATTCGAACCTGCTGCAGGAATAAAAGCTTCAAGAGTTATAGGGCTTGCAGACGACATTGCAAGATCACTTGGTGCAGAATCAGCTAGAATAGCAAGCATCCCTGGGCGCAAAGTCATCGGAATTGAAATTCCAAACCATGAACGTGCCTTTTTTGGTCTTAGAGAACTAATTGAATCAGAAGATTACAGAAATAATGATTTCGCGCTTCCAATCATTTTAGGTAAGGCTTTAGATGGAGAACCCTGTATAGTAGATTTAGCAAAAATGCCGCACTTATTAATTGCGGGCACAACAGGATCAGGAAAATCTGTATCGATCAACACCCTAATTTTGTCCCTACTATACAGATATTCTCCTGAGCACTGCAAACTGATAATGATCGATCCTAAAATGCTAGAACTCTCTGTTTATGCCGATATTCCTCATCTGCTCACTCCAGTTGTAGTAGAGCCAAATAAAGCAGTTGCAGCTTTGAAGTGGACTGTCAAAGAAATGGAAAAAAGGTACAAATTAATGTCAGCTCTAGGAGTAAGGGGCATTACAAGCTATAATATGAAGTGCGAAGAGGCCAAAAAATCCGGCTCCTCTTTAGAAAAAAAAGTCCAAACTGGATTTGATCCAAATTCAGGTTTGCCTAAATATGAGACGATTACTGCTCATCCCACAAAATTACCTTTTTTAGTGGTCATCGTGGATGAAATGGCAGACTTAATGTTGGTCGCCGGAAGAGAAATAGAGACCTCCATACAAAGATTAGCCCAAATGGCAAGAGCCTCAGGTATTCACTTAATCATGGCAACTCAGCGACCTTCTGTTGATGTGATTACAGGAGTAATCAAGGCAAATTTTCCTAGCAGAATAAGTTTCAAAGTCACGTCAAAAATTGATTCTAGAACTATATTAGGAGATGTTGGAGCAGAGCAGCTTCTTGGCTCTGGAGATATGCTCTATATGGGTTCAGGTGCAAAAATAGTACGTGCTCATGGACCATTTGTGGGAGATAAAGAAATAGAGGAAATAGTTGCACATCTTAAAACTCAAGCAAGTCCAGAATACGTAACAGAAGTTACAACAATTGCAGATTCTGAAGATGAGGACAATCTCGAAACTTTGATTAATGGGGATAAAAAAGCAAATGCATCTGATCTTTATAAAAAGGCTGTAGAAATAGTCACAAGAGATAATAAAGCTTCAATTAGTTACATACAACGCAGGCTTAACATAGGGTACAATAAAGCGGCGTCTCTAATAGAGAAGATGGAAACAGAAGGAGTAGTTTCTGCTCCAAACCCTTCAGGAAAAAGAGAAATTTTAAATTAACAAACCATAAATAATTAATGCGCCTATAAAAACATAAATTTACCATTGTCTGTCGAATTTTTAATAAAGTTCACTATAATCGTAACTATAAGGAGAAATATAGAGGAGCACTAGAAAAATAACCATGCACCAACAGCAAGACGAAAGGGCTATAGAGCCATACTACAAAACTTGGTCTGACATCAAAAAGGATTTGCTCACTCAGTATGGAACAAAGCTTTTTAGTAGTTGGTTTAGCAAGATGTTTCTGCTAGGCAGGCAAGATGATAGAGTTATTTTGGGAGTACCAAATGGTTTCATAAAAGATTGGATAACCAACAATTATCACGACCTAATACTTGGACTTTGGCACCATTACGGGTACACCGACATCCTTTTGGATATTAAAATCTCGGAAAATCTACAAAACAAGGAAGAAAGTGATTCCTACGTCAATTTTGTAACTAACCCAGAAGAAACTTCAGCAGCCGAATCGGCTTTTAATACCAATTTAGATAGGCGTTTTACATTTGATAACTTTGTAGTGGGATCTCCAAATGAGCTTGCATATTCAGCAGCAAGAGCAATCGCAGAAGGCAGCAAAGCAATGCCAGAATCCAACCCTCTTTTTCTATACGGCGGAGTTGGATTAGGAAAAACCCATCTTATGCATTCAATTGCCTGGCACATGCTTTCTCACAACGCCAAGAGAAAGTTCATCTACATTTCAGCTGAAAAATTCATGTACCAATTTGTTAGAGCTTTGCGTAACAAAAACTTACTGTCCTTTAAGGAGCAATTTCGCTCTGTTGACGTTTTAATGATTGATGACATACAGTTTATTTGCGGAAAAGACAGCACTCAAGAAGAATTTTTTCACACATTTAACACTTTGATAGATAATCATCGACAGATGGTTATCTCTTGTGATCGCTCTCCTTCCGATCTTGACAATGTTGAGGATAGAATTAAATCCCGACTTGGGTGGGGATTAGTCGCAGACGTACACAGCACTACATATGAGCTCAGACTTGGCATACTAGAATCTAAAATAGAGCAGCTCAAGGTGAGTATTCCAAAAGACGTAATAGAATTTTTAGCGAGCAAAGTAACCTCAAATGTAAGAGAGTTAGAAGGAGCTTTGAACAAAGTAATCGCTCATTCCACTTTAACCAAACAGCCAGTAAGCCTCAGTCAGACTAAAAATATTTTGCAAGATTTGTTAAAATCCGCCGACAAAGCAATTTTAATAGAGGACATACAGAAAAAGATTGCTCATCATTACAGAATCAAAACCACTGACATGGCATCAACTTGCAGAGAGCGAAAAGTCGCAAGGCCAAGACAAATTGCAATGTATCTATCTAAGTTACTTACGCCCAAGAGTCTTTCTGAAATAGGAAGAAAATTCGGCAATAAGGATCATACTACAATAATTCATGCAATTAAAAAAATTGAAGCAATGTGCTCTTCTGACCAAGAATTTGCTAAAGAAGTGGAGCTTTTAGCAAGAAATCTGCAAAACTAATCATGGCTTTTGTAGGCACATATCAAGGTAAAGATCAAAATGGGTTTATAAGTTTCACTTAAAATTAAAAAATACCAATTATGGAAATAAGAATTGATACCAAAAGTCTATCTATAACCTTAGGAAGCATGCTTGCTATAGTAGAAAAGACTAATGTCAAACCAATTTTGAGCAATGTTTTGCTTGTTGCTAAATCTGGAAAATTTACTATTTCAGCTTCAGACGCAAGTACTTACGCTTCCAAAGATCATAATGTTCATCTCAAAACTCAAGGATCAACTACCGCTTCGGCTAGAATGTTAAACGATATCGTACGCAAGATTAGTGACGAAGAAATCACAATAAAATATTTAGAACAAAACGAACAACTACAGATTAAAGGCAATAATTGTGAATTTACTCTTCCAACTTTATCTAGTGGCCAATTTCCAAGTATAGAAAATTTTGCTCCCGCGGTTGAATTAAGCATTGTAACAAAAGATTTAGCAAAGATCTTAGAAAAGACAGTGTTCTCTGTCTCTCACGAAGAAACAAGATACAACTTAAACGGAGTATGTCTTCACGTATCACTTGAGTCTCAATCTATGCTGCGTGCAGCATCAACCGATTGTCATCGATTATCTTTCTCTTCTTGTCCAGTCAAAGAAAAATGTAAAAACTTTGAGATCATCTTACCCAGAAAAACTACAGAAGAATTTATAAAGCTTTCCAAAAGTAGCATTTCAGAAAATCTGCAAATTGCTTTGAACGATAGATTAATAAAAATAAGCAATGAAAACACCATGATGGTATCAAAGCTTATAGATGGTAAATTTCCAGAGTACAAAAGCTTAATTCCGAGTAAAAATATCAACGTTTTAACAATAGACTCTGAATATTTTGGAGAAGTTATCAGCAGAGTTTCAACTATCACTACTGGTGCAATAGAAAAACTCAGAACTATACAAATTAAAATAAATATTGAGCAAATGCACGTTAGTGCCTATGGTAATTCTTATACTTCTGCAAATGAGACGGTAAAATTTTCAAACAAAGATCAACCCAGTCTTAGTTATTTAGGAGAGGAATTAATTACTGGTTTTAATCCTAGATATCTACTTGAGGTATTAAGAGCTGTAGGCAAAACAGACATAGAAATCTTTTTTGGTGCTTCTCTGTCCCCAATTTTGATCAAACCAAAAAATGACGTAAATACATCTTTTGTAGTAATGCCTATAAAAGTTGCAACAAGCAATCCAGAAGCTAAATAGAAAGTTCAAACGGTGATTATCGCTGAAAAACGTTAAAAAGAAATAAGCCTTTGCTTCTTTTTCCAATACTTTAGGATTCTCTAGTCCAATATAGATGTTCTTTCTCTTGGCAGTTATGGCGTTCTAGGGAATTTAACTTACGAAAATGGCGCATTCGATTGGATTCGAACCAACGACCTTTGCCTTCGGAGGGCAACGCTCTATCCAGCTGAGCTACGAATGCATGGCAGATGGGGTGGGATTCGAACCCACGGTGCATCTCTGCACGACGGTTTTCAAGACCGCTACCTTAAGCCACTCGGCCACCCATCCAAAATTTCATTCTGCCCTTATCAAACACAACAAAGGCAGCATAAATAAAAAGGATCCAAAGTCAACAAAGTCATTCAATTAACTCTAAAGCAGGATTTAATCCTAAAAAAAATCTAACTTAAAAACAAAGCAAAAGAGATTTAGCTTTGTACATTTTTCTTTTTGTTTAAAAAGCAAAGTACTATTGGACCAGAAAACACAATGGAAGTATATGTACCAATTAAAATTCCAACAAAAACTAGCAAACTAAAACTAAGTAAAGTTTTACCCCCAAATAATATCAAAGCAAGATTTGCAAGCAAAGTAGTAAAAGAGGTTAAAATAGTCCTAGATAAAGTTCTGTTAATACTTAAATTAACTATTCCCTGATTTAAGACTTTCATTTGATTTGCGTTAGAGAGAATTTTATCGTAAATCACGATAGAATCATTTACGCAATATCCTATGATTATTAAAAGCGCAGCTATAGTTGCTTGATTAAAGTCAATGCCAGAGATACTTAAAAACGAGAAGCATAAGATCAAGTTATGCAAAAGAGTAGCAAGTATGCCAAATCCAAAAGATAATTTGAACCTAATCCATACATATACAAATATACCTAAAATAGAAAACGCTACTGCTTTCACTCCAGATTTAATTAGATATGAATTTATTTGTGGACCAATAAAACTGACACTTAAATATTCAAACTTGTGTTCCAAAAAAGCCCCCTCTAAAGCATTCTTTACGATTTCTGAGTTAGGCTCGGCTTTGCCTTGCAAGTGAGCTATTTTAATTACAACCTCACTTTTTTGATCTTTTTGTCCCTGACATTGCAAAGATACATCCCCTAGATTAAGGTTTGCTAAAACCTCACGCATTTTGTCTAATTCAATAGATTTATCAGCTTTAATTTCTAATTGGGTTCCGCCAACAAAATCTATGCCAAAATTAAAACCCTTAAGGTAAATCACAATGCATCCCAAAATAAGAATAAATAAGGAAACTATAGACAAATATCTAGCTAGTTTTACGAAATTAACTTCGGTGTTTTCTGGTACAAGCTTTAAAGGGTATATCCACATATAGTCTTCAGATTTTATTAAAAACTCAACCAGAGAATACAGTATAAAAGCAAATTAGAACAATACCTCGCCTTCTTTTATAGGAAAACCTCTAAGAAATTCGTCAAAAAACATAGCTCTTTTGCCCGCCCTTTGTAATATTTTTGGTCGCAAAATTCCTTTTCCGCATGCAATACCTAAATTGGAATCAACAATAGTACCAGGAGAATAAGCCTGGTTTGATTCTAGATCGAATTCGGCTTTAAAAATTTTGATTTGTTCTCCATCATAAAGAAAAAAACTACCAGGCCAACCTGCAAATGCACGAACCATAGACTCAATTAGTTCACAAGGTTTGTTCCAATCAATCAGTCCGTCCCCTTTTTTGATTATTTTAGTATAGGAGGTTGGTAAAGATTCGTCCTGAGGTGTTGGCACTAGAGCTTTAAAACTGCTTAAAACCTGAATCAATAAAGATGCTCCAATTTTAGAGGATTGAGTCTCTAACTGATGGTAATAAATTCCTGGTTCTAAACAAAAATTAGATTTTAGTAAAATCGGGCCAGTATCTACTCCAGAATCCATCTTTATAATACAAACAGAACTCTCATTTTCCCCAGATAAAATTATATGTTGCAAAGGAGATGGCCCACGAAACCTTGGCAATGCAGAAGGATGAATATTGATTGCACCTAAAACTTTACTATTTAATACCTGCGGACTTAAAATTTGACCGTACGACGCGACGACTATTATGTCAGCATTGGTAGCATCTATAACTCTAAGGGCTTCATCTGATTTTAGAGAAATAGGAGTATAAACGTTTAAGTTTTTAGATTCTGCAAACTCGTGCAAGGTGTTTTTGATAAACTGCCCACCCTTTTTTGCAGCTCTTGGAGGAGCCGTAAAAACGGCAGAGACTCTGTGACCGTTTTGCAACATTTCAGACAAAGGAGCAACAGCAAAATTGCCACTTCCCATGTAGATAACGTCCATCTTATAGAAATGAAAAAAATAATTTGCTAAAAAAATGTAATCCAGCGGGAAAGAGGCTTTTTTCTGTACTCAAAGGATGCTTTTTTTTAAAGCAGCTCTCTCTAAAACCTTATCCTGCTCAAGATGTGATAAATAATCTATTAAGAGTTTACCTTTTAAATGATCACATTCGTGCTGTATCACTCTCGCAAGTAAACCCTCAGCCTTCATTTGACATTGTTGCCCCTCTAGATTGAGGTATTGGACCAAAATAGAGCTGGGGCGCACAACTTTTACATATTCTCCGGGCACAGAAAGGCATCCCTCTTGCATGCTACAAGTCTTACTGTTTAGTACAGAGATTTGTGGATTAATAAGGCATATAGGATACTCAAAACTTGAAATTTCTTCCAAATTATCTATATCAATCACTATAATATTTTTTGGTATTCCAACTTGTATAGCTGCAAGGCCGATGCCTTCTGAATGATACATGGTATTAACCATAGAATAAAAAAGATCTTTGATCTCTAAATCAATTTGCAATATGTCCTCTGAACAGATTCTCAATCTTTCATCTGGAACTGTAACCAGATTTAATAATTCAGCCATATTAGAACTTTTAATCTTCAAAAGTTAGCCAACCTAAAGTCAATTGCCATGAAGCAATAACTTTTCCAGATTCAAGCACACCATCGACATCATTGCAACATGACATGGCTCAATGTAGATTACAAAGTGTATTTCTTTCAAATGACAAAGTCATGAATATCTTTTCAAATAAAATAAGACTTGTTACGTGGAATGTGAACTCTGTCCGAGTGCGTATTCCTCTATTGCTTGATTTAATTAAAACTGAATCTCCGGATATACTACTTTTGCAAGAAACAAAATGTGAAAATACTAAGTTTCCTGAAGAAGAGTTAGCAAGTTTAGGTTATAACGTTTTATCTCATGGACAAAAAACTTACAACGGAGTTGCAGTACTGAGCAAATTTCCAATAGATGCACACAAAACCGATTTTAAGAATAATCCAGCGCCCCATCAAGCAAGATTTTTGGAAACAGAAATAATGCTTCCAATTGGATACGCTAGAGTCATATCAATCTATGTACCAAATGGAGGAGAGGTAAATAGTGAGAATTACCACATGAAATTAGAGTTTTTGAAGGCTTTTTCTCGCTACCTAGATTCAATCAAAAAATATGACGAATTCTTAATAATAGGGGGAGATTTCAATGTAGCAAAAGAAGATATAGATGTATGCGAACCATCTAAATATAAAGACAGCACATGCTGTACTATTCCTGAAAGACAAGCTCTGAGAACAATATTAAATAACGGAATGTGCGACTTATATAGATTGGTCAACCCAGACAACGCAGAGTTTAGCTGGTGGGATTATAGGGGCTCTTCCTTAAAAAGAAATCAAGGCCTCAGAATAGATACAATTATCAGCTCTTACAACCTAACACAGCACAAGGTTCAGTGCTCTATACAAAAAGAGTGGCGAGCACGCCAGTCTCCATCAGATCATGCGCCAGTAATGCTTGAAATTATGTTGCCCTAACCTTTAATACGTAGCGAAATACGCTATAAATGAGCACAAAAACTCCAAATGAAAGCACGGCAATAGTTGGAGCTAATGGTATATGAAGGTACTTAGATACGTGGGCTCCAGAAAAACTAACAATAAACGCGTAAATAATCGAATTTAAAAGATTTTTCAAAGGAGTGCTGCTAAAAAATTTACTACTTGCTGCTGGTAAAATGAGCAAAGCGCTCACCAAAAACATCCCTATCGCAGAAACTGCAACGTTAATTGCAATAGCAGAGAAAATAAAAAAGAGCATATCTATAATTTTTACTCGTACGCCAAAAACAATTGCTAAATCCCTGTTAAACGAGATAAAAACAAGCTGCTTAAAAAAGAATCCTATAAAAGCTGCACAACAACATGCAAGACAAATTAAGACTTTATAATCCACTATGTGATGCATTCTATGGCAGCAGGTGCTTCCCAAAAGAATAGTCTGAATATTAACTTTTGATGGATAAAAATACCAAATGAGAACTGCCGATGCCACAGAGATCATAGAGACGATATTAGTGGCAACATAAATGTCGCTGCTATCTTCGAGCCAGTAGATAAATAAAACTAAAATTAAAGCCACAAGGGTTCCAAGAGGTACCACGTTGTATAATAAAATTCCAGCTATAGTGTTCGCAAGAACTCCAGCATGAGAAAGTCCATCTGCCATGTAAGTGGATTTTCTCCACAAAGATACACAACCAAGAGGAGCAAGCAAGCAACTGAGCAGTGTAATATCAAAAACACCGTCAAAAAGATTAATGCTCATGATGATAGATACTTAGTTCAGAAAGATTTTGATTTTCTCTGTTCGGCCCCACTTCTGAATGACAACGCAATCTTTTATTTAAACACAATATCTGATCTGCATAGCTCACAACCGCTCTTAAGTCGTGAGATATAAATAAAATGGATACATTAAAATCAGCCTTTAACTTCAATATCAAATTGTGCAACTCATCTTGACTTTCCACATCCAAGCCATGTAGAGGTTCATCTAATACTAGAAAATTGGGTCTTGCAGCGATGTTGGCTGCTATCAAGACTTTTTGTAACTGCCCACCAGAAAGATTAGATATTTGCTCATTTAGCAAATGCCTAATGTTTAAGGCCCGAAGTAACTCATTGTCTGGTTCGAGGGACTTACTAATAAGCTTAATAACTGCAAGCACACTCATGGAAATTGAGGTGTTAAGGCTTAATCTTTGAGGTAAATATCCGCATCGAATTTGTTTTTCTCTACTAATCAAACCGGAATTAGGTTTTTCAATACCTAAAAGCAGTCTGGCCAAAGTACTCTTACCTGCGCCATTAGGTCCTATTAGTAAGGCAATCTGATTTGAATATAAGTTAAAGTTTAGATCCTCTAGAACAGTTTTCCCCTTATATTTTTTGCTTACATTTTCTATTTTCAGCAATTCTTTCATATTGGTATGAGTAACCGTTTACAGAAAAACAAGGTGCAGAGAATCAGCAAATAGAAGCAGCTCTGGATACAAAAAGAACTCTGGCGAAAACGCAAAAGTCAATTATTAGCCCCAATGCCTGTGTAATCAAGCAGCGTGGGAGGATTTTAGATTTGAAATGATTTTGCCAAAAGACTCTGGGTGATGACCAGCAAGATGAGCTAAAATCTTCCTGTCAACTATAGCCCCGGATTTTTTAAACAAGTCTATGAAACGAGAATAAACCATTCCGTGCTCACGAACTGCAGCATTAATCTGCTGAAGCCACAATCCACGAAAATCTCTCTTCTTTCTACGACGATCTTTATAAGCGTCCCTCAAAGCATTCTCAACTCTTTGCAAAGCAACTCTATAACAGGTACTAGACCTACCTCTGTAACCTTTTGCAAGCTTTAGAATTTTTTTGTGTTTTTTCTTAGTAACAACGCTAGATATTGCTCTTGTCATGATTTAGATCAAATTGAAAACTAAGCGTAAGGCATAAAAAATCTCTTCACATTGTTGACCTGTCTACCTTCCAATATGGTAGTACCGCGCAAGTCACGAAGCTGAGATTTAGATTTATGTCTCATCAGATGTTTCTTATTAGCCTGAGATGCCTTCAGTTTCCCTGAAGCAGTCAAGCTAAATCTCTTTTTAGCAGCAGAGCTGGTTTTCAGTTTAGGCATAAAAAAAGCTACAATGCGTTTGAAAAGAGAATCACTGTGAGATGTTATCATAAAAACCTAAAAATACAAACAAACAAGGCTTAAGCGAAAGCAGAAAAGTCAGCTTTCTGAAACAATTCTAAAATTGACACGATAGCAGTTTTCATTTAGCCCTACTGATCAATAATTTCCTTCAAAGTAACTCCTACCTTGTTTTCTACAACAACTATTTCGCCTCTTGCTATGAGCTTTTCATTCACAAAAATCTCAACAAGATCATCAACTCTTTTGTCCAATTCAATTACAGAACCAGGCTCTATATTTAAAATCTCGTGCAATTTCATCTTGCAACGACCCAAAACAACCGATATTTGAACAGGCATTTTAGATAGCGAACTCAAATTGACGTTCTCATGATTCTTTTTTTCTTCCATAAACAAATTTAACCAACAGGTTTTTAATTAATAATCATTTCAAAGCTTACTAAATTGATTTTAGCTGTTCCCTTAGCTCTGTAATAATTTGATTTTTATCATACTCAAAAATTGTAGCATTATAATGAATTCGGCACACTTCTTTATCCATTTTATCTAGTTCCGATACTTGAACCAGATCTTTTTTAAAAAATGTATCTGGTAAATCTTTCACAATACCAAGGCAAGTTTTATAGTGCTCTTTACTAACTTCAATTTTTACACTTCCCTCTTTGTAGTGTTGCTTTACCAATTTAAACAGACGCTGAAAAATCAAACCAAAGTTTGCTGGCGTTTCTAAACATAAAGCCTCTATCATATGTTCCAGAATTTTGATGCTATCCCTTAGGACTTTCTCCAAAAGTTCATCAGAAATAATTGATGAATCAAGAGCACACTGCAAAATCTCAACTAGCTTGTTTTTATAATTTTCTCTTTGTAATTTATCCTCAAACTCTTTTTTGCAAGCCTCATAACCTTCCTTGTAAAGATCTCTTTTTTCTTCATGTTCCTCAGAACCTACCAAAGATGTAGAATCCCCCTGTAGTAGAGAAACTTCTTCCTCATATTCGTCAAATGAGTCAGAAAGACTTGGAAATAAAAATCTAGGGTAATCCATTAGCTATTACTTTAAACGTATTCTTCATCTCGGGATTGAAGAGTAATTTTACCCTCTCCGATAAGTAACTTAGCTTGTACTAATATCCTGTTTTGAGATGCTTTTACGTCTTTCATTTTTATTTTTCCAAGCATATCCCACTCATCTTGTATCATTTTTACCATACGCTGAGGTATGTTTGTGAAGAAAAAAGTCCGAATGTCTGAGGAAACACTCCTTAATGCTAAAGTTAAATCTCCTTGATCAATAGATCCAATAAGAATACCTAATCCGCTGATTCCAATTTGAGTCAAATCTTCAAAAGAAAACATTAGCTCCTCAACGCATAGCGCCATTTGTGGATGCTTTTCTTTAAGCCAGTGTAAATATTTATTCATTTCGGTAGTTGACATACTCTTTAAAGTTAAAGCCAACTGTTTTGCTACATCTTGCTGAATATCTAAATGTTGTACGCCGCTCATAAGCTCAATTTTCAAGCACTGTTCTATTTGTTCTAAAAGCTCATGAGATACGGGTTTTAAATTAACCACCCTTTCCATTACAATTTTTGAAAATTCTTCACTGAAGAAAGGCAATACCGCAGCAGTGTGGGATGGTTTTATTTTGGAAAAAATTAACGCTGCTGCTTGAGGATGCTCTTTTGACAAATACTGCGCTAAAACTTTAGGATTAACAATTTCTAAAGCTTTCCATACGCTGCTATGAATTTTAGTTAATATTTTGCTGACTTCCTCTTTACTCAAAAAGCTACCAAGAATGTGCTCGGTTGCTTTACTGCTGTTACTAATGCCTCCTCTTTTTTTCTGGATCTCTTGTACAAATTTAGAAAGTACAGAATCCACGATGTCAGATTCAACAGACCCCAAAGAAGACATAGCAGATGCCAAAGTCAAAATTTCAGATTGCTCCATAATGGACATTATAGAGGCAGCTTTTTCACGATTTAGACTAAGCAACACTATTGCAGCCTTTCTTTCTCCACTTAAATCTTCTTTTGTAGACATAATTATTTTTTCTCTTGACTAAGCCAGCGTCTCAAAACGTTAACAAAGCTTTCTGGATCTTCCTCCGCAAGCTTTTCAAGGGTTTGGCTTTTCTCCAGAATCTTGCCAAAATTCTGTTTATTTTCAAAAACATCCCGAGTTTGATCACTTTCTAAACCCTCATCACTGAAAGAGCCCTTATCGATACTAAACTTTTGACCATTTTGAATCGTTAGCTTTGATAATAAAGGCTTTAACACGTAAAATACCAACGCTAAAAAAGCTATAAATAAAAAAGATGAGTTGATAATAGAGCTCAAATGATCTTTCCACCAAACAGGGTTTGCTTGGCTGCCTTCTTCTGAAACAAATGCTTCATCTTTAAAAAAAGGCATGTGCACCACTATAAGCTTATCCTCTCTTACTTCCTGATATCCCATAGCGGCCTTGACCAATTCTTCAATTTTTGTCATGTCCGCTTCAGATCTTGGAGAAAAGGTTTCCGTTTTAGAGTCATAATGATCGTTAATCAAGACAGAAACAGAAATCTGTTTTATTATACCCACCTCTTTTATGGTGTTTTGAATCGTCTTAGAAACTTCGTAATTATTAATGTCTTCTAACTTTTTTGATTCAGCAAATCTGGTGGTATTTTCATTTTCTTCCATAGAGTCTGGCAAATTGTTTGCAACCGATACATCTCCTTCTTCTTCAGAATTACTGGGAACGTTTTCTCTCTCTTCTTTTGAATGACTAGAACGTAAAGCAGTTTTGTCTGGGTCATAGACCTCAGCATTAGTAACAACTTTGTCAAACAACATTTCCGCGTTTACTTTAACCTCGACATTACCAAAACCCACTATTTTACTAAGCAAAGTTTCGATTTTAGATTGCATTCTTTTTTCGTAAGCACTTCTATGTTGCATGTTATAAGACGCACCAAAGCCAAAAGAATCCTCCTCACCACCAATCTGCAAAACGTTACCCTTAGTATCAACGATAGTAATATCCTTGTCGCTAAGACGTTCAACAGACCTTGCAACTAGATGACTAATAGCCTTTATTTCTGAGGTGTTGAGTATTGCCCCAGGCTTTAGTGTAAGCATTACAGAAGCCGTGGGCCTATGATTTTCCTTAGAAAACAACTCTCTTTGCGGAATAGCCAAATGCACTCTAGCTTTTAAAATATTTTCAAAAGCCTGAATCGTACGACTTAACTCTCCTTGTTTTGCGCGAACGCTTTTAACGTTTTGTAAAAAATTTGTCGTTCCCAAAGATTCCTCCTTGTCAAAAATCTCATATCCGACAACAGAACCAAAAGTAGGTAACCCCTCCTTTGCCAACAAAGCTCGAACTTTATATACATTAGATTGATCTACCCTAATTACCTTACCATCCTGCACAATATCGTAAGTAATATTCTCCTGATCAAGCCTGTGCAGAATTGCTTCAGAATTATCTCTGCTAAGTTCAGAATAAAGGATCACCATGCGATCCTTGCCCCCAACCAAAGAATAAAATAACAAAGCCCCCGCCAAGATGCAAAATCCCAAACCAATCAAAATAACTCTAACACGTCCTACCTTTTGCAAGTACGAGAGCAACGCTTTTAGCACAATAGATTCCAAGTAAACTTACAATGTCTTAATTAAAGTAGATTCTAAATCATACATCTTAAAATTGAAAATAAAAAAACTTTACAGTGCAGACCATTTGCCAAGTTACACAACTAATGATCTCTACAAAAACAGTCAACGCTGTTTTAATCATTATAAATATATACTATAGATTTGTGAAAATCTTTGCAAAATTGGCTCATAATGCTTCAAAAAAGACATACCAATCGGTCAAAACTTTTAGCAAAACATGGCCTCAATTGCTAATCAGCCCTTTTTACATTTTACAAAGCAATTTAACATTGCCTTTTAACTTATTACTCGGTTGACATATGCTGCAAATCTGTATGCTTTTGAACTTAAAGCTGATAAGATTATGTTGCGTTCTCACTATTTAGGTAAAACAAAAGTGAAAGCTTAATTTTACTTTAAGTAAAAATTTTATGGACACATCAAACACAAAAACAAGTCGAATAGCTGCAATTTTAGGAGAGCAAATTGGCAAAGTCGCGCACAATCCTCTCAGATATGTTGACATTGAATCAATTGTTTCTAACCCGGATCAGCCTAGAAAGCATTTTGACGAAGAAAAGCTAGAAGAATTAGCTCAGTCTATAAGACAATATGGGATACTACAGCCAATTATATTGCAAGAAATAGGAGACGAAAAGTATTCAATTATAGCTGGAGAACGCAGATGGAGAGCATGCAAAATAGCAAACGTAAAGACGCTTCCCGCTATCATTAAATCTCCAAAAGAACAAAGGGATTCAGACGCAGTAGCTTTAATAGAAAATCTACAAAGACAAAACTTAAGCATTACTGAAGAAGCATCTTATTACGCAAGCTTTATAGAAAAGTATGACTATACACAAGATCAGTTAAGCCAAATTATAGGAAAAAGCAGAAGCCACATTGCCAATTTACTCAGAATTAATACTCTACCTGAATCAATTAAAAGTTATCTAGAACAACAAAAAATCTCGATGGGCCATGCCAAAATTATTGCAGGAAGAAAAGATGCAGACTCCATAGTAAAGATAATCTTGGAAAAAAACCTTAACGTTAGACAAACAGAGGAGCTTTTACAAAGCCTAGATCAAAAAGCTAAAAATTTCACAAAAAAAGACAAAAAGAAGTCTAATACTCGCTATGATGACCTTGATGTAGATATCGCTCAAATAGAAGAAATGATTACGCAAAAATTGGGAGCAAGCGCTTCTATAGACAAACTAAAAGGTGAACTCACAATACGGTTTAAAGATCTTGTAGAGCTAGACCATGTCCTTGCAAAATTATATAAAATTCCTCAAGAAGAAGACTAAAAGATCTAAAAATTTCGCAAAATCTTCTAATATAAGGTTAAGTGCACCAATACGTCTTTAATAGAGTATTGCTAAATTGTGCAGCTGTATATTTTAAGTTGTTTCTTAAGCTAGTTTTATGTTAAAAGGTTACTTTTCTTTTAATCTAAACAAAGATCTTAAATCAAAAGATTTAGCTTTTTTGAGGTTTTTTCTTCGAAAATTTCCACACAATCTAGATTCTTATTGGAGCATCCATATGCTTTGTAGCTAAAAGTTTTTGATTCTTCTGTTTTGGTCTCAAAGGACACGATAACATCAACTTCCTCAATACAATCATATTCATTTACTATCTGTCTGAATTTTGACGTAGTTTTAGAACACTTGTCAAAAAAAATTTTATCTGAAGTAGATATTTTCACACTTTCAATTTTACCACTCTGATTAACAGTAATTTCCACATTCCACGTATGCGTAAAAATGCGTATCTTGTCGTTTAAAGAAACAAACCTTAAGAGACTAGCATTTTCATTACTTGTTAAAATTAAACAACTAATCAGTGCATCAAAAAAACGACAAACTTGTGATGCAACAAAAGATTCACTCTTTAGATTTAATAAAAAACACTCCTTGATAAACTCTTGAACAGCTTGAGGAAAAAATAAGCAGTCATTCTCTATTCTGAAATTTAACTCTTTCAAATATTGTTTTGATTCGAGCAAAGAATCTTGATTGAGCTCTTTTTGAAAAGCAATTTTTGACAAATTTTTATTATCCCTGATTTCAGGAACATCCTCTGTCCTTGTAAGATTTCTTTGAAGATGACTAAAAAAGGAGCTGTTCAATCCACTTTTGCGAACTTTATGAGAACGGAAAGGGGTTTTTCTGTGAGCAACGCCATGATTGCTATCTGAAGCTTTTTTGTTTGACGAGTTTACTAAGGAAAGTCGTGCATCTTCTTCCATTCAAGATTATTTTGAAAGATTTATAATGCAACCTTTGATTATAGATTTAGCTTCTTCAACAGAGCCCCATCTTTCTATCTTCACCCATTTACCGTTGTCAACTGCTTTGTAATAGGAGAAGAAATGCTCTATCTTTTCTGCAACTTCTGAATGCAAATCAGCTAAAGAGTTTACATTTAGAAAAGAAGGAGAAATCTTTTCGTGAGGTACAGCTATAATTTTTTCGTCTCTTCCACCCTCATCATCCATCAGTAACACTCCAACAGGACGGCATTCAATCAGAGTACAAGGAATGATGGGATGAGGACAGACAACCATTACATCAAGAGGATCGCCGTCTCCTCCACAGGTACCGGGTATGTACCCATAGTTAAATGGATAGTACATAGGTGCCTTGAAGAACCTGTCCACACGCAGAAATTCCAACTCTTTATCAAACTCGTATTTTACGTGAGACTCGTTCATAGAAATCTCTATGAGCACGTCGAAAGAATCAGGAACATTATCTCCAGCAGACAATCTCTTTTTTTGCATACTAATATAAAAAAAATTGAAGCGACATCTGAGTTAAGTAAACAAAAAACTCTAATTCGCTATTTTTTAAACTCTGGTTCGGTCTTCTTTAATTCTAGCAGCTTTTCCTGTCAGGTTTCTAAAATAGTAAAGCTTTGCCTTACGAACAACTCCTCTTCTAACAACAGTAATACTCTCTATGCACGGAGAGTAAAGTGGAAAGTGATATTCCACTCCATGCTCATCTGACATTTTTTTTATCAAAAAAGAAGAACGAAGACCTTTACTGCGTCTTGCAATAACAAGCCCTTGACATACCTGCACTCTACTTGAAGAAGACGAAGAGACTCTAAGAGCAACCTTAATTACATCTCCAACTTTAAAATTGGGAAGCTCTCTAACATTTAGTAATTTAGAGATCTGTTCCTGTTCTATTTGATCTATAATGTTGGACACTTTTCGTCTGTATTTATAAAGTTAAATCTGGTCTTTTTAGCGCAGTAACTTCGCTAGCTTTTTTTCTTTTCCACTCATTTACCTTTTGATGGTCCCCACTCATGAGAACATCTGGAATGAATCTGTTCTTCCATTTACGAGGCTTGGTATAAAGAGGGTATTCCAGCATTCCAGAAATCTCCTCTCCAAACGAGTCGTCTTCAATGACAGCACTAGCTAAAGCTCCTGGCAAAATTCTCACGCAGGCCTCAAGAAAGGCCATAGCAGCAACTTCACCACCAGATAGTATAAAGTCGCCAATGCTAAGCTCTTCAACATTGTATTCTTCCAATACACGCTCGTCAACACCTTCAAATCTTCCACAAATTAGCATTATTCGATTATTTTGTACCACCTGCTGCACAAATTTTTGAGAAATTTTTTTACCTCTAGGAGAAAAATAATACACCTTATCTATTGCATCCAATCGACTCTCTATCGCATGGCCTAAAACATCAGCTTTCATAACCATTCCACCCAATCCAGCACATTGTGGATCATCTACTTTCTTATGCACACCTATGCCAAAATCTCTGATGTTAACAACTTCATAAGACCATATTCCACTTTTCAAAGCTCTTTTTGGAATAGAAAAACCCAATGTTCCGGGAAACATTTCTGGAAAAATTGACAATATTATCGCATGAAATAAAGTTTGATCATTCATCTATTTAAAACTCCTATATTTTACTAACTGCTTTAGGTACTACGAAGTAGTAAATTTGACAATTACTTTTAATTATGACTTTCACTGCACCAATAATTGATCCTGTAATGATTAAAATAGGATTTATTTCAGTTAAATGGTACGGAATGGCCTATTCGGTAGGACTGTTTTTAGGATATTTGTATATCAAAAGAATAATAAAGTTGTACAAACTCAATTTTTCAACGATTCATATCGATAATTTTTTTACCTGGGCCGTATTGTCTATAGTATTTGGCGGAAGGCTTGCCTACGTAATCTTCTATGACCCTTTAAAATATGTACAAAATCCCTTAGAAATATTAAAAATTCACGAAGGCGGAATGTCTTTTCATGGAGGAATGTTTATTGTGTGTATTGCAATATATTTCTTTTGTAAAAAGCATTCTTTAGAATGGAAAACTCTAAGCGATTTATTATCAATATCCGCTCCAATCGTGATATTGCTTGGAAGAATTGCAAATTTTATTAATCAGGAATTGTATGGTCGCAAAACTGACATTCCTTGGGGAGTAATCTTTCCTTATTTAGACAATCACGCACGACATCCAAGCCAAATTTATGAAGCAATACTTGAAGGTATTTTTCTTTTCTTCTTTATTAGATGGTCTGTAGGTAAATATGAAACTTTAAGATATAAAGGTCTTACTAGTGGTTTGTTTTATGTTGGCTACGGATGTACAAGAATTTTCTCAGAGTTTTTTAGAGAGCCCGATGTTCAAATAGGCTTCTTAATAAAATACTGCACAATGGGACAAATTCTTTCATCTCCTTTGTTAATTGCAGGTTCAATTCTAATTTGGCAGTCTTTCAAATTAGTAGAAGAAAACAAGTCAATTTTGAGTAAACCTTAATCTCAGATTTTGCCAATTTTTATGTTTTGTAAGATCTAATTTATCAAAAGGGGCCGCAAGTTGGATTGCCCTAAGATTTTGACGTATAAGAGCTTGTCTAGTGCTTTCAGTTATCGATCTTCCAGCATTATCACCTAAATATTCGGCAAAACTTATAGAGCCATCAGAATTAATACCTATTTCAAATACCATTTCCACTTCATCTAAACCTTTTCCACAAAGGCCAACAAAATTTCTATGTTCTTCAATTTTTCCTTTTATGTATTCAATCGCCTTTATGCTCTCAGCTGTATCTTCTGAAATTTCACCCAAGCTAAAAGGATCTTCGTATTTTTCCTCGGATTGTTTTGAAATTAATGCAGGACTTTTTGGAGTCTTTTCTTTCAAAACTTTAGTGTTGGCAACATCTGACTTCATCTTTTGCATCTCTTTTTTGGCAGGAACTGTGACCTTTGTTGCTTCCTTATTAATAACAGGCTTTTTCTTTTTTTCTGCCTGCTTTGGCTGGGCTTTTAGCACAACAGCAGTGGCAACTTTTGTTGTTTGAGTCTTAATATTTCTAACGTCAGAAACCACATCAAAAACAATAGATATGTCTTTGGGGGTATCATCCAAATTAGGCACAACTCCAAATTTGATAAAAGCCAACGCAATTATACAAGAAAGGTGCAATATTAAAGACACCCATGTAAATCTTACGCTAAAGCCAAGTAACATAATGAAATCTGCTTTGCAAAAGTTCTAATCTTTGCTTTGATTTGCTGAGGTAATCAGACCTATTTTAGAAAATCCCGACAGCTTGATTTTGTCAATTACGGCAACGATATCCCCGTAAGAAGCGCCAGAATCTCCGGAGACCAAAATTTTTGCTTCAAAATTAGCTTGAGAAATTGCGACTAATTTTTTTTGTAATTGAGACAAAGGCACTAAAGTACTAAGAACATAAATTTTTTTATCTTTTGTAACGCTAATTTCAATGGGATCATCTTTACCTTCTGTTTGTAAAGAGCTATCAGCATGAGGTAAACGTACGTTAATCTGAGATACAAGCATAGGAGAAGTAATCATAAATACTATCAAAAGTACTAACATCACATCAACCATAGGTGTAACATTAATCTCTTCTATTAGAAGGTTTTTTTTTCTTTTAAAACATTCTGGAATCATCATTTTCAATTAACCTAAATACCATGATCGTCTAAAAGCCTCGAAAACAAGTTGTATAAATCTCCCATAAAGCTTTGCATTATAGAATCTAGTTTATTGAGCCTATCTGCAAATAAGTTGTAAGCAACAATCGCTGGAATGGAAACAAACAATCCAACTGCAGTGACAAACAAAGCCTCAGCTATCCCAGGAGCGACAACGGTAAGACTTGTGTTTTTAGAAGCAGCAATTGATTGAAAACTATGCATTATACCCCAAACCGTACCAAAAAGACCTAGAAAAGGAGCCTTAGATCCAAGAATCGCAAGTATAGG
The DNA here is from genome assembly GCA_903952265.1 of uncultured Rickettsiales bacterium. Classification (GTDB taxonomy): domain Bacteria; phylum Pseudomonadota; class Alphaproteobacteria; order Rickettsiales; family Rickettsiaceae; genus CAJBEU01. The sequence goes on along the minus strand of CAJBEU010000002.1, from coordinate 223,394 downwards.
AAGATTTCTTTCCGCTCTAGATAGTTCTGCATTTTTAATTGAGTTAATCGAAAACAACATTCTCTCTTTTGTTCCAGATCTTAATACATGATTTGTTGATCCTTTAAGATTTTGACATTCTTCCATAGCACTAACAAACATGCGTGCTAAGGGATTGTTCATTTTGCCTCTGGTAAATTCGTATAGTGAATCTAAAGATTTTGCTTCCCAGAAAATTTTCTCAAATTGACGCATCTTCACTATAAGATCTCTATGGACTACGTATCTCTCAAAAATCACAGCCCAAGAGATCACAGAAGAACCAAATAATAATAACAAAACAACCTTTATTACAAAATCTGAAGCAAAAATGGTTGCTAGCAAAGACATTACTACCTGCGGTAAAATAAAAGTTATTCTGTGTAATGTAATTGAAATCAAGATTTTTTGTCTAACTAAAAATCACTTTCAAGAACAGTTTTTAGATGTGTATTGAGATTCCAAAGGCGTTTGCAACAGATTCTTGCAAAATTTCAGAAAGGGTTGGATGAGGAAAAACTACGTTAAGCAATTCTTCTTCTGTACATTCCAGGTGCTTTGCCAAAGCAGAAGAGTGTATAAGCTCACTGACTCCTTCACCAACCATATGCACCCCCAACAATTCTCCAGATTTTTTGTCGAAAATAGACTTAATAAAACCTTCAAAATGACCTGATGTCAGAGCTTTCCCACTTGCCTTAAATGGACATTTACCTACCTTAATCTCGTAACCTCTTTCAATTGCGACATGTTCGGATAAACCGATACTTGCAACTTGAGGGTTAGAGTATATACACAAGGGAATGTTATCAAAGTTAATAGGAGAGGTTTTCAGACCCGCTATTGCATTAACGCATACTAAAGCTTGCATACTAGCTTTATGAGCCACCCAAGGCCCGTGGGTTAAGTCACCAATTGCAAAAATTCCTTCTTGATTTGTACGCAAAAATTTGTCTGTCTGAATTACCCCTTTATCCGATACAACTTTGGTATTTTCTAAACCTAAGTTTGAGCTATTTGGAACTACTCCTATAGCTATTAAGATCTTACTTGCAGTAATAGAGTTTTTGTTTCCTTTGACATTGAAAGAAACCTTTATTTCTCCTATGGACCTATCTAAAGATTCCAAAACAATGTCCGTCAATATTTCTATGCCGCTCTTTTTTAATTCATTATGCATAAAGTTAGACACATCTAAATCCTCTTTTGCAAGAATTCTAGAAGAGCTTTCCAATATTGTGACTTTGCTACCCAAAGAATTATACATGTATGCAAACTCTATTCCAATGGCCCCACCTCCCACAATCACTAGCGATTCTGGCACTGACTCAGCAATCATTGCATCTTTGTAGCTCCAAACGTCCTTACCATTAAAATCAAAGCCCTTGATCGTACGGGCACTAGCGCCTGTTGCAAGTATTGTGTTCTTTGCTTTTAACCTTTTTGTCTCTTTGTTTGGCAAACTAACTTCAATCGTACCCGGAGACAGTATTCTCCCATGCCCAGATAAAACTTCAACTTTATTCTTTTTTAAAAGCATTTCTATTCCCTGATTTAACAAGGCAACGATGTCTCGTGAACGCTTTACCATGAACTTTATATCGCAAGTTGGATGCAGAGCGTTAACTCCGTATTTCCAAGATTCTTTAACCAAGGAAAAAACTTCCGCAGACTTTAGCAGGGCCTTAGTTGGTATACATCCCCAATTTAAGCATATACCCCCTAAATTCTCCTTTTCAATTAAAACGACTCTCATTCCAAGTTGACTAGCCCTGATTGCAGCAACGTACCCTCCAGGCCCAGCTCCAATCACTGCAAGATCATAATTTGATTTAGTCATGCCAAAAATGTATAAATTAACAATAAATTTTAGAGCATCAATTGGAGAGGACGTTCAATTAGGTCCTTAAATTGAGCCAACCAGTCGGCTCCAACTTTTCCATCAATTACGCGATGATCACAAGATAATGTGACCTTCATGAGATTTTTTACAATAAAATCACCATTGTCTTTATCAACGCAGACTTCCTCTCGAATAGCCCCCACAGCCAAAATAGCGCTTTGAGGATGATTCACGATTGCACTGAACTCAGAAATTCCATACATACCCAAGTTGGAAACTGTAAAGCTTCCTCCTTGATATTCCTTAGGAGTAAGTTTTCTCTCTCTAGCCCTTGCTGCTAAATCCTTTACTTCCGATGAAATCTGCAATAAATTTTTCTTGTCTGTTTGAAATATTACAGGAGTAATCAGTCCATCTTCTAAACCAACAGCAACACATACGTCAATATTTTCGTGAATTATTACTCCGCTTTCAGACCAAGAAGAGTTAACACGCGAAACTTTCTTCAAAGCGTAAGCACTAGCCTTGAGGACAAAGTCACCAACTGAAATATTTGATTCAAGGTCTTTGTTTACGTTGGTTCTCAACTTCAATAAGTTGTCTACACAACAGTCTATAGCTAAATAAAAGTGGGGTATTTCTCTCTTGGATAAAGACATCTTTTGAGCTATAGAAAGCCTCATGGAGCTATGCCCAATCATCTTGCCGGTAGGCATTATTCCCAGCGCACTCTCATGCAAATCTTGACTAAGATTTTGTCCAGAATGTGAAGAAGCATTTAAGACGTCGGATTTCATAATTCTGCCTCCTGGACCGCTACCTTTAAGATTCGATAAATTAAGAGCGTGTTCTTTTGCGAGGCGCCTTGCAAGGGGAGATGCAAAAATGCGAGAAGCATCTTCCTTTTGTGGTAAAGATTCTAATGCCTGATTTTGATTAGAAAAAAGATTTTGAACTTTTGTGGTTTCAAAGGATTTTTCTACAGCGTATTCCAATTTAATTTGTGAAGGTTGATCCAAACTTGCAGTTTCAAAGTTTTCTTTAAAATCCTCAGATGATTCCCCTTCTTCCAATAAAATAGCGATTTTTGCATTCACTGGAACGTTTTCTGTACCCTCTGAAACTAAGATTTTTAGTAAAACTCCAGCGTCTACAGACTCTACCTCCATTATAGCTTTATCAGTCTCTATCTCCGCAATCACTTGGCCAGGCTCGATAAAATCGCCTTCCTTTTTAATCCAGCGAGCAAGTTTTCCTCGTTTCATAGTGGGAGATAAAGCTGGCATCAAAATATCAAGAGACATCGTAATATACTTAAAGAACTATAAGTTGAAAATTTAAGCTAGAAAGAATTAGTAATTGTAATTTTTCTGTCTCTCATTTTATAGGTACAATCTTTTTTGAGGCTTGCAAAATTTTCTCAACACAAGGCATAGCCAACTTTTCTAAATTAGCAGCGTAAGGCAGAGGTACATCCTCTCCCGAAATGATTTCAATGGGAGCGTCTAAATAATCAAATACCTGATTCATTATGATAGACGCAATTGTGGCTCCAATGCCAGAATAAAACCATCCCTCTTCAACAACTATTGCCCTATTGGTCTTTTTTACAGAGTTGCATACAGTTGAATGGTCTAAAGGACGCAGAGAGCGCAGATCTATAACCTCAACGCTCAATCCGTGTTCTTTTAATAGAATTTCAGCTGCTTCAAGAGCAATGCCTACCTGTTTTGAAAAAGAAATGATGGTCAGATCTGAGCCGGATCTGCGAATTCTGGCTTTATCCATCGAGATGTAGGTAAATTCAGGATCATCCTCAAAGCTTTTAGAGTAAAGAATTTCGTTTTCCAGCACAATAACAGGGTTTGGATCTTCTATAGCACTTTTTAGTAACAAACTTGTGTCTTGAGCGCAGTAAGGAGTTACTACCTTAAGACCCGGAATATGAGAAAACCACGCAGAATAATTCTGACTATGCTGAGCAGCCACTCCAAGAGCTGCTCCATTAGGGCCTCTAAAAACTATGGGACAAGAAATGTTACCCCCAGACATATATAGGGTTTTTGCAGCAGAGTTTACTATATGATCCATTGCTTGCATGGCAAAATTAAAGGTCATAAATTCAACTATAGGACGCAGTCCAGCAAAAGCGGCCCCTACTGCAATACCCGCAAATCCGTGTTCGCTGATTGGAGTATCAATCACACGCCGTGGACCAAATTGAGCTAAAAGCCCTTGAGTACATTTGTAAGCCCCCTGATATTCGCCCACTTCTTCCCCTATTATGAAGACCCTATCATCTTTTTCCATCTCCTCTTTGATTGCATCTCTAACAGCTTCCCGTACGGTCTTTTCTTTCATAAAAACGCATTTTGATAAAACAAAGGTGCGCATGTTCTTAATTTAAACACGCACAACTCAAAATTTAAAGAGATAAATCTTAAATTAAGATGTCTGAAAAAAGCTGACTTGAGTCAGGAAAAGAAGATTTTTCCGCAAAATCCACAGCTTCTTTAATTACATCTCTAATCTTTTGCTCTGATTGTTTTAATTCCGCTTCTAAAGCAATGCCATTTTCCATCATGTGGTTCTTCATATTAACGATTGGATCATTTTGTTTATAAGATTCAACCTCTTCTTTTGATCTATAGTTTCCAGGATCTGACATAGAATGCCCTCTGAATCTATATGTTTCGACTTCTAAAATTCTAGGACCTCCTCCATTTCTTACATACTCTGAATTTCTAAGGAATGCGTGATACAAGGCATCAAATTTCATACCATCTATACGCTCCCCCTCTATTGCAAAAGAGGCACCTCTGCTAGATAAGTCTGTAGAGTAAGTGGACCTTGCAACAGAAGTACCCATTGCGTATCCGTTGTTTTCTATCACGTAAAGAACTGGCAAATTCCAGAGTTTTGCCATATTAAAAGACTCAAACACTTGTCCTTGATTTGCAGACCCATCTCCAAAGAAAGTATAACATATGTTGTTGGTATTATTGTATTTTTCAGCAAAAGCAAGGCCAGTGCCAATAGAGGCTGGAGCGCCTACGATACCGTGCCCCCCATAAAATTTATCCTCTTTGTTAAAAATGTGCATAGACCCACCCTTTCCTTTTGAGGATCCAGTAGCCTTGCCCATCAGTTCAGCAAATAGGTATTTGGGCTCTATACCACACACAAGAGCATGTCCGTGATCTCTGTATCCAGTAACCATACTGTCTCCCTTTTGTTTTGTAAGATTAGCAGCAACCACCACTGCTTCTTGCCCTATGTATAGATGACAAAATCCAGATATTTTCCCCATACCATAAAGTTGCCCACATTTTTCTTCAAATCTACGAATAAGTAGCATTGATTCAAAAGCCTCAATCCAATCTTGATTTTGCAAATTAGATTGAAAAGTCTTAGCTTCAGATTCAACCACAGCAAAACCTTTCTTTTTTGACTTAGACATGAAGTGTTATAATTCTTAGTGGCCACATTCTTTATTTAGGCAAGCATTGTATTAGACACTTTCGCAAAAATCAAATCTGCCTTAGAATTTTGCCAACTAAGTACCCAAAACTACGGCTCTGAAAATGTCCTTAGTATATTATGTAACCTGCAATATAGAAAAAGATAAAAATGCAATTGCAAAACTAATTAGTAAAGGCACAAAAACAATTAAACTGAGCAACACGCCGGAACAAGTAAAGTTCTTAGGGGTAATGCTGCTGAGTTACTGCTTTGAAAGTCTCAAAAAAGAGTTTCCTAATTTTATAGAAATGACAGTACTCGAAGTTGGAGATAATTTTGCAGCTTTGTGGAGTGCAAAAAAGCTTGGGTACGAAAACAGCTACAAAAAAATAAAACACAATTTTAAATCCCCAACGATAATAAAAATTCTAAACGAAAAATGAAACAAGTAAAAGTTTAAAATGCAAACCTTAAGTGGTAAAAATAAATAGTAGTTAGAATCTTAGGCTGTACCAATTACTTCTTCTTTTTTCTTTTCTTAAAAGCTTGATATAAGTAAAGGTTTTGCTTTTTTTTGTTTGACATTTTGACTGGCGATATGTTTAATGTGATAAGTCTAGGGTATGCTCTTTCGTAGGTGCATAGGGCTGCTCTTCCCGCTGGTTTTGCGTTTCAAAAACCTGAAAATTTAATAAAAATATCCGCTCTATGAGAAAAATAACAAAGGCTGCATCCCTGCTAATATTATTAAGCCTTGCTGCTTGCTCTGGAAAACAAGGCAAAATTAGCAAAATGAAGCCTAGCCACGAATCTTTAAGTCAAAATTTGGCAACCGTTGAACATTCCCCAGAAGTAGCACTAAAAGATTTTCAAGAAAACATTCTTTCCACGGTGTCATTTGAGTTTGATAGCAGCGTTTTATCAGAAAAGAACAAAGCAATTTTAGACAAGCAAGTTGAATGGTTAAGTAACCACAACAATTTCACATGCAATGTAATAGAAGGTCATTGTGATAAAGTTGGTACTAGAGAGTATAACCTTGCCCTTGGAGAAAGAAGAGCAGAAGAAGTGAAAAGATATCTAGTGAGTTGCGGAATAGCTTCCGAAAGGTTAGAAGTAAGGTCTTGCGGAAAAGAGAAATTACTAAGACATGGGGATTCCCAGGAAGATCATGCAGAAAACCGCAGAGCTGTACTGATTCCTGGAACTGAATATAAATAACCCACCCCTCCTCTATACAGCACGCGACAGAACTGCCGCTGGAGTGTGCTGTTCTCCCTCCAGATCTCAGGTCACAAGCTTCTCAAGCCCACTTGCCCTTCCTTAATGGCATCTATCTTTAGTTTTCAATGCAAAAATTAGTACAAAATTCGCTCTCCCCAGTATTGACTCAGATTACAAATCACAAAAATGCAGCAATAATGACTGCTGAGTGATTTTTAATTAAGATTATACAAGTCAATTTTTGCGCGAAACTTTAATTTCTCAAATTAGAATAAGCAAGGATTCGATCTTAGATTCTGCTGTTTCTGAAAAATAGCTCCTGAAGAAATTGACTCTAACAAAGAGAAGTTTCAAAGCTTGCCCTGGCTTGTTCTAAAAACACAAAAGATGGTGGGCAGTAGTGGTATCGAACCACTGACCTCTACGACGTCAACGTAGCGCTCTACCACTGAGCTAACTGCCCAAAAATATGAGCTTTGGTCGGGGCAGAGAGATTCGAACTCCCGACCCTCTGGTCCCAAACCAGATGCGCTACCAAGCTGCGCTATGCCCCGCAAAACCAACGAAAGAGATGATAAATTGGATTATGTAATCATGCAATAGAAAACCAATCACCCTCATCCTTATGTAAGGGAAATCTCTGTTTCACAGAGGGTTGATCAAAATCATGCAAAATTTCTTCTGTCTCTGGGCCCAATAATTGAAAAAATATAAAAACCAATCATTACAAGAGATTTCAGTAAAATATCCTGACAATTGTACAAGATTTACATGCGGGGCATTGGAGTAATGCCTATGATGTCAAATGCAGATTCAATAATACTAATTGTACCCAATGCAATTAAAGAACGAGCAAGTGTTACAGGCAAGTTATCTTTAATAATAAATCTGTAGGGAATGCCTTCGTCACATAGGTCCCACAACGCATGAAACTGCACAGCAAGGTCTTGCAAATAAGAGACAATTCGATGAGGCTCACGAGATATTGCTGCATCTTCAAGAACTTTGGGCCATTGAGTAAATTTTCTAATCAAGGCGATCTCTTCCTTGCTTGTAAGCTGGCTTACGTACTCATCTTTGGAAAAATCAATGCAGATTGTAGAAAAATTTTCCTCTATTTTTTTTAATATAGACCGAGACCTTGCATAAGCGTAATTAACGTAAAAAACTGGATTATCTTTAGATTGTTCTTGCACTTTTGTAATATCTATATCCAGAGGCACATCGTTAGTCTTAGTAATCATCATAAACCGAAAAACGTCACAACCAATTTCATCGATCAAAGCTTTTACGCTAACAAAAGTACCTTTGCGTTTTGACATAGAAACTGGAACACCATCCTCAAGATACTTAACGAGCTGACACACCCTAACGTCACAACTAACACTTGCGTTGCTCAATGCCTCCACAGCAGCTTTTAGACGTTCTAAGTACCCTATGTGATCAGCACCCAACACCATCACCAAAGATTCAAAACCCCTGCTTATTTTATCCTGTATGTAAGCAAGCTCTGCTCCAAAGTACGACCAGCTTCCGTCTCCCTTTGTCAGAGATCTATCTTGCTTATCTCCAAATCTGGTACTCCTAAATAGCATTTGAGAAGTAGGAGAGGTTTCTTGTAAACTTTGATATCCTTTTGGCTCTGGAATAGTACCTTCATATACTAAATCCTTAGATTTCAAGAATTCAACAACAGAATCTATTTTGCCCGACTCATGCATCAATGTTTCTGAAGTAAACACATCATGCTCTACGCCAATACTTTTAAGATCTTCCCTGATAATCCTCATCATTGCATTTAAAGCATGCTCTCTGATAACAGAACTCCAATCTCCTCTTTCAGCAAGCAAAGGCCCATAAAGGTCCACTATCTCTTTGGCAACATCAATTAAATATTCTCCTGGATATAATCCTTCTGGTATTTTTTCGTCCTGATTTAGCACAATGTTCTTATAACGAATCCATACGGTGCTTACAAGATTGTTGATTTGGCTACCGTAATCGTTGACATAAAATTCTTTAGTAACAACAAAACCGCATTTATCTAGTAATCTAGCAAGAACGTCTCCATAAGCTGCAAGACGAGCGTGACCTATGTGCATAGGTCCTGTAGGATTTACAGATACGTACTCAACATTAACTTTTTTATTATTACCAACGTTTGGAAAAATATATTCAGGGTCAAGAGCCACTATTTTTAGTAAATGAATATGCCAAAAATCAACATTGAATGTTAGATTTATAAACCCGGGACTTGCAACCTCTACTATTTTCACGTAGCTCAAAGTCTCTAATTCGCCCTTCAAGGCAAGAGCAACTTCTACAGGATCTTTGCTTAAAGCCTTGCTAAGCACAAAAGCTACGTTAGTAGAAAGCTCTCCGTGATCTTTGGTAAAGTTTACAGAAAAGTTTTTTGGAATAATTGCAAAAACTTTTTTGACAATATCAGACAAGTCTCTACGTACAAGATGAAAAACTGTCATATTTGTTCTGAAAAATGTAGAATTTTAATCAACTGATGGGTAGCTCAAGTGAGTTTAGGTTGCCCGTGTTTGCAACAATACTATAGAAAAGCGCGCTAATGTCTGCAGATTTTCATTTCAAAGTCACAACAAATGCTCAAAGACGTATACTGTATCTTATTTCATTAGAGGAAAAATCTGAACTAAAGTTACGTATCACAGTAGATAGCGGAGGATGTTCGGGGCTACTTTACAGATACGAACTCACAAGTTCAACAAATCAAGATGATCAAATATTTGAAATAGAAACAGTAAGCCTCATAGTTGATAGTGTTTCTCAGCCATTCCTAAACAACAGCACACTAGATTATATAGAAAACTTGGGTAACTCTTATTTTCAAATAATCAATCCAAACGCCACGCTAAAATGTGGATGTGGCAACTCTTTTTCTGTTTAAAAACTTTAAACTCAAGTTAAAGAATCTAGAGGCCATCTAGATTTGGGGCGAAAATCCATTGAATCTGATTGACCAAAGGCAAATCTTTCTTGAGCTGCCCAGGCAATCATTGCAGCATTATCCGTGCATAGATTTAGAGGAGGAGCAATGCAAGAAAAGCCAAGTTGCTCAGAAAAATCACTAATGACTTGTCGCAAATACAAATTAGCAGCAACTCCTCCAGACAATACCAAGGCTCTGGTAACTTCATCGCTATTTTTGATCAGTTTCTCAAATTGAGTAATCGCATTTTCACATTTTTTTACAAGCACTTTGCCTACAGTGTACTGAAAAGAAGCACAAATATCTGCAATAGTTGCTTCATTTAAAACTCCAATTCTTAAAATTAAGTTTCTCAAAAAAGTTTTCAGACCAGAAAAAGAAAGGTCGCTATTCTCTTCATTGATTAGAGGATGAGGCAGTATAAAAGAATGAGGGTTACCCTTTTTAGCATAACTTTCAACTATAGGACCTCCGGGATAGCCTAAACCAAGCATTTTTGCTAATTTGTCAAATACCTCTCCCAATGCATCATCCAGAGTAGATCCTAAAACCTGATATTTGCCTAATTGTAAAACTGCTACAAATTGGCAATGCCCTCCAGACATTAAAAGCAACAAGTAGGGATACTGAATTTCATGAGTAAGACGTACAGTTAGCGCATGTCCTTCCAAATGATTGATTGCAATAAACGGCTTAGATAAAGAAACAGCCATAGCTTTTGCAAAGGTTACTCCAGTAATCAGCCCCCCTATCAAACCAGGACCTGCAGTTACAGCAATTGCCAAAAGAGAATGCACATCATGATTTTCAAGGACACGCACTGCTAGATCCCTAATATTCTTAACATGTAGCCTAGAGGCTATTTCGGGTACAACACCATTATATGCAGAATGAGCATCGTTTTGACTCATCACAAGATTACGAACAATCTCTCTTTCCGAACTCACTAGCGCAACACAAGTGTCATCACAACTAGATTCTATTGCAAGTATTAAACCCATTATCGTCGGTATCTAGTTTCTCTACCCAGTATAATATATTTTTGGTTTTTATGTTTAAGGGCGTTATAGTTTTTTGTTCTTGTGGAGAGTAATCATTCTTGATGCAATAAGCCGGACAAAATCTACTTCTAGCCCAGCACTTGTACATACTTCAATAAAGTTTTCATTGCTTATAAAAAGCCATTCCACGGCTTCCTCAGCGAATTGTTTGGAAGCGACATTATTCGAAGTATTTGATGCATCCACAATTGCCTGCAAAATTATCGCTCTACATAAAGCAATTTCTGCAGAATCATTAGCAATTTTCAATCTTTCAAAAGGCGCCTGAGGTTTAATTACAGAAGACATAACTTTATTTACCTTTGAATTTATGGAGTTTGGAATGTGTATACGTTTTAACATATACACATTTTTACTAGCACTAATATGAATAAATTCTTAACTAAATTTACATAAAATAGCTATGTAAATTAATTTACTCCAATTACACTAAATCTTTTTTTTCCTAAGAAACAAGGTTTTTTTTATTATAAAATAAACTTTTTATAATTTTTCTGTCCTATAAAAAACTAATCTGCGAAATAGAAAAAGACCCTTAATTGTTAATTAATAATTAAGAGCCAAAAATCTGCATCTGAATGCGGGGCAAGAAAAGCTGATAGTTGATCACCAGATTAATGAGATCAATTACTGAATAAAAGAGATGAATTCTTTGTGTAGAAAAATAAAAGCTTAGGCTTTTTTTATGCTGTAACGATAATATGCACTAACAAGAGGCTGAGAAATCCAAAAGCACGTAAACATTGAAGCAAAAATACCAAATCCAAAAGTCACAGCAAAACCTTTCACAGCTCCTACTCCGAAAACATAAAGTAGCACGGCGGCTATCAAACTAGTAAGATTGGCATCCAGAATGGTTTTGTAGGAAATTCTAAATCCACGCTTTACGGCAGACAAAGCACTCACTCCCATTCTTAATTCTTCTTTTACATGTTCATATACTAAAATATTAGCGTCTACCGCCATTCCTAAAGTCAAAATTATTCCGGCAATTCCTGGCAAGGTCAGAGTAATCTGAAATAAAATCAAGACAGAGAGAATATAAACAATAGTGGCCACTAAAGAAAAGATAGCTATGGCACCTAACACTCCGTAACACCAAAGCATGACCAAAGAGACCGAAAATAATGCGATTAATCCAGAAGTCTTACTTGCAATCAAAGAGTCCTCCCCAAGGGAAGGGCCTATGACTTTTTCTTCCACAATTTTTAGAGGAGCGGGTAAAGAACCCGATTTTAAAAGCAAAGCCAATTCTTGAGCGGAATCTATGTCAAAATCTCCAAAAATTATTCCAGAACCGCCCAAAATATGGTCATTGATCACTGGTTCACTAATTATTGAATTATCCAAAACGATAGCTAATTGACGCCCTTTATAGAATTTTGTTATGTCGCCAAAAATTCTTGCTCCAACACTATTGAAATTAAACGCTACAGCGGGACGATTATCAACAAATCTTACAGAGGCATCTGTTAACAAATCTCCAGTTATTAAAGGAAAAGCTCCTATTTTATGATACTGAGAGTTATATTTTACACTTTTAGTAACAGTGTTTTTTTCTAAATCTTGTTCTTCAATAACTAGGTGAAATGATAATTTAGCAGTTTTACCTATCACGCTCTTTAAAGAATCCAGGTCTTTAATTCCCGGAACTTGAATTAAAATACAATTCTCTCCTTGTTTTTGTATGCTAGGCTCTTTTGTTCCAAAAGCGTCAATACGTCTTCTAATTATCTCAGTAGAACGTTCGATGGTCTCGTTATGAAGCTTTTCTATAAATGGCAAAGAGTAAGATATTTTTATGGCCTTACTTGCAACATCACATGTAATTTCGGACTCAATGTTTTTGACTTTTTTCACAGCTTTTGGCATATCCAGAGAGTCTTTTAATTCTAGATGTAGAAAAGCCCCTTTTTGACAAAGATCAAAGTGGTATACTCCTTCTTTGTATAAAGCTTCCCTTATATTTCTTCGGAGTAAATTCAACCTATCTTCTAAGCATCTATCAAAGTCAACCTCAAGTAATAATTGCACTCCTCCTTTCAAATCTAATCCTAGATTTACCTCTCTTTGCAAAATAGAGCTTCCGGTGAAATTCAAATCTTTTCCAAAAAAGGTAAAAGAAAGGAAAAGCGAACAAAGGAGAAATGCAATACAGCTAAAAAGGAATTTTATCCAACTCCAATCAAAAAGCTTTGAAGACGACATAAAAAAATACAAATAGGCTTAACTGCATTCGCATGCTTATTCATTTAGATAAAGTGGAACACGAATAATACCTTTCTTCCTTCAGCATAGGGTTAAGTTTATATTTCAGCGTCCTTGTCAGTTTTGTTTGCGGGCTCTACAAAAGCTATCGAGCTTTTAAGCATTTTAATCTTTACACCTTTAGAAACTTCTAGCTTAAAGTGGCGCTCAGCGCACTCAGAAACAGAGCCAAACATGCCAGAGTGGGTGATAATTTGGTCTCCACTCTTGACGCTCTTAATCATATCCTCTAGAGCTTTGCGTTTTTTATTTTGAGGCCTAATAACTAGAAAATAAAATACTCCAAACACAAGCAAGATTGGCACGTAACCCGTCCAATTCTTGACAAATCCGGAAAAGCCAGACATCTGGTTACTATCAGCCAAATCAGCAACACAAAAGGAGCTAGAAAGGACAAAAGCAAATGTGCATAAGATCAGTTTTTTACAAACTCTGGATAAAGTAGTAGTAAGTTTCATGGTACGTAGTGAATACAAAAAAGTGGTAAAGTCAGTGTTGAAATGCACCTACTCAAATTTGACTATTAAAAACTAGCCAAGGCATTGAAAGTCAGACGGATAGTAATATGAAAGGACTGGATTCGCAATACCGCAAGGCCCAGTAAACCTATTCTCTATCGAGTAATTAGTTTGACTTTTTCTACAGCACCAATACCATCTTGCGTGTAATAAGTCTTTTTAAAAACTCGTATAGGATTAAGAATGATTCATCTGACAAGTATTTTGTTGATTTCACTAATTTTTTCTTGGACCAATAAAGCATTAAGTCTTACCCTGCAAGAATGCTTTGAATCAGCAAAAAAGACAAATCCTAGATTTGAGATTCTAGGATTAGATCAAAAGCAAGAGAGAATTAGAAAAGCTATTGCGGCACTAGACCTGCTTCCAAAAGTTGATCTCCAAAGATTGATTGAACAAAGACCAAATAAAGAAAGATCAAATCCCCCAATATCTACGAATCCACTAATACCAGTACTGGATAATCGACTTAAACAGCACGGATTACTAAAAGAAACACCAAAAAAAGGAAATATAATCTCTGCCTCTGGCTATTTTTCTCTGACACAGATGACATCAATTGCAGCTCAGTCTGCCATCTCTGATGCAAATAAATATAAAGCAATAGAAGAAAACCAAAAACTTCTTACTGAAGGAATTGATCTATACCTAGAAGTTTGCAAAAATCGACAATTGCTCGAAGTGTGCTCATCCCTATTAGAATTTACAAAAAATCGGCTCAAATTGGTAAATAGTAAATTCAATATGGGCCATGCAACAAAAACAGAATTGATAAACGCTCAAGCTGAATTAACAAAAGCAGAATGCGATAAAGATGTACAAGAAAGCAAATTAAACTATTCCAATGCACTTTTTATACAATTTTTTGGCATCGCCCCAACCTCAAATATGGTAAAACCCGAAGATCCTGAAACACTACCTGAGTCACTAGAAAAATTCCTAGAGCTAGCTCTAAACAACAACCCTACTCTAAAATACTCTAAATGTAATAAAAAAGCCAAATCTGCAGAATTTGCTGGTAGCATAGCGGGAAGAATGCCGTATATTTCTTATGAGATGAGAAAAAATGTGTCTCACTCTGATCAAAAGTTACACTCCTCCGTCTCTCTTTCAATTCCCATAATTGCAGGAAATGGTAAATCTGTTCTGGATATTCCGTTAAAAAAACACGAGGTGAGAAAATCTACAATAATAGCTATGCACGCCGAAGATCACTTAAAAATGCAAGTAATGGCATGTTGGAGTGATTATGACCTAAAAAGTTCTCAGCTTGAGATGTATAAAAAGTTCGCAGAAGCAAGAAGCCTTGCACTAGAGGCAACAACTCAAGAATACGTTTTGGGTAAAGGCCCTTTAATTGCAATATACAAAGCCGAACAAGATCTTAAAGAAGCAAAAAAATATCAGCTAGAGTCGGAATCCGAGTTTATTAAGACAAAATACAGAATACTCACACTTTGCGGAAATTTAAGTAACTATATTCATACCCCTTCAAAGAAAGAAACTTTAGATACAAAAACAAAAAAGCAAAAAAAACTCAGAAAATCTACCAAACTATGAACTTAAAATAAGCCTGTTGTTTGACATATGAATCAACCTATATAGAATCGTAGAGCTTGCATCAGTGTGCATAGCAATTTATACTAAGGTAATAAATTAACAATAAGGAAAATCTGTGACTAATATAGCAAAATCTAAGTACAAAGTTAGCAGAAGATTGGGAGTCAGCATATGGGGAGATACAAAAGATCCTTTTGGCTCAAACCGTAATTATAAGCCAGGTCAGCATGGAGCAAACGCTAGACCCAGTTTTTCTTATTATGGGAGAAGACTAAATGCTAAGCAAAAAATCAAAGCTCACTACGGAAGAATTACCGAAACTCAACTTAAAAACATATTCGATTTAGCGAAAAAAACTCACGGAAATGCTGCGGACAACTTCATCTCCCTACTTGAGAGAAGGCTGGACATGGTTGTTTACAGATTAAATTTTGCTCCAACAATTTTTACAGCTAGACAGTTGGTAAGTCATAAACACATCACTGTTAACGAAAAAGTTGTAAATATAGGCAGCTACAGAGTAAAAGATGGAGACGTAATTGGCTTAACAACAAAAGCTCAATCCATCAAATCTATATCTGACACAATTGAGAGCCTTGCAAGAAATATACCAAGCTATTTAAAGCTAGATTCCAAAAATAAAACCGGAACTTTCATTAAATCTCCTGAAAACCTTGCTGAAGTGCCAATTCCATTTGAGGTGGACACGGACCTCATAGTTGAGCACTACTCTCGCTAAGAGTAGCCACTTTGATTGTTTATTTTCCATATACATAGAGCAAAATTGGTAAAAGCAAAATACCATCAGAGTTACAGCAGCCTTTGAATGACCATTCGCATGTGTTAAGCTACGTGCATTTTGCAACTAACTGGAACATGTCTATATAGTGGATTGTTTTAAGCCAATGCAATCATCAAGATTTATTCAATCTGTTTTAGTTTTTGCTAGCATCTGTGCAAAAACTGTCGCAATAATCCTTCTGAGACTTTACCAATTTCTTATATATCCTGTTTTATTTGCAGGGTGCTGTAGATTCAGAATAAGTTGCTCAAGCTACGCTTTAATAGTTATAAAGCGTTATCCCTTCCTTTTTGCTCTTTGTTTGATTTGTAGAAGATTACTAAGGTGCCACCCTTTTTAGCAGCGGCCAGCCACCCCCTTCTATTAAACTTCCCAAACAAAGCCCTGCCAGACTTAAAATTCAGTTGTTATACATAAAAACAACATGTAGAACCTCTGCTAAAATTCCGTGATACCAAAAAACTTGAAAAAATTACGAAATTCAAAAAGATCATACCTTGTCTAGAAATAGCTCGATTATGCTAAGACACACTTATTTTTATGCCTCTTTTTAGATAAAAATATCGACATTCTATTTTTTCACGAAAATTGATCTCTGAAAGCAGTCTTTGGTACTTCTTTTTCCGTTTTTTTAATATTACCAAATTTAACAGTAACCAAGCCCTAAAAAAGAGCATTAAAGAAACATATAAAAAGTAATCAACGTCACACATTATGGCAAACAAATGTTTTTCAAAAAGGATCAGAGTCTAAGGTATAGAGGCTAAAATGCAGAAAATAGAGAAGTGTGTACTATAGCTTAGCCCAGTCTGGAATAAAATGGGTTCTAATAAATCTTTAGGCCAGAATTTTGTGTCAAACCTTTGGGATGCCAAAGGGAAAACTATGCCTAATTTTGGCACAACCTATAGAGAAAAGAGCCTGCAGGATAAATATAGGTGCAAAGCTTAAAGCCCTATCTGAATTAGAATGATTTTAATAGACACTTAAACACAAATCTCAGCCAGAATTTTGTGTCAAACCTTCTGGTACCAAGCCAATTCCTGATCACAATATAAACCACAGAAAAGGAAAGCAGCTAGAGTAAGGGTCAAAGTTTAGAGTCCCGCCATGCAAGAGCGTATTTCAGCTGACGCTAAGAGCAAAAATCTTGTTGTACAGAATTCTGATGAAGCAGAGGGTAATGTTCCGATTCACTGCAGTGCAGCACCTAGAGAAAAGATTTAGAAGAGCCGAGGGTGTGGGCCTTCTCAAGAGGAAGATGCCTTGCTTTCCCTTTCGGCAGCCATACGACTCCAACATCTAACTTTTGCATCCCATTTTTCTCTCATTTTGCTAGGAAGATCAAATCCACTTCTGACCAAGAGCTTAAGGACTGATTCGGTAGGGTGAGCGCCACAGCCAAACCAATAGCTGAGTCTGTCGGCCTTTAAGAGAAACCTATTAGGGTTGTCCTTGCTAAGCATAGGATGGTATGTACCGATCTTTTCCAAGAATTTTCCGTCTCGTTGAACAGTAGAGTCAGTGGCAACCACCGCGTAACAAGGTTGCCCCTTTCTTCCAGCTCTTCTTAATCTAACTTTAACCACGGAAAATCTACCTATTTTATCTTAGCTTCTTTGAAAAGTACGTGTTTGCGAACACGCGGATCATATTTACGAAACTCAAGTTTGGTTGCCAAAGTCTTAGGGTTTCTTTTTTTTACAAAGAATACGCCTGTGCCTTCACTGCTTACAAGCTTTACTAAAGTACTTTTAGCTTTGCGAACCATAACACCCATAAAGAAATACGACTGACATCATTGTACACAAAGTCTTAGCACAAATCAATATAGAAAGGCCAATCCAATTACAGCCACTTTGAGGTAAAAATCTCTTCAATAGAAGAGCGAATACAAGAAGAGACATCCTCAAGTATACTGTCAACGCCAAAAGTACGCCTCATCCAAGACTCTTTCTTTTTTATAAATTTGACTGATACCTTTTTGCCAAATCTAGCTTCTATGAAATCATGTAGATTTTGTATTGCGTCAACTAATCCAAGCTTTACTCCATCAGATCCAATCCAATATCTACCGTCAAACAGTTCGACTTTACCAGCTGCGTCTAGACGATCTCCCCTTCTGCTGCGCACATATTCGATAAAGAAGTTGTGCATTTTCATAGACACGTCATTTAACATTGCAACCTTTTCTGATTCCACAGGTAAAAACGCGTCCAGACCTACCTTGTTTTTCCCTTGTGCATAAATCCTTCTTTCTACACCAAATTTTTTAGCAGTTTCAACCAGACCAAAACCACTATATATAACCCCAATGCTACCCACAATCGAGCTAGAAGATGCAAAAATCTCTTCTCCAGCACAAGCAAGCCAATATCCTCCAGAAGCGCCAACATCTTCGACAAAACTATAAACAGGCACTTTATTTTTCTGAGACAAGGATATAATTCGGGACGCTATTAAGTGAGACTGAACAGGAGAGCCTCCCGGAGAGTTGATAAGAAGACATACAGCTGAAAGATTTTTGGTAGCAAAAGCTTTGTCTATGTCATCTCTAAGGGAATCAAGGCTCAGGCGACCTTTTCCGGTGCCTATTCCTCCGTAAAGTTTTAAAACCGCAACTACTGGTTTTTTAAGAAAAATCTTGTGAAATAAACTTTGATTTGAGTCAGTATTACTGGAATGGTGATCACTTTTCATGGATAGAGATTCAAAATTTGTGAAGAAAATGACGTATAAAAAGGCTAAAATTCCACAAAGACTAAAAGTTGTGATTAACGGCCTTTTGATACAAGAAGCCCAGACTCTAAAGTAAAAGCCCTTTATTTCCTTGCCAGAAGGCCCCCAGCTACTGTCTTCGTTTTTCATGTACAAAACCTCACAGCAAAAATGAATAAAAAAGCCGTCCTGTTCAAAATTTGTCAAGAATATCTTAAAATTGCCTGAAGATCAAATGCTTCAACTCTTCAAACCGCTCCAAAACCATTCCAGTACCCTGAGCAACAGATAACAAAGGCTCCGGGGCTAAAACAACAGGTAGTTTAGTCGCCTGCCTCAGTACTATGTCTAGTCCTCCAATTAACGACCCCCCTCCTGTTAAAACTATTCCCGTATCTGCTATGTCTGATGCAAGCTCTGGAGGAGTAGCCTCAAGAGCATCCTTAACAGCCTGAACAATTTGTATAGAAGCTTCTTCAAGGCTGTCAGCAATCTCTAGAGAGGTCAAATTTATTTCTCTTGGAATTCCAGTAAAATAATCTCTGCCTCTAACTTTCATGCTTAAAACCTTAGAGTCTTCTCCTTTGTAAACCGTACCTATGGTCTTTTTTATATGCTCTGCTGTAACGTCCCCTACGAGCAGATTGTGCATCTTTTTTATATATGAAACGATGCTCTCTTCCATATAATCTCCAGCAATTTTTGTAGATCTGGAATACACTATTCCTCCTAATGATAAAATTGCAACTTCTGTTGTTCCTCCTCCTATATCAACTATCATAGAGCCAATGGCCTGAGTTACAGGTAAGCCTGCCCCTACAGCCGCCGCCATAGGTTCTTCTATCAAAAATACTTCTCGAGCTCCAGCATTATCACATGCTTCCTGTATTGCTTTTCTCTCCACCGGAGTTGAGCCGGAAGGCACACAAATAAGTACCCTTGGGCCTATGAAGGAACGTTTTTCTTTTACTCGATTTATGAAATATTTAAGCATGGCTTCCGCGGCTGTAAAATCAGCGATCACTCCGTCTTTTAGTGGCCTTTTTGCAATAATTCCCGCAGGAGTTCTTCCAAGCATTTTTTTTGCTTCGTGTCCAAAAGTGTAAAAATTCTTTTGGCCGTCAATAAACTTAGCAACCACAGAAGGCTCGTTTAAAACTATGCCCTTACCTCTAACATACACAAGAGTGTTAGCCGTACCCAAATCAACAGCAATGTCGCTGGATAGATCCGAGAAAGCCGACAAAAAAACCTTTGATGCCAAGTTCAGAGTTTTTCTGATCCAGCCTTCTCCATTGTTATTCAGCTTATGGTTCTGCATAATAGTAAGATTGTACAACTAATAGATAAATTAAACATATGTGAAAATACCGCATAAACACCTTAGTCTAACCGATAGATCTTAGGACTAAAATTGCAAAATAAATACTATAAAATCAAATTTTATAACACTTAATTTGGTAAACTCCGATGTCTTTTATTTACAAAATTTTTGTCTACTAAAATTATAGAAATTCGCATGTTAGAGGGAGAATCAGGCTTGGATTTGTCGATAAGATCCTTATCTCCATTTCCTGTAATTTTTAAGATCTGGTCCTTACGCATATATTTTTCTAAATAGCGTCTTACGACATTTGCACGACAAAAAGATAAGTGCCAACAATCAGAATTCCGTGCACTTAAGGTAGCATGTCCTTCAATAACAATATAATCGTTTTGATGTCTTAAAACTTTATCTCCAAAAGTCTCCACTAATCTCACAGCCCATGGATGCAAATTCGCGGTAGACCCCGAAAACAAGGGGCGATTGTAGGTATCAAACAGTTCAACCACTACGCCATTGTGCCAATAGACACATAAATTGTCCGAAAATTCTTTCTCAATATCGCTTTCCCTAATAGACTGCAACATTTTAGAAAGCATTTCTTGCTCGCTTGAGGATAAATCTTTATTGGTAGCAAAAAAATCTTGCATATTCCTTAAGCTAGACTCTTGTTTGGGAGTATTTTGAGAAAACAGGCTTATATTTTGATTAGACTCGCTAAAATATTCAGAAATGCCCTGCAGATCAGATTCTGAAACCGAGCTCACAAGCCACAACATCAAAAAAAGCACCATAAGGGCAGTAATAAAATCTGCATATGCAATTTTCCACGTACCTGCTTGTAACTTACGGGCCATATTAAGAAATTATTTCAAACTATTTTTATCTGATTATTTTGAAGAAATTTTTCTACTTCTTGAAAATCAGGTCTAAATTTATCTGGAATAGATTGTCTCATCACCTCAACTATTACAACGGGTGAATGACCGTTTAAGTAAGACAACATTCCTATTCTAAGACAGTTAAGAAAATCCAACCGATGCTGCATTCTACTCATAATAAAGTGACCAATCGGAGAAACAAGAACGTAAGAAAGCAGTATTCCGCAAAATGTACCAACCAAAGCAGCGGCAATTTTTTTTCCTAAAACCTGAGGAGGCTCCCCTATACTTTTCATAGAAACTATCACGCCGAGTACTGCTGCAACTATTCCTAAAGCTGGCAGACTATCTCCTAGTTGCAAAAAGAAATTGGCGTACGCGCCCTGCTCTTCGTCGTGAGATTTGATCTGTTTTTTCATCACGCTATCTAAAATTTCTGAACTGGTCATCCCAAAAGTAAGCATACGCAGACAATCACACAAGAAATCCAAACCCTTTTTGTCATTTAATAAAAATGGAGCGCTTTGAAAGATAGGACTCTCGAAAGGATTGTTAATGTGCTTA
Source organism: uncultured Rickettsiales bacterium (assembly GCA_903952265.1). Classification (GTDB taxonomy): domain Bacteria; phylum Pseudomonadota; class Alphaproteobacteria; order Rickettsiales; family Rickettsiaceae; genus CAJBEU01. The sequence continues at coordinate 202,189 of CAJBEU010000002.1, read as the reverse complement.
TCTATCTCTATAGCACCTTTGGCTTTTATAACTCGAAACATGTTGAAAAAGAATAAGAGCACCTCTAAATAATCCTTTTTGACAGGAATCTCAATTCTAAAAAGATATTTCAGAGAACTAAAAGAACCAACTACAACTTGCCAAGGAGCTGTAAAAATTGCTGCTCCCACAGCAGATCCAACAATTATTATAAATTCCCAAGGTTGAAATAATAATCTAAGCTCTCCTCCACAACCCAAGTACCCAAGAAACATTGACCCAAAAGCTATCACCAAGCCAACTATTATAACCATATAATTTTATCAATCTAATTTTCTAAGATTTTGAAAAAATGCCCTTGAAAGCTCTTTAGATTCCTCAGCGCATATAGACTCATATATTTCTGGACGTTTATAACTAGAATCAGCTCTTTTAAAAAAGCTTAAGTCATTTTCGATAGCTCCATATTTGCTGTCACTTGCCCCATAAAACAGCCTTTGCATTCTAGCAAGCGAAATAGATGACGCACACATGCAACAAGGTTCTAAGGTAGTATACAAATCACAATTATATAAATACTTCTGTTTCAGAACCGCACAAGCACGACTTATTGCAATCATTTCCGCATGCATTAAAGGGTTTTTGTACTTTTCTACCAAATTATGAGCTTTTGCTATAATCTGACCCTTAAAAACAATAACACTACCCACAGGAACTTCCCCTAGCGCAAAAGCAAATTTAGCTTCTTCTAAAGCAACCTTCATGTAGCGATTAGAATCGCATAAAACCATCCTAAAACTCTCGCTGTTAATAAGAACCTAAAACCTTCGGCAACTCAAGAATAACCCAAAGTTAATTTGAGGGTACTCCAAGTAGAGCAAAAAATCCACTGGAGCACAGCCTTTCTAAGAATCGCATTTGATTTCTTCAGTTAAAACTTTGCCTTCTACAGAACCAACCACCTTTTCAATTCTAAGACGAGCAGAATTCAATTTTTTCTCGCAATGCGACCTCAATTTGGCAGCTCTTTCAAAGGCAACAACAGCATTTTCTAATTTCTCTTCCCCCATATCAATTCGAGCAAGTATGGTTTCTAATTCTTTAAGAGCTTCCTCAAAAGACATGGCTGATATGTCGTCTTGCATAATAAAATTCCTGGTGATTAAGGTAAAAATTTGTAACTATTGCCTATAATTTAATAGCTAGTTTAACTAAATGGAACAAATGCAGAAAAAGAAACACCTGAGGTTTTCGATATTATTGTGCAATTTGACCACTCATTACGACACTACAATATACATACTTTTAGTGCCAATAATAGCTCCACTATTTTTTAGCACTACAACTCAATCACTTGCAATCACTAAAGGATATGGAGCAACGCTAATAGGAATTATAGCAAGACCCTTGGGAATAATATATTTTTCAAACCTTGCACATAAGAAAGGAGCTCTGCAGGCTCTGTCTAGCTCGATTATAGGAATTACATTTGCCACCTCAGCTATGATATTAGTACCGTCAGGAGCATTATTTTCTTCAATAACTTTACTCCTAATTAGAGGTTTACAATCATTTTTTGCAGCAGGAGAAAATAATCTGGCCAAACTTTATGTTTTGAAAAAAGATAAATTATCTCACAATACCTTGTCCACAATGGAATACGAAACCTCCTCTCTTGCTGGAATAGCAATTGCATCCTTGTGCGCATATGTATGTTCCAGGTATCCGAATTTTTGGCGATTAGCATTTTTTTTATCTTTGCCAGGAGTTGTATTTTCTACGATTATGCGCGTCAACATAACCAAAAACCCGTATTCTGATGCAAAAACTGATCAATTTAATCAGAATTCACCAAAGGCATTGCTGACGTTTTTAAAAAAAAATAAGAACGTTTTATTCAAGATGTCTTTTTTGCATGGATTTAATTATTTCACCTATTCTCTTGCTTTCATTTTTATCAATATCTGGGCTTCAACAATCAACCCCAATATTAGATATGAAAAAATGTTATCCCTAAACGTACCATTCCTGGGCTTAGACTCACTAGTGCTTTTAATCTTTTATAATTACAAAAGATCCGTAGTCTATATTGCAAAAATAGCCCCCTTACTACCTGGGGTGTTAGGCATATTAATAGTCGTAGCTTTTTGGCAAGCAGAAAATTCCAAGATGTACTTGTGCGTAAATATATTAAGAATGTGCGTAATAGTAATAGGAACGGCCTGCTCAATATCATTTACTGACATCACTTTTAACGCATCTATCAAAATATCTAATAACAGGTATTTATTCTACGGAATTTGCTACTGTATAGGAAGTGATTTGCTGGGAAGATCCTTACCTTCGGTAGGGATGCTTTTGATACAACATACGAAAAGCCATTGGCCCTTAGTCTGCTTTTGTGTAACTATCTGCGTAGTGTCAAGCTTTTGTGCTTTAAGCCTACAAAAATTTGTCAAACAAAAATAATCAATCTTCTCAAAACAATAAAGTCAGTACGGACAAAATATTTACTTTTTTTCAAATAACAGCTTGTAGACAAAACTCTTTAAGAATTCAATCGGGCCTAAAAAACGGTTGTAAATCCAAATACTCAAAATTCTAATAATTGGCGCAAATAATGTTCCGCATATAATGTCAATAGCGCTATGACAAGATAAAACAAGAAGTACGAAAGCATTTATCAGCATCAAAAACACAAAAACAGCAAAAGCAAATTTGGAAAAATACCTGTAGAAATGAAAAGCAAGGATAGCTGCAAGACCTGCATGAGCACTTGGAAAAGATCTTAAGTCGTTTATATTACTTGGCCTTGGAACGGCTGAAAATATTTTTATGAGGGCATATACAATTACAAAGATAAAAAATACGACTCCTAATTTGGCAAAGAAATCAAAGACTTTATCATAAAAATCGTATCTGCTTTGTTGTGGGCATCTAAAAAGAAGAAAAACAAAAATCAAAGATGCAAGAATGTAACAAAAAACAAATAACTCGCTCGAAAAAAGAACGGTAAAATAGTAACTAAACTTTAGAGTCAGAGCATTTTGAGCCAAGTCAGCACAAAATTTTTCAATTAGCACCAAAGAATACATTTTCGAAAAGTTGTTTTTATTTAGATAAAAAGAAGAAAAATCCTAAAGTATCAGGTTACCAACCTTGAGCTATTTCAGATAAAGCTTCAATAAATTTAAATACAATAGCCTGAATAGTAATAGAAAAAATGAAAAGCGTAACAAGAGTTTGGGCAGGAGTAAGTATCAAGAAAGCTTGAAAAGAAGGTATTAACCTGGAAAGCAATCCCCCTCCAAGAACTAAAGTAAAATTAGTAATAATCAAAGGAGAGGCAAGCCTAAAAGCTATCAAAAAGCTTTTACTCACAGTAGAAGATATAAGACTCGCAGCGTCACCCATATTTGGAAGCGCTCCAAAAGGTATAACATTATAGCTATTGATAATGCTTTTTATAAAAACATAAGACAGTCCAGTATCAAAAATTCCAAATATTGCTATGAGAAATAGATAGTTATAAAAAATCATACTCTGTTCAGAAGAGTTTAGACTTGCAGAATACGAATGAGATAAACCTGATTGCAGAGAAATCAGTGCCGAAATCACATTTAATGCCTCAAAAAAAATTTTTGACAGCATACCAACAAAACATCCAAGCAAAAATTCTATTAAAAAATCATATAAAAAGTCTTGAACTGCTATTTTTACGTAAGGCAAGGCCATAAAACTTAAAACCAGTGAGAGACCAGTTCGCAATTTTATCGGAACAAATTGAACTCCAAATCCAGGAATAAAACTCATAACCCCAAGAGTTCTAGCAAAAACTATGCCAAATTTTTGTAACTCGTCCAAAACAACTCTATAAAAAAAGCTTAAAAAAGTTGCCCTAAAAAGCAAAAGGCCTGGGCTCTAAAGAGAATTTAAAAACATTCCTATTCTGAAAACCACCACGGAGGATTACGTTTGGTCCACTTTGTGGGATTTGAAGAATATTTTGCACACATGTATAGCCTGTACGCATTATGTACGTCAGACATGCTTCTAAAGTCAACTTTAAGAATTTCAGACCTAGTGCAATTTGCAAATGGAGTAAGGCTACCTTCAAATCCTGGAATTTTTCTGTATCTCCATAGTCTTTCCATAAGAAAAGAGGATTTATGCACTCTGTCGTATCGAAATGTATACTCTTCACACAGAGCCTCCATGTGTTGATAGAGCCATTCCCAATTTTCTAAAGATTGACAAGCCCAAATTGTACAAGGATGTTTAGCGTGAGTAGGCTTATATATATCTTCATACAAAACTCCGGAGCGCAAGTGTATTGCAGTGCTCAATAACTGAGCACTTTCCAGTATCATTTTTACCACTCTTTTGTCATCTAGCTCTACAGCACAAGTAATCGGACAAGGGCTCGTAACAAAAATATTCACTGTTTTAGAAAAAATTCAAATCGAAAAAAAATCCGGACGCTAGGTAATCAATGAAAGCCAAACAACGATCTATTTCATCGAACGCAAACTTTTTCCAGAAATACGTTTATCCCTTTGCTGCTTCTCAACCAATTCATGTTTGCGCTGAGCTTCAATAGAAAGCGTAGCAATTGGCCTAACTTTTAGACGCTCTATTCCTATAGGCTGACCCGTAACACTGCAGTATCCATATTCTTTTTTTTCGATACGATGTATCGCTGCATCAATTTTATCTATCAATTTTCTGCATCTACTACCTTTGCGCAACTCAAAGCGAGCCTCAGACTCACCTATAACTCTGTCGCTCAAGTCTGGGTCTCCAAGGCTAGTACGCTGAAGAAGCTGGTTTAATTCATCTGAACTAGATTGAAGAGATTTTTTCCACTCTACAAGACGCCTGCGAAAGAATTCAAGCTGCATTGGGTTCATGTATTCTTCAGAAACGGAAGGCTCGTAGTTTTCAGGCAATTCAATCTTTTCCATATTAAAAGCTCGCTATAGACATTATACAAAGGAATACACCCTACGAACACAGCATGTCGGTTCAAAATAGAATTATATAAAGACAAAAGCTCTTGTAAAGTAGAAGAAAAAACTCAATGGCGCGCCCGAGAGGACTTGAACCCCTGACCTTATGATCCGTAGTCATACGCTCTAATCCAGCTGAGCTACGGGCGCATTTTACAAAACACTCGAGTAGACTCTATCTTAATTTTAAAAAACTGTCACTAATACCAGTTTTGTTGAACTTTAAACCTATCTGTAAACTAATAATAAATTAATTAAGAGCGCTTTTGCTACTAAAGCACTTTCGGCCAAAGATGTTGATTAAACAATCTACACCTGATAGCATTGCGGCCTCGGTACTCACAAAAATCTGACATTTTTACATTTTACTATCGCGTCCCAAAGCTCATTTTACTGGAAAAATTTTTTAATAATCGAAATCTTTAGCCATCGCTACAAAATTGAATCTTTTTAAAATCAAAAAAACTTCTCTATGACATTTGACAAGAAGTATCCAAGTCTCCATGAAATGCAAAAACGCTCCTTAGAGGCCGGAACAGAAGATAGAATAAAAGCACAGCACGACAAAGGAAAATTAACAGCTAGAGAGAGATTAGAAGTGCTTTTGGATAATGCATCCTTTGAGGAAACCGGAACATTTGCACAAAACGTCAATAGCAAAAACGATAATGTTGGAGATGGAGTAATAACAGGGTACGGAACAATTAATGGAAGATTAGTATTTGTCTATAGTCAAAACTTCACCGTTTTAGGAGGGTCGCTAGGAAAAGTTCATGGAGATAAAATCTCCAACTTGATACAAAAAGCAATACAAGTCGGTGCTCCCTTGATTGGATTAAATGATTCTGGAGGGGCTAGGATACAAGAAGGAGTAGACGCCCTTGCTGGGTATGGGAACATATTTCAACAAAACGTATTGGCATCAGGCGTCATACCACAAATTTCACTAATAATGGGACCTTGCGCTGGAGGTGCCGTATATTCCCCAGCCCTTACAGATTTTACCTTTATGACAAGGGAAAATTCCTACATGTTTATCACGGGGCCCGCAGTCGTAGAAGCGGTTTCTGGAGAATCTGTATCAGTACAAGATCTGGGAGGAGCAAATGTACACACTAAAAATGGAGTGGCTGACCTTGTCTTTAAAAATGACGTAGAAGCACTACTAGAAGTAAGGAGATTCATAAACTTCCTTCCCCTTTCCAATAAAAAACGAGCTCCAAAAAGGCCATCAGTAGATCCCGCAGATAGGGTCGATATGTCACTAAATACTCTTGTGCCGCAAAATCCTAACAAAGAATACGATATGAAAGAGTTAATTCTGCGTATCGTAGATGAAGAAGAGTTTTTTGAATTAAAACCTGATTTTGCAAAAAATATAATTACAGGTTTTGGTTGTTTAGAAGGCCATACAGTAGGATTTGTAGCAAACCAACCAATGTATCTTGCCGGATCTTTAGATATTGACGCTTCTTGCAAAGGGGCAAGATTTGTGCGCTTTTGCGATGCATTTAATATTCCAATAGTAACTCTGATAGACGTACCGGGCTTTCTACCAGGAGTGCAACAAGAAGTAGGAGGAATAATTAAGCATGGAGCAAAGCTTTTATACGCATACGCTGAAGCCACAGTCCCCAAAATTAGTGTAATTACAAGAAAAGCATACGGAGGTGCTTACATAGTAATGGGATCAAAACATCTAAGAGGAGATGTAAATTACGCCTGGGAACACAGTGAAATAGCTGTAATGGGAGCACAAGGAGCCGCGAAAATTATTTTTAAAAAAGAAGCAAATGACCTAGAGGCTCTAAAAAAGAAAATAGAAGAATATCAAAATACCACCACCTCACCTTTTATAGCCGCAGCAAGAGGATATTTAGATGATATAATTTATCCTTCAAATACAAGACTCAGAGTATGTAGAGCACTAAATTTTTTAAGAAGTAAAGAAACCGCGGTACCATGGAAAAAGCATGACAACATGCCTTTGTAATTTTTGCGTACTACCGCAAGAGAGTTAGACCAGACCTTGTCAACTAATTGAGTAAAAACGAGTAAAATAAAATGTCCTATATTGATACAACCTTAGACGAAGACAAGGAAGAAAACAAACAAAACCCCATTTACTTTGATTCAATACTAGTTGCAAACAGAGGAGAGGTAGCTTTACGTATTATTAAAACCTTAAAAAAAATGAATATACGATCTATTGCAGTATATTCAGAAGCAGACGCTAACGCTTTACACGTACAAATGGCTGACGAGGCATATTACATAGGAAACTCTCCGGCAACTGAAAGTTATCTCTCCATTCAAAATATAGTAACGGCAGCCAAACAAAGCGGAGCTCAAGCCGTACACCCCGGATACGGATTTTTGTCAGAAAACCCTAAATTTGCCTCCAGATTAAAAGCGGAAGGTATTCATTTCATAGGCCCAAGCTCCACAGCAATCAAAATAATGGGAGATAAAATCGAAGCAAAAAAAATTGCTATAGAAGCAAACGTAAACGTGGTCCCGGGATACATAGGAATCATTTCCACTATTTCTAAAGCTGTAGAAATCGCAGAGTCAATAGGTTTTCCTGTGATAGTAAAAGCAGCAGCCGGGGGAGGCGGAAGAGGAATGAGAGTTGCTTACGACAAAGAGCAAATGGTTGCAGCGTTTGAATCAGCCAGAATAGAGGCCGCAAATAGTTTTAACGACAATAGAGTTTTCATAGAAAAATTTATAGTAAAAACTCCACGACATATTGAAATTCAAGTACTGGCCGACAAACAGGGCAACGTAGTATGTCTTGGGGAAAGAGAGTGCTCTATACAGCGCAATCATCAAAAAGTTATAGAAGAAACTCCTAGTGTTTGCATAAACGAAGAAGCACGTACAGAGATGTACAGACAAAGCATATCTTTAGTAAAAAAAGTTAATTACCATTCCGCTGGAACAGTGGAATTTATGCTAGACGGAGATAATCGTTTCTACTTTTTAGAGATGAACACTAGATTGCAAGTAGAACATACGGTTACAGAAATGGTAACCGGAATCGATATAGTAGAAGAAATGATAAAAATAGAAGCAGGAGCAGAGCTATCCATTACTCAGGATAAGGTTTTTATAGACAAACACTCTATAGAGTGCAGAATCTGCGCGGAAGATCCAACTAGAGGATTTTTACCATCCAGTGGACGTATAACTGAATACAGGGAACCAACGAAATCTCCAAACGTTAGAATAGATACCAGTCTTGCCGCTGGAATAGAGGTTAGTGTTTACTATGACACAATGATAGCAAAACTCTGCACCATAGGGGATTCCAGAGAAGAAGCAATAAACCACATGCTCACAGCACTAAGCGCATTCGTAATAAGAGGCATTAACCACAATATCTCTTTTTTAGAGGCATTAATATCTCACCCAAAGTTTATTGCGGGAGACATTCATACTGGTTTCATAGCAGAAGAATATCCACAAGGTTTTGGAGGAGCAGAGCTTACATCCGAAATTTCACAAATTTTTGTAGCAACGGCAATTCACATATTCATTACAGAACAGAAAAGGCTTCGACTGATTAATGAAAGAATCGACGATCAAACTAACAAAATCATGACCCGCTGGGTAGTGACAGTAGATAACATATCATTTCCGGTTGTAATCAAGCCAATGCCTGGAGGCTACAACATAAGACAAGGAAGTAATAGAATAGCAATTCGCAGTAACTGGTCTATAGGAAATAGACTGTTCGTGTGTAAAGTTAATGGCAAGAATTTGAACGTCAAAATAGACCACATACGTACTGGATATAGGCTAACTCATACAGGAGTTACAGCAACAGTCTACATAAGATCACCAAAAGTTTCAGAGTTAGAGGGCTTTATGATCACAAACTCTGTAGAAAAAATTACAAAAGAAGTATATTCGCCATTGGGTGGACAAATTATAGACGTGAAAGTAAATCAGGGAGATTCAATAAAAGAAGGAATGGCTATAATGACACTTGCTGCTATTAAAATGGAAAATACGATTAAAGCTCCTATGAATGGCGTTATTAAAAAAATCCACGTTACAAAACAACAAATAGTACGAAGTGGCGATCTTCTTGTAGAGTACGAATAGAAGCAAATTTAATTGCTAATAAAACATTTCAATGGAAACAGAGCAAAAATTTATCCGTAACTTTGCTATAATAGCTCACATTGACCACGGTAAATCCACCCTTGCAGACCGCTTGATAGGCATCTGTGAAGGACTGAGCCCCAGTGAAATGCGGGATCAGGTTCTGGACTCTATGCCACTTGAAAAGGAAAAAGGCATAACAATCAAGGCACAAACTGCAAGACTTACGTATAAAGCAGATAGTGGGCAAAATTATCAATTCAATCTAATAGACACACCTGGTCATGTAGATTTTGCTTACGAAGTAAGTAGATCGCTCGCTGCTTGTGAGGGTTCTGTCTTATTAATAGATGCAACTCAGGGAATTCAGGCTCAAACTCTTGCCAACGTCTATCAGGCAATAGACAATAATCACGAGATTTTACCCGTCTTAAATAAAATAGACATGCCATCTGCATGCCCAGAACTTATCATAGAAGAAATAAGAGACATAATAGGAATTGACACCTCAAATACTATTTTGATTTCTGCCAAAACTGGTCAAGGCATAAAGGAGCTGATGGAAGCCATAGTACAATGGTTACCCGCACCCGCAAAAGAACTCAACGCTTTGCTAAGGGCGTTAATAATAGACAGTTGGTACGACCAATATCTAGGAGTGGTAGTATTAATTAGGGTAGTCAGCGGAATTTTAAAGGTTGGAATGCAAATAAAATTGTTTTCCACTGGTTCGACATACACAATAGACAAAGTGGGCTTTTTCTCTCCTAAAAAACAATTCACCAATACTTTATCTGCCGGAGAAATAGGTTTTTTAGTTGCAAAAATAAAACAGATTTCAGACTGCAAAGTAGGAGATACGATATATGACGCTAAAGATTCAAATCCGGTAGCGCTTAAAGGATTTAAGGAACAAAATCCTCACGTTTTTTGTGGTCTTTATCCAAGAGAAAAAGATCTTTTTCCTCAATTACAAGATTGTCTTGCAAAATTAAAACTAAATGACTCTAGCTTAAAATTCGAACAACAGACTTCTGCCGCTCTTGGTCACGGATTTAGATGCGGTTTTTTAGGGCTACTGCATCTTGAAATAATACAAGAGAGAATAGCCAGAGAATTTGATCTTGATGTTGTTGCAACAGCACCAAGCGTTAATTACAAAATTTGCCTTAATAACGGCGACGTGTTGGATATTCATGATCCATCAGCGTTACCTGATCTATCTTCTATAAAAGAGATATTAGAACCATGGGTCTTGGCGACAATTATCACCCCTCAAGAATTTTTAGGTAGCATATTGCAACTATGTAATGAGAAAAGGGGAAAACAGGTTAACACTTCATACTCTGGGCAGAGAGTCATTTTAACTTACAAAATTCCTTTAAATGAGGTAGTACTTAACTTTTATAATAGAATTAAGGCTCTATCTAAAGGCTTTGCAAGCCTGGATTGGGAATTTGCAGAATACGCAGTTGGAGATTTGGTAAAGCTGAATGTATTAATTGCAGGAGAACCAGTTGATGCACTATGCTCTATGGTACATAGGCAACATGCAGAACGCAGAGGCAGAGAGTTATGTGACAAACTCAAAGATCTCATACCTAGGCATCTGTTTCAAATTCCAATTCAGGCTGCAATTGGAGGACGTATAGTTGCAAGAGAAACGGTAAATGCAATGAGAAAAAATGTGCTAGCAAAATGCTACGGAGGAGATATTTCAAGAAAAAGAAAGCTACTTGAAAAACAAAAAGCCGGAAAGAAGAAAATGCAGATGATAGGAAACGTAAATGTACCCAAATCCGTTTTCATAGAAGCTTTGAAGATAGACTAACTTAAATCTGATTTCTCATTTTTTGGAATCCCTACGCTAGGAGATTTCATATACAAAGGACTTAAATCTCCGTGTATCTCATTTATTTCTTTAATATCGATAAGTTTGCATGCTAGCTGCCCTAAAAACTTTGCATTTGTATATCTTGGTAAAAAAAAGAAGTTAGGCCTTTGAAAAAAAGGGTCAACAAGATATGTAATTCCAGTGCCTAAAAAAGCTACAGTTTTATCTGCCAGATATTCAATGTTTTTTTTTAATTGCTCCAGGGTAAGTAACTCAGGATTCTTATTATCTCCACAATATTCAAAAACTTGTGTATAAATCTGTCCAGAATAGGCCTTAATTACTACAACACTTGCATCTAAGCCCGAACCCATTTGCATTTTAGACCTGTAGTTCCACAACTCAAAGTTAGAAAATACTACGGGAGAAGCTTTCGTGCACATGAGTATGCCTTGCGCAGCAGAAAGTCCCACTCGTATTCCGGTAAAACTTCCAGGACCTTTAGTTAAAGCAACATAATCCAGATCTTTGTATCTGAGAAAGGAAGATTTAACAACTTTATCAATCATGGGAATCAAAAGCTCTGCGGCTTGCAATGAGCAGGTTATGTCCTGATCAAATGCAATCAAATCTTTGCCTACATGCAAAGCTACGGAACAAAACTCTCCAGAAGTATCAAAGCTTAAAATTTTCACGTGAAGAGAGTGTTTTGAGTCTAAATTTTAAACAAATCGACAAGTTCAAAATAACTTTTGGCCAGTTTTGAAGAGAGCTTTTGGACCTAACTTAATCAAATCAGACATCTGTTGAAACTGTTTTAAAAGTGCATCAACCTCGGCAATTGTTCTACCAGAGCCATTTGCGACTCTTTTTTTACGAGAATGGGTCAAAATTTGAGGTTTCTTTCTTTCTTTAAGAGTCATAGACCTGATAATGCTTTGTTGTCTAATAAGCATTTTGTCTGCTCCACCTTTGAAAGCGGGATTATCGAGTAATTTACTAGCTCCTGGAAGGAATCCTGCTATTTTGCTTAATCCCCCCATTTTGCTTATTTTCATAATATGAGACTCATAGTCTTCAAGAGTAAATTTACCAGATTGAACTTTTTGCAGCTCAAGCTCTTTGGTCTTGACATCCATTACGTCCTCTAACTTTTTTGTTAGAGTTTCTATATCCCCCATATCTAGTATACGAAGAACAATGCTTGTGGGATTAAATGTTTCTAAATCTTTAATGTCTTCGCCTACCCCTATAAACTTAACTGACTTTTTTGTCACATACTTAATGCTAAGTGCGCCAGCGCCTCTAGAATCTGCGTCCATTTTTGTAAGCACAACTCCGGAAATGCCCAGAGTATCAGAAAAACATTTCGCTGATTTTACAGCATCCTGACCAGTGAGTGCATCTGCGATCAAAAGCACTTCTTTTGGGTGAATTTTTTGCTTAATACTTAAAAGGCTATCGAGTGCATCTCTGTCTGTATGAGAAGAACCAAAAGTGTCATAGACCACAAACTGATATCCGTTTTTATTTGCATATTGCAAAGAATCGATACAGATCTGATCTATGTTGAGATTTTCTGGCGTAAAAAAATCTACAGATGCTGAATTTGCTAAAATGCTCAATTGTTGCTGGGCGGCTGGACGAAAGATATCCAAAGAGACAAGTAAAACTGATTTTTTCTGATGAGTTTTTATATAGTGAGCAATTTTTGCACTAGAAGTAGTTTTACCAGCTCCGTGATTTCCAATTATCATCACGTTGCACGGAAAACTATTGGGCGCAAAAGTAGCAAAGTCTTTGCCATCAGATATAAGGTTTATTAGCTCATCTTTTACAATCTGCCTAAGTAAGACAGAAGCATCTTGTGATGATAAAATATCTTTTTGATTACTGGTACTTCTTATACAACTAATAAGATAGTCAACAACCTCTAAAGCAACGTCAGAATCTAGAAGCGAATCTCTAATACCCTTTAATATCGATTCAAAAGCAGCAACATCTATTGATTTTTTGCCTACAATTTTACCAAATACGTTGCTTAATCCTTTCGTTAAAGATCTCAACATATAAATTTCATTTCTTAAAAGTGATTTTTAGTTACGAAACCAGAGTTTAAATGGTAGCACACTAGAAAAAAAATAAATACAATCCCGCTCTAAGAATAAGCTTTGTATTGCTCTGCAATCTACTTTCATTCTTTTTATAATAGTTTCAAGAGAAGAAATTCACATGTCATTTTTAAATTATAAAAGATGTTTTTCGATAAAAACCCTCTAATAGTACAAAAATTTGGCGGAACCTCTTTAGCTAATATCTCTTACATATCTAAAGTTGCTTCAGCCATAAAAAAAGAAACTCGTACAAAGAAATTAGTAATAGTAGTGTCGGCCATGGCAGGTTCTACAAACCAATTCATTGCCAAATGCATGGAAATCAATGTAGGAAAAACTGATCTAGCACAGGAAGCATATGACTCTGCAATAAGTAGTGGCGAAAACTTATCTGCCGCATTGCTCAGTCTAGCCTTGCTCAAAGAAGGAATACTTGCAAAGACTCTACAAGGATGGCAAATTCCGATTTTAACAAATGATGATTTTTCAAAGGCACGAATAATAAAAATTGATCACGACAAAATACTGCAATACGTAGAAAATGGAATCATTCCGGTAATTTGCGGATTTCAGGGTGTAACAGAGAAAAACTCTATTACTACGTTAGGTAGAGGAGGATCAGACACAACTGCTGTAGCGGTTGCAGCTGCTATCAAAGCTCAATCTTGTGAAATTTATACGGATGTATCTGGAGTTTTTTCAGCAGATCCACGATTAGTACCTAAAGCACTAAAAATAGAATCTATATCTTACGAAGAAATGCTGTGCTTTGCTATGTATGGTGCAAAAGTGCTAGAAAGAAGATCGGTCGAAATAGCAATGAGGTATAAAGTGCCTCTAAAAGTTATAAAAACAAATTCACACAACCCGGGCACAAACGTTATTCAGAAACAATCTACACATATGGAATCTTGCGAAATTAAAGGCATAAGCCTCAAAAACGACATAATTTTTTGTCAAATACAAACTTCAACGCACAGAGATTTATATGCTCTAATGGAGGCGCTTATAAAAGTCACGTGCTTTAACTTGATTGTAGATTACAATGAAAACACCTGCAAGTTTGAGGCACCTCTATCTGAAAATACAAAGATTAACGCAATTGTGCAAAACAAAAAGTTGGTCTCTAGTTATATGGTTGATACTCAAAGTGCACTAGTAGTAATCGTAGGATGGAGTATCGGAGAAACTTGCGACTTGTTAATTAAAGTATGGAAAGAGCTAAATAGAAATCAGGTAAAAATTCAAAATATCACCTCAGATACTCACTGTATTAAAATAAAGGTTTCTTTAAATCAAGGAGATACAATCGTAAAACAGCTACACAAAGCCTTAATAGAAGGAGATGCAAACACTCACGAACAATTGGGCACTTAGCTGCAATTCCTAATCTTAATTCATCAAGTTTTCAAAAGACAGAAGAGGTGATTATGAAAGAAAAAGCATCTAAGCTTTTTTTTATCTGCAAAAAGGTCAAGTAGAGGCAACAACCTCTTTTTCCAACTTTTTCACGTTGCTCTCAAATTTCAGCAGTAGCTCAGAACAATCTGCAACCAATTTCTTTGAAAGCTCTTCAGAATCAATTAAAGATGTGATTCGCAAAGAAAGATCGGATAGGTTTTTGTTATATGCCCTGAAAACCAATGCGGTGTATGACTTTATGTCTTCTGTAGTCTTTGTGACATTGCTCAAGGCTAATTTACCTTCAGCCTGACATCTTTTTTGTAAATCAGACCATCTTTGAGAAATACTTTTAAAAGAGTAACTCAAGGCTGCTTTTCTTTGAGCAATAATTCTAATATCAGAAGTGAGCTTAAGCTCGTGAGCAAGGTTAAGTTTAGCAAGAATCCATATGATCCATTTGTGCACGTCAAACTGATACCATTTTGGACCATTTCTGTAATCAGACGGAAAAGCATGATGAAAGTTGTGCCAATTTTCTCCTAATAAGAATGGAGCCATCCAAGCTATGTCCCCAGCAGTTGAATTTTTATCGTAATCCTTGCTGCCAAAATAGTGAGTCATAGAATTGATGCAAAAAGTAGCATGCTGCTGAATCGCCCTACCTATTCCCAAAAATATAAAACCAGCAATACCTCCAACATATGAGCCAGTACACAAAAAGCCTATCGCAAAAGGCACTATAGTGTTCGTAAAGAGAACTACCTGCCAATAGTATTTAAATTGAAGCATCACAAGCTTGTTGCGACTAAACTTTTTCACGGTAGATTTATCTATGTCCAAAGGAGATTTTACAAGCATCCATCCTATATGAGACCAAAGGAATCCTTTGATTCCTCCTCCAAATTTTAGCGGAGAATGCGGGTCTTTGTCAGTATCTGTGTAAGCATGGTGCCTTGTATGATCAGAAACCCATTTTAAAATTGGCCCCTGAAGAGCAACGGAAGAAAGTCCTATGAGAATAAGTTCTACGACTTTATTTGGAACAAACGCACCGTGGGCCCAGCATCTGTGAAGACCTACTCCAATAGTTATATTAACCACGTAATAGCTTGTCAAAATCAACAAAAGCTCGTACATGCCAAAACCAAAGTTCTTTACATAAAAATAGGCAAGAACGCCAAGAATGATAGGATAAATAAGCAGAACAAAAAAAGCAGGAAAGTAGATCTTTTTTAGCATGAAGTGTTTTTTAGATTATGTTCTGTTGGCTTATAAGTAAAAGCCCTTAACAAAATCAAAAGATGATAGAAAAGGAGCCGCATGCATTCTAACAAAAAGGACCCTATAAAACAAGTTGCAAAAAAGCTCAATAACTCTCTCAAGGAAATTTGACAAATAGAGCTCTACTTATTTTATTCATGTACAACATGGCTTTTTAATGCAAAAATTCATTTAGAACAATAAGGATGCGCTACTTTTAGTAAGTCTTTAAATAATAATCTCAAGGTTGAAAAAATGGGAGGATATCTAGATTATATGAAAATGGTCAGTAAGGCTATGTACTACGTTGTAAGAGAAGCTTTAAGCACAGTTGCAAAACATGGAATACAGGGAAATCATCATTTTTTTATCACTTTTTGTACTTTTCATAAAGGCGTACAAATATCTGACGAACTTAAGAAAAAATATCCAGAGGAGCTCACAATAATTCTCGAGCATCAATTTTATAATCTGAAAGTTTATGAAGATAGGTTTGCTATACAATTAAGTTTTGATGAGGTGTTGGAGGACCTCATCGTTCCATTTGTAGCAATTAATCGCTTTGCAGATCCAGGAGTGCCATTTCATCTCTGTTTTCAGTATGAAGGAATGGAAGAAGATGGAGTATTTGGAATAAATAAACTTTTAAGCTTAAATTTATTCCAAAACAACCCATATGGATTAGAAAAAACTACAGATAGTCCCGAAATCAATGAACCGGGAAAAATAATTTCCTTAAGCGCTTTTCGTAAAAAGAAAGAAAACAATGAAAAAACCTAGAGTTATAGCTTACACTGATGGTGGATGCTCTCCTAACCCAGGAAAAGGAGGATGGGGAGCCTACCTAATATTAGATGCAAGTAAAGCTTTGATGATAAAGGGTTCAGACTCTTTGACCACCAATAATAAAATGGAAATACTTGCATCAATCAAGGCTCTTGAAATTCTCGAAGAAGATTCTGAAGTCATCATATATACCGATAGCAACTACTTAAAACTTGGTATCACTCAGTGGATAAACGGTTGGCAAAAAAATGGCTGGAGAAACTCAAAAAGAGAACCAGTTAAAAATGATGATTTGTGGAAAAAACTACTAACTCTCACACAAAAACATAAAGTTACTTGGGAATGGGTCAAGGCTCACGATGATAACATAGGAAATAATATAGCAGACGACTTAGCATCTTTAGCAAAACAACAAAATCAGAAAATTTAAGAAACAAGTAATTGGTGCATAAATTTGCACTTGTGTTGAATTTTCACTCCTCTTGTAAAAATCCTAGATAAAAATCTAAAAACACTTGTAACTCTTGGGCTAATTGTCACAACAAAAAATCTGCAAACCAAGTTATAAACTTCTTAAAATAATTCATAATGTTTATCTACTTCTCTCTAGTCCTGCACTTTGTATTTTTTACACTAACCGTAGTTTTAATGATGCTACTTAGGTTTAATAGAGAAAAGCTCGAATCAGCACAACATCTAAATGAGGAAAATGCTTCAAAAATAGAGCAATTGACTCAAGAAAAAATATTGCAGGCAGAAAAACTTCAGCATCTAAATAGCAAGCTACAAATTGCTGAAGAAACATTAAAGCAAATGGACAAAATTCAAGCCTCTTTGATGCAATCCGCAGAAAATACGCTAAAGAATCTAGGATCAGATCTTACAAAGCAGCTTTTAGCGGCTCATCAACATGAAACAAAAAACGCTCAAATACAGCATGATCAAAAAATTACAAAAGCTGCAGGCGAAATAAGAACTGAAGTACAAAAACTTGTAAGCTCAATAAAAGTCTTAGAAAAAGAGGTCGAAGAGTCAAGTGCATCAGTTAAAATGATCAAAAATTCCTTATTGTCTCCGGTACAAGCAAGCAATTTAACAGAAATTACTCTTAGCAACATTTTAATCAAATCTGGACTAACACCAGAATTAGATTTCAAGTTACAACCAACAATTATAAAAGGAGAAAAATCTTACAGGCCGGATGCTATAGTTTTTTTACCCAATTCAGAATTCATCATTATCGATGCAAAAGCGTCTAAGTTTTTTATCGAAGAAAGTGACAAAGCAGAAAATTTGCAAAGCACGTCTGAACAAAATTCTCAAATGCACGAAAATTTGATCAAATCTATGAATAGACATCTAAAAGACTTGTCCGAAAAAGATTATGAATTAGCACTAAAACATCACTTAGGACTTGAGGGAAATTCAAATTTTCATTCAGTCACTATAATGTTTTTACATACTGAATCTATCGTAGAAAAAATCAGCTCCGTAGACAAAAGTTTTTTATCAAAAGCCTGGGAAAAGAATATATTTCCTGTAGGGCCCTCAGGCCTAATGAACATACTCTCCCTTACTAAGAGACAAATACGCACCTATAGACAAATAGAAAATTACACAAAAATACTACATCTAGTACAAAGACTCATTGCTTCCGTAGAAATTTTGACTGTACACGGAAATAAATTAGGAGCAGACCTTTACTCACTCACAAATAGTTATGATAAATTTGCAGCTTCGTTTAATCAAAATTTTGTTTCCAAAGCAAAAAGTTTGCATTCTTTGGGGATCAGTAGTCAAAAAAATCAACACAATAACTCTTTAAAACGGTATTTGATCTCTCCAACACACGCGGATTTTGAAGATACAAAGGAAACAGATTAGCTTTGTAAGGAATAAATTAATAAACATTTTTTTCTATTGATTTAAGTAGCAATTTATTGTTTTCTCAATTTGCTAAAAGTCCTTTGACCAAAATAAAAACTTATCACACCTGCAAAAATCGCATAATCATTTTCAGTCCAAAGACTTTCAATTTGAGCAAGCAAAGATATATAAGAAGCAATCGCGCAGCAGCGAATTTTCATAAAAACATAAAATACAAAAAATCCGTAAGCAAGCATTGGACGAACGCTGCCATTTAGAGCGTCCACCCATTTTATTTTTGTCGTATATGTTTTATACATAATTTTTCTTTCAAGAGTTCCAGCCTCTATTTCTTGTAGATTAGAGAAAGAAATTCTACTGTTTTCAATTTGCTTTTCTAAAATTTTCAGTTCATGCTCTTTATCAGACTTATCTCTAATTAATTTAAAGATTTCTGGCACCACAGATCCCATAAAACCAACAAGCGAAGCAAACAAAGTTAGCATTTTAATAGTCTTATAAAAGGTTTGTTACTCAATTTAAGAGTATTAAATCTGTCAAATAACACTAAGACAAAAGCAGAGATTTTTCAGACTTTAAAGACTGTAATTTTACACACACCAATTCTTTTTCTCTTTCGTAAAAATTTACAGAGATCACTCTTAGCAGCATAGAAGTTTTTGAAATTCTCAATTCAATCACCTGAGTAGGCTTGACCTCAAAATAAAATGGAATCTGTATAACAGCTAAATTATTTTTCTCCCGCATCGATTCCAAAATCTTGTGCACAGAGCTAGAGGCTTTAGCAAAGGACATCACTATAGGTAACTTTAGATCTGTTTTTTTCTTTGATTCTGTATTAATTGTTACAAAACCCAGTTCTGAAGAATTTTCCGGAATAAAAACAAGCCCTAGCTCTATTTCGTTTGGCAATTGCAAAAATTTAAAAGAAGGAGCGCTAGATGAATGCCTCAAATCCTCAAAAGTCAGCCTGTTTGCGTAAGTATTTTTTTCTACGTTAAAATTAGATTCTCTTGCAATCACATGAAACACTCCCTCTGGTGAGTAAAAAACGTCAAATTTATAAAGCAACCTAAGAGTTTCCAACAAAGAAATAGCAGAACAATTGTAATTTATTGTTAAGGCCCGAATCAACCCAGATAATCTAGAGTCAATAGTAAAGTCTTTTGAAGAAAATCCACTTTTGCTAAAGATTTCTTCTATAGCCTCGCGAATTGATATTCCAGAAAATTTACCGTTAATCCAATGCCCCGATTCCCAATTAGGTGAGTCAGCCCATGTGTCTATACCCCCTTCTGCAACTGCAGATTCATCAAATGTCGGCAATTGATCCAAATCTTTTATGCTTTCGTCTGGCCAAGCTGGATATCTGGAATCCCAGCACCATAAAAACATTTGCTCTACCATTTTACTTCCTTTTGAACTGCAAATAGAGTCAAAGTGATCCACTAAAGCACAAATGGCTTGTTCTTGCAGTGCAAAATCAGTCTCTCCAGAAGAAAGTTTGGGTAAATTTCTCCCAGAATTAGGATCAAAAAATACGTTAGGCTCATTAGTAGATTTGTCCAAGGAGGAAAAGCCAAATTCAGTAAGCCAAATTGGTTTGGATTCAGGAATCCATCCACTATCTTGTCCATCTGGGTTTAAATGACGATTCTTCCACCAATATTCTATATTTTTTAGCGCAAATTTAGGATCGCAGTACTTGCGAGCGCCGTTTTCGTAATAATATTCATACGTATCTCCTTTTTTATACCCTTCCTTTATTTGATGATAATCAATGCTACTGTCGCAAGTATCTGTTGCTGGAAAATATGCATCTATACCGATAAAATCTATTGCATCACACATCCAAAGCTTGTCTAAATGATACCAACCCTCTTTACTATGGTATTCGGACCAATTAGCCGCATAAGTAATTTTGACATGTTGCTTGTCTGCTTCATAGAAAACTGCACGAACTTTGTAAGCTAGGTCGCCCAATTCTCTTGCAACAAGAAATTCTCTTACGCCATTTTGCTCTCTATAAATGCTCGTTATGCCCTCAAGTTCAGATCCTATAACAAAAGCATCAACATAGTCTTTGACAAGTTCTGCATAATGCAAAATAAAGTTATTGTAACCCCCAGGCTTGATAAAAAATTTCTCAACCTGGTCCCACGTGCCATTCATCTCTCCACGCCAAGACTTACCTTCTATATCTAGAAAAATCATGGGATAAAACATGATTTTATAACCTCGGCCTTTTAGCATAGCTAAATAATTTACTACACTCTCATCACTTACTGTACCTCCATACCTCATCTTACCTTTATCAAAACCTACAATTTTAGCTGTTGATCGATTATATCCAGCAACTTTCCATTCAACTTTTGATCCATTAACTTCAAAAATGTCAGCAATACCCGGACCATGCTCAACACGAGGCAATATCGTACATTTTTCTATCTCTTTATTATTGCCAAACCAACAAACCACAGGAGCTACCCACTCTACCTTTGGTAATTCTTTTTTCAAAAAATCCACATTTACTAAGCTATTTGCCTCTCCGTTGGAATAATTAATTTTTGTTTTTATGGATTCTTGGGTACCTTGATCAAGTGATTTATACAAACTTCTGGTGTCGTATACAAACTCTCCGCATCCAGGAATAATGTTAGTAGCCCTAATTTTACTTACTCTTTCCTCATGTTCGTGACGCAATGAAATTACGTCAAAAGAAAATCGAGGAATAAAATCATCCAAATCTTCTTCTGATAAGGACTGAATGTCAGAACCTGATTCTAAACCTTGTTTTTCAGGTAACTCCAAAACAAATTTAGGAAAAACAACATAGGCTAAGCCTCTAAAGGCCGGAATATCTTCTTCATAACTGTACAAAGTGGAGTCCACCTCTTGATCTGAAGTACCAAGATGCACTATACATCTGTCTGCATCAAAAACCTTTTTTACTCCATTAACGTAAATCGTGTTAACTGAGGTAATAGGACCCTGGCAAATTCCTATTGCAAAAGTAGCAAAGTTGGGAGAACTGGTAATCCCAAAACTACAAATTAGACGTCCTTTAACCCTTGAATTACCCAACACTAGAGGAATAAACTCATCATCATCTTCTTCTGTTCTTGCAAACGCTCCTTCCTCTTTGTCTGGATAATTTGAACTCTTTTGCTGCTTAAAACGATCTTTACCCGAAAAATTATGCAAAAATTGATGTTTCATAAAAAAACTGATTAAGGATAGTTACTTGCTATATTATAAAGAAGAAATACAACGCTAAATTTAAGAATCAATTTCTGTAAAAAATCCTCTACGTAAACAAACTCACAATATGCGAATAATTGCAGGCAGCATAAAAAACAAGTTAATTCCTTCTATAAAGAAAGGTAAATACAGACCCACTGCGGCATTTCTCAGAGAAGCTATATTTAATATCTTAGAATCGCTTTCAGTAGACGTAAAAGAAAGTGAAGTGCTTGATGTATTTGCTGGAACTGGAAGCATGGCTTTTGAAGCACTTTCCAGAGGAGCGAAAAAAGCAACTTTGTTAGATATCAATGCAAGATATGTAAACTTAGGAAGAAAATTTATTCTAGAAAATAATCTAAATGCAAAATACGTACAAATAGATTGCTCACATCTTCCTGAGGCAAATCAAAAATACGACCTAATTTTCATTGATCCTCCATACGAAAGTGACATTTTTTTTTCAACTTTCGAATCCTTATTAATTAAAGGATGGGTAAAAAAGGATGCAATCCTGGTTGCAGAAT
This sequence comes from uncultured Rickettsiales bacterium, assembly GCA_903952265.1. Lineage (GTDB taxonomy): Bacteria > Pseudomonadota > Alphaproteobacteria > Rickettsiales > Rickettsiaceae > CAJBEU01. The sequence continues at coordinate 180,033 of CAJBEU010000002.1, read as the reverse complement.
TACCTTGTTATCAAGTGAATTTTGAGTTGCCTGAAAATTGCAACATACTTAAGGATAAAAAATACAAATCTACACGCCTACTCGTAATAAAACTGAGTACAAAAGGATTTTAACAAAGTTCTACATAAATTTTTCCTCAAGTTTTCCTTTACTATTAATCTGAGCACTTGAAAACAGTTGCTCAATCATTATATAGACGGTAGTAGTGCTGAACGATCTGCGCCAATGAGAGCAGAGTTTAGGCGCTTGGCATGTTTTTTTACTTAATCACTTAACTAGGTGCAACTATGACAACTATAAAAAGAACAATAGGAATAGATCTTGGAACAACAAACTCATGCGTGGCAGTATTTGAGAATGGAAATGCAAGAGTCTTAGAAAATAGCGAAGGAGAACGTACAACGCCATCCATAGTAGCATTTACAAAAGAAGGAAAAATATTGGTTGGTGGAAGTGCAAAGCGTCAAGCTGTTACTAATCCAATGAACACAATTCACGCCGTAAAACGCTTGATTGGAAAAAAATATAACGACCCAACTGTAATAAACGGACAAAAACTGGTCTCTTACAAAATTGTGGAAGCAACAAATGGTACAGGCAGAGCTTGGGTGGAAGCGCAAGGTGAAAAGAAGTCCCCAGAAGCAATTAGTGCAATAATTTTGCGTAACTTGATCGAATCTGCTGAAAGCAAATTACACGCCAAAGTAGAAGAAGCGGTAATAACCGTACCAGCCTATTTTGATGATGACCAGCTTAAAGCTACAAAAGATGCCGCTCAAGCTGCAGGATTAAAGAAAGTGGTCATACTAAGAGAACCAACATCAGCAGCTGTTGCCTACGGACTCAATAAAAGAGGCGACAAAACAGAGCGTAAAATAGCAGTATATGACCTTGGTGGCGGAACCTTTGACGTGTCAATTTTAGAGATAGTGGAAGGGTTCTTTGACGTTAAATCTACAAGTGGAGATACATTTCTCGGAGGAGAAGACTTTGACATGAGATTGCTTCAGTACCTAGTAAATGAGTTTAAGCAAGAAACCGGAGTAGACCTAAGTAAAGATCCGCTTGCTCTGCAAAGACTAAAAGAAGCCACAGAAAAAGCAAAAAAAGATCTTTCAACTGTAGAAGAAACTGAAATCAACCTACCTTACATTACAGCTGATAGCTCTGGTCCTAAACATTTGCTCAAAAGAATTACAAGGTCCAAATTGGAATCTTTGGTTGACGATTTAATTCAAAAAACAATCGAGCCTTGTAAGCAAGCCTTAAAAGATGCAGGACTTTCCACGTCAGATATAGACGAGGTAGTCTTAGTGGGAGGTATGACACGTATGCCTAAAATAATAGACACTGTGCACAAATTCTTTGGAAAAAAACCTCACAAGGGTATCAATCCAGATGAAGCTGTTGCCATAGGAGCTGCCATTCATGCGGCTGGAGAGCTGGAAGGTATAGAAACTGGCATTACTGTAAGGGATGTGCTGCCAATCTCACTTGGAATAGCAACTCAACAAGGATCTGAGAAAGGAATATTTCATATAATTATACCAAAAGCAGAACCGATTCCTGCCAAAAAAGTACAGGAAGGCTTTTCAACTGCAGTGGATAACCAAACCGCTGTAACAATCGAAGTCTATCAAGGAGAAAGAACCAGAGTAAAAGATAATAAAAAGCTTGGTACTTTTGAACTCACCGGTATTGCTCCAGCCCCTATGGGAGTACCTAAAATTGCTGTAACTTTTGAACTAGACATGAATGGAATACTTCACGTTTCTGCAAAAGACCAAAAAACAGGCAAAGAGAACTCGATTAAAATTCATAACGCAGGGGGTCTAAGCGAAGAAGAAATTGCAAAAATCATGGCAGATGTAGAAGCACACTCAGAAGAAGACAAACGTTACAAAGAAATGCTCTCTGTTAAAAACGAAGCAGAAAGCTTAATTAGAGGAACTGAGAAAAGTCTGAGTGAGTACGGAGATAAAATCTCCTCATCTGATAAAGAAACAATCGAATCTGACATAAAAGCACTAAAGACATCTCTGGGCTCAGAGCAGATTTCAGATATTGAGGCTAAGATTGAAGCGCTAAAAACTAGTTCACAAAAAATAGGAACTGCTGTGTATGAAAGTCAAGATCAAGAGAAAAAAGATCAAGGAGAAGGTGACAAAAAGAAGGAAATAGATGCACAATATGAAGACGTTTCAAAATGATAATGATAACCTAAGATAATTAGGTTAAGCAAACAACAGTGCAATACACTTAAAAACAGTGCATTGCATTTCGTTGTTCGCAGGCCGTCAAAGTTCTAAACAAAAAAATGACAGATTATTACAAAGTCTTAGGCCTTGAAAAGGGGGCAAGCAAAGCAGAAATTAAATCTGCCTACAGAGAGCTTGTAAAAAAATATCACCGCCTTAGCAAAACAGATGACTCTGCCAAAACAAAATTGCAAGAACTCAATCAAGCTTACGTAGTACTTGAAAATGATGCAAAGAGGGAAAGCTACGATAAATACGGAACCTCTGACTTTGGATCAACTCAACAGCAACAATACTATAGTGGTGGGTCTGGCTTTGACGCCAGGGGCTTTGAATCTTTTGGCAGAGGCGGTGCTGGATTTGATATCTTTGACATGTTTGACGACCTCATGGGTAAAGGTAACACTGCAACTCAAAATGTCTGGCAACCAATACGAGGATCAGACATAAAATACAATATGTCCATAACTTTAGAGGAAGCTTTCTCTGGCATTGAAACTGAAATTTCTTTTTCTGCACCAACTAAATGTTCAGGCTGCAAAGGATTAGGAAGCAAAGCTACTTCCACAAAAGATTGTAATAACTGTGGAGGTAGAGGCAGCATACTGACCCAGCACGGATTCTTTCAAATTAAACAGACATGTAGCTACTGCAATGGCTCTGGTAAAATAATCAAAGATCTCTGTAAAGAATGCTCCGGAGAGGGAAGAGTAAATAAGAATAGAAAGATAAAAATCTCTATTCCAAAGGGCGTCCAACACGAAAATCACATAAAATTAACTGGAGAAGGAGAAGCTGGAATCAGAGGAGGAGCCTCTGGTAATTTATTTGTAGTTATTTCAATTAAACAGCATTCCATATTCAAGGTACGAGATGACTGTTTATATTGCAAACTTCCTATTTCATTCTCTACGGCAGCTCTAGGAGGAAACATTAGCGCAGAAACTATAGACAGAGAATCCATAGAAATTACTATTCCTCCCGGTACTCAAAATGATCACAGAATCAAAGTTACAGGCAAAGGAATGCCCAGGTTGAGATCTCAGGAAAGGGGAGATTTATTCGTAGACGTTTACATATCTGTGCCCAAAACTTTAACGAAACAAAAAAGAACCATTCTAACAGAACTACAAGCTTTAGAACAAAGCGAAAATGGCGGAAATCAGAAAAGTTTATTTGAAAAAGTAAAAGATATATGGAGATAGTTATCTCAAAGTCTGGCAAAACTCATGCATGATACTTCAAGTAGACTAATCAAAATCTGGTTTGACTACATGAATCTTGATTATTTCCTTCTTCCCTTTTTCAAACAAAAGCAACACGAAGATAGTCTCAAAAAAACAAAAATTGAAAATAATGTTGAAAAAAAAATACCAGGGGTAAAGACTCCAAAATTAGGGACTTTCAAGATAACTTTGCTCAAGGCAAAAGAAATGCAAAGTGATATTTGCGATCCGCTAGTAGAAAAAACTCGAAAACTAGCCGATAAAATTGAAAATCTAGAAGATCTGTATACATCGATCAAAAATTTTGATGAATGTCCGTTAAAACATACTTCAAAGAATACAGTAATCTTTGATGGAGTACCCTCCGCTGCTATAATGTTAATTGGAGAGGCGCCAGGGGCTCAAGAAGACGAAAAAGGTATTCCATTTTGTGGTGATAGTGGAAAACTGCTCGACTCAATACTCAGCTCGATAGGCTTATCTAGACAGCAAAACGTCTACATAAGTAACACTGTATTTTGGAGACCTCCAGCAAACCGCAAACCAACAGATCTTGAAGTTGGAATATGTAGGCCTTTTGTTGAAAAACACATATCCTTGATTAGACCAAAATTGTTGGTTTTGGTTGGAAGCACAGCCCTCAATGCCATACTTGGGCAAGAAAAGCAGATCAGTAAAGACAGAAGTCAATACTATGAGTACACAAATAGATATTTAAAGCAGCCAATAGCGACAACTTCAATATTTCATCCAGCGTATTTATTACGTCAACCGATGAAAAAGAAAGACATGTGGTTCGACATGCTAACAATCAAGAAAGTCTTGCAAGGTAACCTAATTAGCCAATAAAAAATTGCTATAAACTTTTCGCATAAGGATTAGGAGTACTGCTACAAATAAACTCTATGGGTAATCCAACAAAACTGAAATGTTTTCGAAAGCTATTAGATAGATAGATAGTATAATGCTCATCTATTCCTTCTTTTAAATTACAAAATAACCTTACTGTCATAGGGTGCTGCTTGATACAAACGCAGTATTTGATCTTTAAAACCCTACCAAAACAATTTCTACCTGGAGACTTTTGCTTTAAGGCTACCTTTAGCCAAGAATTGAGTTTACTTGTTGGAATTACTTTATTTAGGAGTTTTTCGGTGTCAATGCAGGCGTCCAAAATAGCATCTATGTTATTTCGTCTCAATGCTGAAAAGTAAACAATGTTTGCACTAACGATTCTGTTAATTTCGTGCTCTAGATCCCCCTTGATTTTCTTGATATCTCTTACAAGATCTGTTTTATTCACTGCAATTACTAGAGCCTTTTTATGAGCTTTGGCAAGATGCAGTATATTAACGTCTTGCCTTTGCAAAGGCTCATTAGCCTCTAATATCAATACAACTACTTTAGCTTTTTTAATTGACTCGATGCTACTTGAAGTAGAAAATTTTTCTATAGTATCAAAAATTCGAGTTTTTCTTCGCATTCCAGCAGTATCTAGCAAACGTATATGATCACCTTTGTGAATCAATTGAACGGCTATAGAATCTCTAGTTGTACCTGCTACATCACTAACTTCAAGCCTCTCCTTTCCCAGCAAAGCATTAATTAGAGTAGACTTACCAGTGTTAGGCCGTCCAACAATTGCAATCTCTAGCGCATCATTAGCATCTTTTGTTATGTCAGATTCACAAACAGAAAAAATTTCAGTAATTCGTGCGCTCACTTTGTCAAAACCCATTTTATGAGCCGCAGATATGCAAATAGGATCCCCAAAGCCAAGTCTATAGTATTCCTTACCCAAAATAATTGAGTTTTCGCATTTGTTAACTAATAAAATAACTTTTTTGCCACTACTTCTTATAAATTGAGCAAGATCGATATCCCCTGGCACTATGCCAACCTTACCATCCACAATCATTGCGATTAGATCGCTATCTTGAATAGCCTCTTGCAAGGCCACGCCCACTTTTTCTAAGACAACTCCAGGAGTGTCGATAACTATGAACTGAGTAGAACTAATAGCGGCCTGAGAGTAATTGCAATCTCTTGTCACTCCAGGCAAATCATAGACGATTGCTCTGCATCTAGTTGAATTTACAGCATTGAAAAATGTGGATTTACCAACGTTGGCACGACCGATTAAAATAACTTTGAGCATATCAGTAATTATCTTCAGAGAAACAAAAGCTTTTTATTAGACCTTTTCTGAAATCGCAAAAGCTTAGCAAAAGATATGCAAAGCAAAGCCAAAAATGCTTTGTAAGACAAATAACCCCCACAAGCGTGAGAATATTTTACAAACTTGGCGAGCCCGCCAGGGATCGAACCTGGGACAACCTAATTAAAAGTCAGGTGCTCTACCGCTGAGCTACGGGCCCTTTTTACCACAAGACTAACCAAGACTGGCAAAGGTATAACATCTAAATTCAGTCGTCAAGATAAAGACACATAAGATCTCTATAGGAAAATAGATAAAGCGCATCATCGTGCTTCAACAACCTAAGTTAAGAAAAAAAATGCTAGCAAAAGTATAGAAAGATGGCTCAACGAGTCCGTCAAATTCGTAACAACAACACCAGATGAAGAAGCTGGGTCTATGTTGCACAGCCTTAGCAATACCGGAACTGTACAACCAAAAATTCCTGCAAAAAAACAATTCATGGCAAGAGCTATGCCAAAAATTACACTTATGCCGATTTTACGGTAAATTACCCAAAGAAAAATTGCTCCAACAGGTGCTAGCAGTAGCCCATTAACAAAAGCCACAAGAATTTCCCTATTCATTAGTTTCAGAAAAAAGTATTTTTTTGGTCCACCAACAGATGCGATTGCACGAACAGTTACCGTGATCACTTGCGTACCCGCATTTCCAGACATGGATGCAACAATTGGAGCAATTGCTGCAACTGCCACCACTTTTACTATGGTGTCGCTAAATCTGGTAATTACAAAAGAATACCCAACACTAGATATAATTAAATTAAGACATAACCACAAAAATCGATCTTTAATGGTATTAACAAAGTTAGCGGATATATCCGTTTGACGTATACCTCCAAGGTGCATTGTATCTTCCTCAACTTCCTTGGCAACGATGTCAATCATATCGTCTATTGCAACACTGCCCACCAACTTTCCCAATTTGTTTACTACAGGAACTATATCAAGAGAGTATTGTTTAAATACATATGCTAAATGATCTAAATCTGTGTTAGTGCCCACTATTTGAATGTCAAGCTGGACCAGGCTTGAAATTTTTTGATCACGATTTGCCCTTAAAAGGTCAGCAATGCTTACAGAACCTACAGGTTTAAATCTTCCGTCAACAACAATAAGTGAATATATTCTCTTTTTAGAGTGTTTTTTAATTACAAAATCTATGGAATGCTGAACAGTCCACTGAGGCATCAAGGTTAAAATGTCATGATCCATCACCCTTCCAGCTGTTTTGCTAAGATAAGAAAGTCCAACAGCTATTTCTTTAGAGCGCTCTTCACTACAGTACTCTAATATCTCGTTTCTTATACTGGGAGAAAACCTACTGATTACGTCTATGGTGTCAGTAAGATCTACTTTGTCTAAAATTTTGGCAAATTCATTAACACCAATCCAAGACAATACTTTGGATAAAGTGTGAGTTTGTAGTGATTCAATAGTTTCCGTAGGTAAATTAGGCAACAAAGACTTAAACCAAGAATCTATTCCGTCTTCGTCATATACATGATCTAGAACATCTGCTATGTCAGCATAATGTAAAGTTAGTACAATCTTTTTGGCTTCTTCATAATTACCATCAGCAAGAAGTTCACAGGCAGTCTCAACATAATCAACAGCAGGTCTTTCTCTTTCCTTTTGCATAAAACTTTACCCGCTAAATAACCAATTGCTTCACTAGATACTTGCATCAAAGAATACTTTTGATCAAGATTCCAGTTTTTTGCGCAAAATCTCCTGAACAAGGCTAGGGCTAGCCTTGCCAGAGCTATGCTTTAATACCGCAGAAACCAAAAAATTGAACACTTTATGTTTGCCAGATCGATAAGCAATTGCAGTTTCTTCTTCTATTTTTAGCACCTGATCAACTATTTGCTCGATTCTATTTGGATCGGTTATCTGAGTCAAATCCATTTGCTCGATTATCAAATCAACATCCTTATTACCGCCAAACATTGTACTGCAAACAATTTTTGCTGCTTTACCCGATATTTTCTCTTCTTCAACCAAATTGATCAGCTTTGCTAAATCTTTTGGGGTGATTTTACACTCGTGTATCTCACAATCATGTTCCTTTAACAAACTAAACAAGATGCCGGTAACCCAGTTTGCAGCTAATTGAGGTTTAATGCCTAAAGCAATCACCTCTTCAAAGTACAAAGCTGTTTCCTTATCTGCAGCAATAACTTTAGCGTCTGCTTCGGTAACAAGTAAAGAGCTTGAATATCTAGACACTTTTGCCTCTGGCAATTCTGGCAAAGATGCAGCAATTGACTCAACTTGTGCTTTAGTCAAAAGTATTGGTGGCAAATCTGGTTCAGGAAAATATCTATAATCCTGAGCATCTTCTTTTAAACGCATAATTTTGGTCTCTCCACTTTCAGGAGAAAAAAGCATCGTAGCTTGCTTTATTGAGATTCCTTTTTCTAGAGATTCAACTTGCCTTTTTCCTTCAAACTCTATGGCTTTCATCACGTGTCTTATAGAATTTAAGTTTTTAATTTCGCAACGCGTTCCAAATTCTCTTTCCCCCTTTTTTCTAACAGAAACGTTTGCGTCGCACCTAAGTTCTCCTTTTTCCATGTCGCCATTACACGAACCTATGTAACGTAGTATACTTCTTAGTTTTCTTAAATATTGACCCGCTTCAAAAGGTGACCTTATATCTGGCTCTGAAACAATCTCCATAAGAGGAACTCCTGCTCGATTTAGGTCAATACAAGTGTATCCAGGAGAATAGTCATGAAGGCTCTTTCCTGCGTCTTGTTCAAGATGCAGCCTTGTTACACCAATCCTTTTGATCTTGCCTTCTTCGTCAACTATATCGATCCATCCATTTTCGGCTATAGGATGATAGAATTGAGAAATTTGATACCCTCTGGGCAAATCAGGATAAAAATAATTCTTTCTGTCAAATGCAGAAAACAAGTTAATTTTTGCGTTAATTCCAAGACCACTTTTTGCGCTTTGCTCAACACATGCCCAATTTAACACTGGCAGAGTACCTGGAAAAGCGGCATCTATAAAAGATACTTGAGTATTGGGAGGGGCGTCAAAACAGTTCGCTGCAGAAGAAAATAACTTGGATTGAGAGGAAATCTGAGCGTGCACCTCTAATCCAATAACGTATTCCCAAACAAAATCTTTACCTCTAATCTCCATAACTTAGTAACCTTTTGGTTCAAATTTCATATTTATATTTTTTTCCATTACGCTAGCAGCGGAAATAATAGTTTTTTCATCATACATTTTACCCATTATCTGCATACCAAATGGTAGTCCTTTAGAGGATAATCCAGCCGGTAAAGATATTGCAGGTAATTTTGCCAAATTTGCCACCACAGTAAATATGTCGTTTTTATACATATCTACAGGATTGTCTGTAATTTGATTCACAGAAAAAGCAGTAGTTGGAGCAGACGGCAAAAGAACAACATCTACATCTTCAAAAATTTGCTGAAAACCTTTACTCATAAGATTTCGAATTTTTTGAGCTTTTACGTAATACTGATCAATGAAACCAGATGACAAAAAGTAGGTGCCTATCAAAATTCTACGCTGTACCTCTGGTCCAAAACCCTCAGATCTTGTAGATAAAATCATTTCTTCAAAAGAATCATACGAATCGCTTCTATGCCCATAACGCACGCCGTCATACATTGCAAGATTTGAAGATGCCTCCGAACAAGCAATCACGTAATAGACGGGTAAAGCTTGATGAAAGTAGGGGATAGTGATTTTATGTATAGTAGCTCCAGAGCTTTTAAAAATATCGATTGAATTTTGCCATATTTTCAGCATTTCTTCTGATACGTCTAGCATTAAATGCTCAGGCACGCCAATTTTCAAACCTTTAACAGATTTTCCAATTCCTGCAGATAAATCTTCTTCAGCGATATTAGCGCTTGTAGAGTCCATTGGATCAAACCCCACCATCGCAGATAAAACAAGAGCAACGTCCTCAACAGACCGGGCCAAAACTCCCGCCTGATCCAAAGAGCTTGCAAATGGCACGATTCCCCATCTGGATGCTCTTCCGTACGTAGGCTTTATTCCAACAACGCCATTAAAAGACGCAGGCTGTCTTACAGAACCTCCTGTATCTGTTCCAAGAGAGGCCATAGCCATAAATGCTGCAACGGATACAGCAGAACCTCCAGAAGATCCGCCTGGAACAAGCTCTGTTTCGCTGCAGTTATTTTTCCATGGATTAATTACTGAACCAAAATAACTGGTAATATTGCTAGACCCCATAGCAAATTCATCCATATTGGTTTTTCCTAAAGAAATCACACCTTTGTTCTTCAAATTTGTGACCACACTAGATTCGTAAAGAGGAATGAAATTTTCTAGCATTTTTGAAGCACAAGTTGTACGTACTCCTTTTATGCAAAAGTTGTCCTTAAAAGATATAGGTATTCCCTCAAGAGGCCTTACGTGGCCAGTTTTAATATTTTTATCCGCATTCTTGGCTTCTTCGATCGCAAAGGAGCAAGATTCCGTAATGTAAGCATTTAAACCCCTGTGTTTATTCATTTGATCTATGTGCGATTGAATTAATTCCACAGAGGAAAACTCGCCCTTTTTGAGGCCTAAAATTGCCTCAGAAATAGATAATTTATTCAAATGCATAGCCTAGCACCAGGTTAAATATTAGATAAAAAGATTCAAATCTTTCTTTGAAAAAACAGCCTAGTTTCTTTTGGATTTGTGTCAGTATATTCAAAACCTAAATAAGAACTTTTAGTTGTCTACAATCCTTGGCACTCGATAATAGCCAGATTTTTTTGCAAACTCTTGTTCTTTAGGGGGCAAATTATCAAACAAATCATTTCTTGTATTTAACGAACACACTTCGTCCTTTCTAAAGTATGAATTCAATGGTAAAGCTTTAATTTCGTCTACATTGGTCTCGCAATTAACACAATGCATGCTATCTACCATTTGCAACACGTTTGAGAGTTTATTTGTCACCTCCTCAAGTCTTTGATTTTGAAATTTTATCTTGCTCAGTTTAAATAATTTCTCGATATCCATTATGTTTAACCGACTAACTTTTGTTTATTTAAATATTTCGTATACATAAGCGCTTTGACCAACACTATTTAATCTACTCACCATAGCATAAGTATCTTCTCGATTCTTATATTCTCCCAAAGCTATACAATAAACAATGGAGCCGTCTGATAAAAACTTTTTGTCTACCATAAATTTACAATTCTCAAAGACTATAGGATTTTTGGATTTTATTACAGCCCATATCTCATTAGCTTGATCAGGAGACTTAACTGTTGCAACCCTAATGCGATAAAATTTCTGTTTTTTATAGTTTTGCTCTTGTAATAAAGGAGATTCTACAAAACTAATGCTCCACCCCTTGTCAGCGTTTAAATTTTGTTCTTTTAAATCTTTTTCTCCTTTGTCAGTCTTTAAAAAAGGAGATATGGGCTTTTCTGAGAAATTGAGAATATTGGCCTTAGCATCAGATCGTTGCTTAAATCTTAATGATTCATAAAGCTCCTTACCGTTAGGTTCTAAATATTGGGATTTTTGAACCAACAGGTACCTTATTTTACTTGGACCCAGATCTGGCTCAATTACAGGCACATTGATAACTGAAACTTTGTATTTGTAATAGATACTGCCTACGCAAATACACAATGCAATAAAGAGCACGATCAGGGAGACTAAAAAATACGAAGACTTAAAAAACTGTATTATACGCATTGAATTTATTCGCAGGTACCATGCTTTAACAAATGTGATTTCTTGCGTTCCCAATCTCTATGTTTGATGGATTCTCTTTTGTCGTAAAGCTTTTTCCCTTTCGCAACAGCAATTTCAATTTTTATCAAGTTTTTAGCGTTAAAGTACAAAGAGCATGCCACTATAGAGTAACCTTTGAGTAGAGCCTTACTCGTCATTTTTTTTATTTCTCTTGCATTGAGTAAAAGCTTTTTTGGCCTTCTGGGATCATGATTCAGCATACTTGCCTCTGTATAGGGGCCAATATAGCTTGACATCAAGTATAACTCTCCTCCTTTTGATATCACATAGCTATCTTCTATGCTAACCTTACCTAGGCGTACAGATTTTACCTCAGATCCAAAAAGCACAAGACCAGCTTCATATTTTTCTTCCAAAAAGAAGTTAAACTTTGCCTTTTTATTTGTGGCAATTAGCTTATTAGAAAGATGCTTCACTCTAGTTTTAAACTCTGTTTTAGATTTTCTACAGCATCTTTTATTATAATCTTATTGTTCTCCAGCAATTGCATTAAAGGAGGCCTCGTCTCCTCAGAACACAAACCCATCAAAAATAAAACATACTTAAGCGCTGCAGGATTATTTTCGATACATAAAATCTTGTACAAATTCATCATCACTCTGTGCTGCAGCAGAGCTTGTGAATACCTTTCTTCAAGGATGAGATGATACAATGAAACCATAGACCTGGGAACTGCATTGGAAGCAACAGATATGCACCCCGATCCTCCGTTAACGCTAAAAGCTAGAAAATCTGCATCGTTTCCACACAAAAAATTCAATTTATCTTCAGGTAGTAATTGAGTAATTCTTAAAATTCTTTGCAAATCAGATCCTGCGTCCTTAAAAGCAGAAACTCTAGGCATAAGAGCAATCTCTACAATGGATTCGTCGTTAAAATCAACTCCAATTCTCTGAGGAACTGAATAAAGAATTATAGGTATTCCTATGCTGTCGTGCAAGAATCTAAAGTGCTTCACTATACCAGCTTGAGATGCCCTAACATAGGGTGAAGGAGCACACATTACTGCATCCACACCTAAATCTTGAGCAACTTTTGCAAGCAAAACACAATGCGAAGTTGTAATAGAGGTGCATGATGCAAAAACTTTAATTCTGCCCTTAACAAACTTTATCACAAAGTCCAATAAATCCCTGTATTCAAGGTCATTAAGCATTATCCCCTCTCCAGTCGATCCGCCCACCACAATACCATTAATTCCTGAATCCAATTGGCAAGATAATATTTTTTTTACCGATGAAAAATCTATTTTTCCGTCCAAAAAAGGGGTTACTAAAGCAGTATTTACGCCGGCAAAAATATTCATAAATTTTCACTAATATGTTTATCCAACAACAAAACTAAAGCAGACAAAGTTTTCTGTATTCTGTGTGAAGAATGTTCGCCAAATTAGAATTTTCAAAATTTACAGACTCACCTTCTTTTGCAAAATGTATGCTCTCAACTGACTGAATCTCTATTGCAGTACCAGTTAAAAAAGCTTGTTTAAAATTTTTCACTTCTTCACTAGCGATATCTTTTTCTACAGATTGAATGCTCAATCTTGCAGCAATTTCTAAAACAACTTTTCTTGTAACTCCAGCAAGACAGTACTTAATTTTCGGAGTAACCAAACTTTCGTCATGCGTGATGAAAAATACGTTGGAAGAAGCTGCCTCGGCTATGTTTCCCTGGTAATCAAGTAAAAGGGCGTCATCAAAACCAAGTGCAGCCGCTTCTTGTTTACTTAAAATTGAATTCATGTAGTTTCCAGATCCTTTGCATTGATGAGGAACGCTATTTAAAGGACCCTTTACCCAAGAACTAATAAGCATTTTTATACCTTTTTCTATTCTTAGAGGAGTGTGTTTTTGAATAAAAATTGCAACGTTAGCAGGTATATTTACGTCTCGCTTAATAAAAGATTGAGAGTTTGGCCATATTAAGGGTCTAATATAATAGGAACCCTCATTACAACTATTCAAATCTAACAGTTTGATTATAGACTCTTTAATAGCCTCAGGAGAAAAATTCACCTCAAGGTACATAGTCTTAGCAGATGCAAAAAGTCTACTCAAATGCTCGTCCATTCTGAAAACTCTTCCTCCATAGGACATTATTCCCTCAAAAACAGAGCTAGCGTAGTGTACGCTATGATTCGTAATAGGAATAGTGGCACTAGTTAATGAACAGAAGCTACCATTTAACCAAATTTTTTGGCAATACATGTTAGTACCTGAATTTTTCAGTAGTCAAAAGCAAAGGGAATTGTAAACAAAAAAATGTAAAAAACACAGAAAAAGATCCCTGCCTTATATGCAATAGCTTAAGTATTGTGATATAATCTGGTGCTCTATTTTCATTATTTTTGAAGTAGCACGCGACACGTCAAAAGCTTTCTCGATTTACTAATCCATGATTATTGATACAAAGCAAATCAGCCATCTTGGAATAATTATGGACGGAAACCGCAGGTGGGCAGCAAAACAAAATCTCCCTCTACTCGAAGGCTACAAGGCTGGAGTAAAAATAGCAGAACAAACTGTAGAAATTGCAATTCTGCACAAGATACCAAATCTCACTTTATATACGATATCAGCAGATAATTTAAAAAGACCAAAAGAACAATTATCATACCTCTACGGCACTCTAGAAAATTATCTCTTAAAGGACAAAAATGTTTTAAAAGAGAAAAATGTACGTCTTCGAGTTGTAGGTGACATAGATCAATTACCCGAATCTCTTCAAAAGGCTATATCACAAGCAGAAGAAGAAAGTAAAAACAACACTCAACTAAACCTTTACCTTGCAGTCAACTACGGTGGCAGAAAAGAAATATTAGATGCATGTAAAAAAATGCTATCCTCAAAGGTAAAAGCAGAAGAATTGACTGCCCAGGAGTTTGAGAGACATCTTTATGCTCCTCAGATGCCGGATTTGGATTATGTAATCAGAACTGGAGATAATGAAAGAATCAGTGATTTTTTACTATGGAAAATATCTTATGCGGAATTGTGTTTTCTCAAAGTCTTATGGCCAGACATTACAAAAAAACACCTAAAAGCAGCAATCAATAATTTTCACAACCGAAGCAGAACCTTTGGAATAAACTCTGCATGCAAAGCTTAACTCAGCAAGATTCTTTTCCGTGGTTACTGCCATCCATTTTTCTATTTGCTCTATTTTTTCCTCTGATACACTCAAATACATTTCACATGCAAAATCTGACATTACGCATTCTATCGGGCTGGGCACTGATATCTGTCTTTTTTCTTCCCTTGTACCTTTCCTCAAAGCTTAGCTTGTTACTTTGCCTTGTTTTACTTTGCATAATGGCTTTTTCCATTCATTACGAATGGAAACATATGACAAAGTCTGAACATCCGTTTGTAGGTTTGTACATAACTTTTGTTCCAGCCATCTCTCTCTCTTTGATAAATTGGAACACTACTTTAGCCTATTTTTGCTTACTTTGGAGCGTAGATACCTTTGCTTTTATTGGAGGTAAGATTTTTGAAGGTCCAAAATTAGCTCCCAAAATCAGCCCTAATAAAACGTGGGCAGGTCTTATATCTGGAACCACTGCTTGCTGTGTAGTTCTACACATCATTCTTATTAAGTTTCCTTATTACGGAGAACATACAATACGGTTAAATAGCGCTATTTTGTCTCTGCCAATAATTGGATCTTTCTCAATTTCTATTGCTGAAATTCTTTTAGGAGTAGTATTTGCAATACTTGCACAAACAGGAGATTTATTTATCTCTTTTTACAAGAGAAAATTCAATATTAAGAATACTGGTAATTTTATCCCCGGACATGGAGGAATTTTGGATAGATTTGACGGTATAATTTTCACAGCTCCAGTATTTTTCGCTTTTTTGTATTTTTATTTATAATTTATATGTTAGTAGGTGGTGTTAAACAACGATACCTATACTTATTTAGGTCATTCAAAAATCCTAAAGTAAAAGCCCTAGTACCAATGATTTTGATTTTTTCATTTGGAACTCTCTGTGTTTTTAATATCGTATTCAATAAAAGGGGCTTAACCACACTTTTTGAGCTCAACGCACTACTTCCTAAGATGAGCGAAAACCTAGACCTCTCAAGGGCTGAAAGACTGAGACTCGAAAATCAGGCAGAATTACTTAGAGAATCTTCTTTAGACATAGATATGTTAGACGAAAAAGCAAGAAGAATACTGGATCTTGCAAAAACAAAAGAACTAATTCTAATACCAAAATACGATGATAATTAACCTTTTTTCTGACGATATTCCTTCTTCTTTACACTTAGAAGGGGATCTGGCTTTAGATACTGAAGCCATGGGTTTAACAATTTCTAGAGATAAATTGTGCTTATTACAAATTAGCACAGGCAATCAAGAGGTTTGCTTAGTGCAATTTGAAAATAACTATGACGCTCCAAATTTAAAAAAGCTTTTATCTAGATCTGAAACAACTAAAATTTTTCACTTTGCCAGATTTGATCTAGCCATCATAAAACATTATTTGGGAATAGAAATTCAGAACATATTTTGCACACAAATTGCATCAAAAATGGCTAGAACCTATACAGACTCTCATGGACTAAAGGATTTATGCAGAGAATTACTGCAAGAAAGTATCTCAAAGGAACAAAGATCCTCAGATTGGGGTAAAAAACCCTTATCTAAAGAGCAACAACAATATGCAGCAACCGACGTATTACATTTACATAAATTACGATCAATATTAACTGAGATGCTGATTAGAGAGTCAAGACTAGAGCTAGCACAAAAGGTATTTTCCTTTCTAAACACAAGAGTGTCCCTAGATTTATTAGGATGGCAAGACGTAGATATATTTGCCCACACAGGAATACGAAAACCACTTTATTAAACAATAAAGCAAAGTTTGTATGCTAAAAGATCTGTCATGCTTTCAAGAAAAAATAATACTGATCGCAGCGTTTGGAATAGCTCTTGTCCCGTATATTTTCCTTTTAAGAAAATTGATACTAATACGTTTAGACAATTCACTAAAATCTTTTTTGCACTATAAGATTTTTGACAAGAACAAAGTCCTTTTAAAGATTTTTTATTGCCTAATCAATCTGTACTTTCTCTGCTGGAATCACGTAGTAGAGGATTCATTTCATTTAAATAAATGGGCATCCAATCTAAAAAACCTTATATTGGCCGGTTCCACCACGATCACATCGATTCTTTTAATCAATGCCTTAGCAAGAATTGCCGAGAAATCACATAAACAAAATGACTCCAACCTAATATTGTTAGTACAGGCACTAAAGATATTAAGTTATGGAGCTATTATTGCAGTTGCTACGCACTATATCTTTGGAGTTTCTCCATATTCCCTGATTACTAGCATAGGTATTACAACTGGTTTTTTTGTAGTTTTATTTAAAGACGCAATACTTGGAGTAATAGCAAGTATTCAGTGCACTCTTGCTGACTCATTAAGAATTGGAGACCAAATATATTTACAAAACTATGATGCAGAAGGAGTTGTAGAAAACATTTCTCCCTTCATGATTAAGCTAAGACATTTAGATGGATCCACCTTCACAGTTCCTTCCCATATTTTACTCACCACCTGTATAAAAAACTTTAGAGATCAAGATAAAAAAAGAAGCAGATTAACAAAAATTCTCTTTAATATTTCCATAGATAGCATTGTGCGTATAGAAAAAAATTCAGTCCTCAATGAAACTCAGATCATTCAGCTGGATCAAATATCTGGTCCCATCACGAATGCTTTTTTATTTAAAGAATACTTAAAAAAATTTTTGGCAACTAAGCCAGAAGTCAGAAGTTTAAAAATGCTATACAGAGAAAACATCGGCTCTTACTTACCATTAGAGGTCTCTTTTTATATTGAATTTGAGGAGGATGAAAAATATCAAAATCTAAAAGCATCAGTACTTGAATATTCTTTCTGCGTGGCAAATCAAATAAATTTGAGATTTTCCCAAGAAAAAAACTAAAATCAACAATATCTAAAAAGCTTTTGTTGAGCAGCTGATACAATTTTATCTAAATATTTCATTTGATAAGTATAAAGAAGAAAATTTTGCATATTTGCATCGATAAAGGCCCTATGCATTTTAGTTAGAAGTTCTTCACGACTGCATTTTTGGCTTTCCAAAAATGCCAGCAATTGAGCTTGATCATCGATATTTTGCAAAAATTCGTTTTTTTCTAAAGTCTCTTCCAAAATTTGTTGCAAAAATGCGGAATAAGCGCCTATTGATTTTACGTCTTCTAGGGATAATCCATTGAGTAAAAGCAAGTATTGAGCCCTTGCAAAATCATTTGCAAGAGTTTTATAAGCAGCATTTAGGTTTGCAGAAATATTAAGAAATTTAACTCGCTGAACAGAGTCATCAGCCTGATCTGGATGATATTTTGTTTGTAGGTGCAAATAGTTGCCCTCCAAAATTTCCAAATTTATGGAAAAGCCCTTTTCAATCTGAAGTAGATCAAAGTAATCGTTATTCATCTAACTTCCAAGTTTTGGCAGCACAGTTAATACTATAAGGCAAGTTTCACACATTAAAAGACTTGCCGCAGCCACATCTCATTTTTTCCTTAGGATTCACAAAAACAAAACCAGATTTAAACTTTTCTTCTACGTAATCCATAGTGGTGCCTATAATATACAAAACGGCTTTTTTGTCGATTAGTATTCTAACGTCATCCACCAAAACCTGTTCGTCAAATATTCCTGGAGTATTTGCATATTCAATCAGATAAGAAAGACCAGAACATCCTCCAGATCTGACTCCCACTCTTATTCCATAAGCATCTTTTTTTGCACTAAGCAGTAGCTTAGCTTGATTTAAAGCTCCGTCAGTTATTGTAATGATGTTGTTTTTTTTTAAGGCAGACATAAAATCGACGTCAATTAACTCCCTCGCATTTATTTAAATTAATTCGACTCAATATTGGATTTTAGCTTAGATTTATAGTCTGCAACCGCCGCTAAAATAGCCTCTTCAGCAAGCAAAGAGCAATGTAACTTTACAGGAGGAAGAGAAAGTTCTTGGGCAATATCAGTGTTTTTTATAGAAACGGCCTCATCCAAAGATGCGCCCTTCAACCATTCAGTTACCAAAGAGCTCGAAGCTATTGCAGATCCGCAACCAAAAGTCTTAAATTTTGCGTCAACAATAACGGAATCTTTTACTTTTATTTGTAACTTTAGCACGTCTCCACAAGCTGGTGCTCCTACAATGCCAGTTCCAACATCCTCAGAGTCTTTATCAAGTGATCCCACGTTTCTAGGATTGTCGTAGTGATCTAATATATTTTTTCCGTAAGCCATAACAATTACCTTTATTTAAAAGTATCGAATTCAATGAGTGGACCACTGAATAGATTTTAAGTCAATTCCATCTTGCATCATTTCCCAAAGGGGGCTCATGTGCCTTAATTTTTCAACTTTAGGAATCAAAACGCTGGCAGCATATTCTACCTCTTCTTTAGTTGTAAATCTTCCAAAGCCAAAACGAATTGAGGTATGAGATAAATCATCACTAACTCCCATAGCTTTTAACACATAAGACGATTCAAGAGAGCCAGATGTACATGCAGATCCAGAAGATACCGCTAAATCTTCTCTCAAAGCTAATATCAAAGACTCTCCCTCTACGCACGCAAAACTTAGATTTGCATTTCCATAATATCTATGCAAAGGATGGCCGTTTAAGGTTGTTTCAGGTATTGCGGAAAGAATCATGTTTGTAAAAGTTTGATAAAGCATTTTCACGTGATCCAAATCATTGCCCATGTCCTCTAATGCAATTTTTGAAGCTTTTCCCAGACCAGCCACAAGAGCTGGAGACAGTGTTCCAGATCTCATACCTTTTTCTTGTCCTCCTCCATTTATAAGAGCCTGAAGTCTTACTCGATTTTTTCCACTTTTTCTCACGTATAAAGCGCCTATTCCTTTCGGACCGTAGATTTTGTGTCCGGATATACTAGCAAGGTCAATATTACAATTGTTGACATCTATAGGAATCTTACCAAATGCCTGAGCAATATCTGAGTGAAAAAATACGCCTTTAGCCCTACAAAGCTTTCCTATTTCTTCTAAAGGTTGAATCACTCCAGTTTCGTTATTTATAGCCATAATCGAAACCACCAATGTGTCTTCTTTGATGCTAGATTCCAGAGTTTTTAGGTCAACTAAACCACTGTTTAAAACCTCAAGATAAGTGACGTCAAAGCCTTCTTTTTCAAGTTGACGACAAGACTCCATCACGCACTTATGCTCTGTTTTTAATACCACTATGTGCTTTTTGTGTTTTTTATAAAAATAAGCAAGGCCTCTAATGGCCATGTTATTAGATTCAGTAGCACCAGAAGTAAAAACAACTTCTTTGGGCAAAGCTCCAATCAAAGACGCAACATGAACTCTTGCTTCTTCAATAGCTTCCTCTGCCTCATGCCCAAAGATGTGAGTCCTAGAATGAGGATTACCAAATTTGTTTGTCAAATAAGGCATCATAAAATCAAGCACTCTTGGGTCCAGAGGGGTTGTAGCCTGATAATCCATATATACAGGCAACCTTCCTTCCGCTTTTAATTTATCTCTTAAATACTGAGTCATCAGTAATTACCCAATTTATAAAACCGCCACGATTATACCATACTAAGCAATACAAGCTCAAGTTTATATAAAATCTCTATATACCTCAGACCAAGCATCTATAAAAGCCTCTGTCTCGGTCAAAGTATTTTCCATGCCAAAACTAACCCTTATAGCTGAATTTACTTGATCCTCTTTCATTCCCATAGCAAGCAAAACATGCGACTTTCCTATTTTTCCAGAGGAGCAAGCAGAGCCAGAGCTAATAGCAAAGCCAGCAAGGTCAAAACGCATAAGCTGTATCTGAGCAGAGACTTTTGGCATAATAATTGTAGACGTATTAGGCAACCTAGAAACCAAGTTAGAAGCAAAGATGACGTCCTCACAAATGTTACCGATTTCTTTTTCCATTTTGTCTCTCAAGACTTTAGTTTTAACAAAATAGCTGTCACAAGAATCCTTAGCAAGTTCTACAGCTTTTGCAAACAAATGAGCATGAATAACGCTCTCAGTACCGGCTCTCATTCCTTTTTCTTGTCCTCCCCCTAAAATTTGAGGAACTATTTTTAAAGAGTTTTTATAAACAAGCGCCCCTATTCCAGCCAAACCTCCACATTTATGGGCCGATATTGCAATGCTGTCTGCACCTATGTCCTCAAAATTCAAATGTACCTTTCCAAGGCCCTGAACACAATCGCTATGAAAATTGACACCGTATGATCTCACAATATCTTTAACTTTTTCTAAAGGCTGAATAGCGCCCGTCTCATTATTTGCAAACATTACGCAAACTAAAGTTTGTTTCGACAAGTCAGCGCCCTTTAGCAATTCAACTAAATTCTCAATATTTATTATTCCTGATGAATTTACGGATATGGGCTTAACATGGGAGTTGCTTAAAATTGAAGAATGTTCTGTTGCTAAAGCAAAAACATTACCTTTGTCAAAGCTGTTTATGACAAGATTATTTGCCTCCGTGCCAGATCCAGTAAAAACTAAACTATGGTCTGTAGTATTTGCACCTAAAGACTTAAGTATCGACCTTCTCGCATTTTCCAAAATGCTTCTAGCAAATCTTCCAAAAGTATGAACAGAAGAAGGATTTAGAGGTCTAACTAATAATTCTGCTAAATCTTCTCTAAATAAAAAGGGAGTAGTTGCGTTGTGGTCTAGGTATATCATTTTTTCTTGCCTGACTTTAAAGTACGAAATTTAAATTGAGTTGAAATTTTTTGACAAATTGTTACTGAAAAACCCAGGGATAAAGGACCTTGTCTATACATTACTCACCAAGTACTATATCATAAGATTGCTGTTTTGCGGCTACGCTAATTACCCACCAAGACTTTATAAGTTATTAACTACATGAAATCTTCAGAGATTTTACTTCATGGCCCTAGTGGTAGGATTCAGGCAAGATTGGACCTAGTTGAAAAACAGGAAAACACTTATCCAAGCATTGCTTTGCTTTTACACTCGCACTCATCTTTGGGTGGGTCGATAAAGGATCCGGTTGTGCACACTTTGAAACAAATTTTGGTGAAGAACGGATACTCTGTGCTGTCTATTAACTGCAAAGGAGGAGATTCCTTACAAAATTATTCTGCTAATAATAAAACTATAAAACAAGAAGATTCCGAAGCCTTAGAAGACGCCGCTTCCTCTTTAGATTGGTTAGAAAAAACTCTGCCCTCGGCTAAATGCATTTGTGTGGCAGGTTTTTCTTTTGGTAGCTGGATAGCTATGGAGCTCACGATGCGTAGACCAGAAGTAAGTCACTTCATCAGCGTTTCTCCTCCAGTAGAAAAGTATGACTTTGCGCCCTTTGTAAGATTCCCTTTAAGAGGCCTTATATTACAAGGAGAAGTAGATAGCGTGACAGAGGAAAAAGAAGTAAGGGAACTTTTTAGACCTATGTTTGACAAAAAAGATTCTACAGTACAATACGTTAGCATAGAGGGGGCAGATCATTTTTTGCGGGGAAAAAGAAAAGAATTGGAGGAAATCACAGATAAGTATCTCAAATCCGCCATAGGAGAGTTGCAGGAAAATCACAGTAAAGTTAAAAAAGCAAAATACACCAGAAACAAACCTACTGCTGTATAAAAACACAACGAAGAATAAATTTCAACTCAATCTATTTTTGATAATTGGCATCTATGGAAATTAAGCAAGACTTAGAAAACGAGTTTCTTAAAAAAGAGACAATAGAGCAAATAAGCCCCGATACTTCAACTTCAGAAAAAGACAAGCTGTCAAATAAAGAAGAGGACAAAACGTTAGAATTTAGCGAAGAAAATGAGCTAAAGGCTAGGCTGAAAAACTGCGAAGAAGAGATGCTAAAGTGCCTTTTAGAAGCTCAAAATATGCGCAACAGGTACGAGGCTCAAATAGCAGAAATAAAAAAATACGCTCTTACCAGCATTGCAAAAGAGATAATCAATGTCATGGATAATCTAGACATGGCTTTGAAAAATGAAAAAGACGACCTTGTTTCCCTAAAACAAACCATTGCAGGAGTAAAACTTACAAAAGCTCAGCTTGAAAATATATTTACAAAATTCAAAATAAAAAAGATCGAGCCAAAAACCGGAGAAGCCTTTGATTACGAATCACATCACGCAGTTTCACAAGTACGAAATACTTTGCAAAAAGAAAGCACAATAATAGAAGTTATGCAGATTGGATATAAGATAGAAGATAGATTACTAAGAGCCGCGTTAGTATCAGTTGCTTCCTCAGATTAATTCAATATCCGTGAGAAATTTTTGGCACTTGGCATGCTTTTTCTACTGCGCTCTTGCTCTCCCACTTCTTTCAACAGCATCTGTAAACATAGATTTTATTTCTATGTTACAAATAGAAGCACGTGGTGATACGCCAGCTCAAGCAAAAAACATAGCGCTAAATCAAGGTAGAAAATTAGCATTAAGACTTTTCATAGATAAAAACAAAATAAAAGTTACTACTCAAGAACTATCAAAAATTCCCTCTAGTGCTCTACAAGAATGCTTGCAAATAGCTGCAATTCACAAAGAAGAACAGTTTCCTCATTACTACAAAGCAGAGGTCACCTATAAACAAAGCTCCACTCAGACGTTAGATATACTAGCAAAATATGTACCAAGGTTTGCAAATCTATCTCCTAAGCAAATTTACTTACTGCCAATATTTAAAAGAAACAACAAATGTCATTATGAAAATACCAAGTGGAATGAATCTTGGAAATCCATTCCAGAAGAGCTAAAGAAAAACAAAATAATTTTATTAAAAAGGGACGACGAAATAGCAAAACGCTTACTAAAAGGAGAGAATTATTCTCATATAGAAAAAGCTCTACAAATTTCTGTTAACAAAATTATGGTAGTGGCCACCGGAGAATTTTCTTTTTCTAAGGATGGACAAATCTTTTTTGACACTAGCTATAGAATTTTAACAAAAAATTCTGATGTCACTCAAAATCAAAAACTACTTTTTAAGGAAAACGAAACACAAGAGTTCTTGATGAATAAAGCTATTCGAGATTTTTTCAATTTAATGCAACAACTTAGGCTGCAAAATGCCGAAACGCATACAGATGGTTAGAGTACCCCACCTAAATTTAAATGCATTGTTCTTTTTATATCTTGCAATTCAAAACCTGACAAATCCTAAGATTTCTGATAACCTCTTTTTTTCGGAGAGATGACTGAGTGGCTTAAAGTGCACGCTTGGAAAGCGTGTGTGCATGAGAATGTACCAGGGGTTCGAATCCCCTTCTCTCCTCCATCAAAAACCTCATATTATACGGCAACAAAGTTCTGCTGGTACCAACCAAGCGCAATTACTGGATAAGTCTTTTTAATTCTGGAGCATTCTTTTCTTTATTTTTGTGCTTTTTTTTGCAAATCAAGAGAATAAGAATCATTTTAGCTTTAAAGGATATACCGCCTGGGACTAAGAAGCTTAAGTCTGTAAAAGCACGATACGATCATTAATCTGCGACTATCTTCTTCTTTTGATAAGATCCTCTCTTATTTTAACAAGCCTTAAAAAATCCCACAAAGCAACAATGCAAGAATCTACGAATCCACTAAATCCAAAAATAAAATATCTTCTGATAAAGAACACTTTGAACCAAGTGGCCCAAGGCCTAGTAATAATCTTGACAATAGACGGATAATTCGCGCTTCTCCAACGGGTACTGTAAGCACTAATGGAGGAGGCAAAATTGGCATTATCTACCAAATAATCTAAGGATATGCCAGCTCTATATATTAGGTTATTGTCTAAATGACACACATGACTTTTAGTATCTAAATCGCATAAAACGATATCTTCAGAGTCTAGAACTTCATCTACATAAATATTTTCAGAAAAAATTTTATTATAAAGTCTTATAGCTCTGCGCCAATAAGCAAGTTTACGCACACAAAAATCATATCTACCCATAGTAATGATTTTCAAACTATATGCTTGATATAAATCTTGCAAATCTCCCTGAAATATGTACGCAATCTCAGATTGAAGAGCTGGGCTGATTTCTTCATTGGCATTTAAAAATAAAAGCCAGTTTGAAGTGCAAGATGTTTCCCCAATCTTTTTTTGCTCGGCAATACTAACGTGAGAAGAAGAAATGACTTTTGCTCCAAGACTTTGAGCAAGCAGAGAAGTATTATCTCGACTTTCATAATCTATTACAACTACTTCATCAACAATTGGTGTAACGCTTCTAATGGCTCTGCGAATCGACCATTCGTGATTTCTGGCAATTATGTACGCAGAAATAGATGCCATAAGAACACAAACCTACTACTTATTTACTGCTTGAAATATGCGTCTTTTCATCTTTTTTCAAAATCTTTCAGCATGGTAGAGAAAATAAAAACTAAAGTATCAGCCAACTCTTCCAAAGATTTAAATCTGCCAGAAGCACCTCCATGACCACTAGTCATGTCAGTTTTTAGCATCACATTTGAATCTGAAGCATTAAATTCTCTGATTTTTGCTATCCATTTTGCAGCCTCCCAATATCCCACTCTTACATCTGAAAGACCTACAGTAGCAAAAATATTAGGATACGATGCATTTTTGACATTATAATAAGGACAATAAGACCTAATATATTCAAAATATTCTTTCAAATTAGGATTTCCCCACTCTTCATACTCTCCTTTAGTTAAAGGCAAAGAGCTGTCCAGCATAGTATTTAGAACGTCCACAAAAGGAACGTGCGCAACTGCACACTTGTACAAATCTGGTCTTTGATTAATGACCGCACCAACAAGCATTCCTCCTGCACTACCTCCTCTTATAGCAATATTACCGGCTTTACCATATCCAAGTTTTACAAGATGCTGAGTGCAAACAATAAAATCTTCAAAAGTGTTCTTTTTCTGTAGAAATTTTCCAGATTCATACCATCTGTAGCCCAGCTCGTCTCCTCCACGAATATGGGCTATTGCAAATATAAACCCCCTATTGGCAAGAGAAACAGCAGTGCTGCTAAATCCAGGAGATATTCCGATTCCATAAGAGCCGTATCCAGTAATAAACAAGGGTCTTTCAGAGTTGATTTCATAGTCTTTGTGAAAAAATACAGTAATTGGTATTTTCACACCTTGATTATCGGCTTCAAGCCTTTGAATAGAGTATTTTGACGAATCAAAACCTTGAGGCAACTCATCCTTTTTCAAAACAACAAGTTTGTCTCTTTCAAAGTTATATCTAAAAACTATTCTAGGACAAGATAGAGACGAATACTGAATTCTAATATCGTCATCCTCAAAATTAGAGCAAAACGCAGAGCCTGAATATGCCGAATCAGGAAATTTCACTTTTTTAGAATAAAACTGTGAATCTTTATCCACAATTTTGGCAGCATACCTTAAAAATTTGGTAAGCAGGCTGCGCTTAGAGCGCAATAGCTCCATTACTTTAATCAACGGAACTCCGCGATCTCTATAATTGAGAACAAGGTAACTATTACTTACATCAAAGCTTAGTAGGTACAAGTTTTGATCATCTTTTATATAATCCAGCAAATCAAATTTAGAACCTGCCTCAGATATGTCCAATTTGGCTAATCTAAAATTCTGAGTACAATCATTGATTCTAACGTAAAAAAAGTTCTCGTGATGTTCAACGTCATAAATGACGCCCTCTTTTCTAGGTAAGAGAACTTTTGGAGTCATCTCCTGGCTCTTTGATTCCATAAATAGGCATTCAGAACTGTTGTGTCCATTGACAAGCAAAAAAATATACTCACTGCTGGAAGATTTGGAAGAACCTACAGTAAATTTAGAATCTAGTTCTTGATAAATTAGCCTGTCATTTATAGCACCCGTACCAATATCATGAAAAAAAATTCTATCTGGAATGCATTGGTTATTTAGCTTACTGTAAAAAAATCCATGCAATTCTTCATGCCACACTATTTCTCCTGTCACTGACTCAATTCTGTCCTCTAAGAGTTTGCCTTTATTGTGTAGATCTATTACAAAAATCGTGTAGTGCTCGTCCCCTTTATGATCCAGAGAATAGGCAAAATACCGATTATCAGGAGATATAGAAACTGCTCCTAGGTTTGTAAAATCTTTACCTTGAGCAATTTGATTGACGTCAAGTATTACTTCTTCCGCACCTTGCTCTGAGCCGTATTTTCTGCAAAAAATACCATAATCTTGGCCTTCAACAAATCTTGCGTAATAGTGATATTCCTTATTTTTCGTGTAGGGGGTTTGATATGTCTGAATTATTCTTCCTTTTAATTCTTCTAAAATTTTAGCACGTTGGCCCGAATACTGTTTCAAATAGGTGTCTGCAAAGAAATTCTCGTTATTCAAATGTGAAAGAATCTTTTCGGATTGTACTGTAGGCCATTTTTCGTCACGCATCCAAGCATAATTATCAACCAGGGTTGCATCGTGCATCTGAATTTTTATTTCTTGTTTTTGGGCAATTGGCGGTTTTTGCACGATAGTTTCTTTACAAAATGCTCTACCTTCCGAAATTTGAGTACTCATAAAAACCAGCGCTAATATTAAAAATTGATAAAAAATCACGTAAATTTTGGTAGATCTGTAGTTTGGACTGTTCAGATTGAGAATCTCAAATGCGACACGTCACATGAATTTCAGCCTATTATAAACGGAATCACTGGTCAATCTCACAAAGCAAAATTCATAAAGAGATTCAAAAAATCAAGTTCAAATAAAAATCTTTATAAATCATCCAAAAATGTAAGAATGCAAGCAAAATACCAAAATCAAATTAATCAATCTTAAGATGCATTCTTTAAATCTAGCTGCATCTATAGTTGCATCTGACAAAATTATACCTTAGGATGGAGTTAATTAATTTCAACAAACCTTAAGTTGTAGACTCAGTATGATAAAGGTACTATTAAATCCTGTTTTCCTAGGCATATTAACAATCCTGACTGTTTCTTCTTTAGTTTTTGCAGCATTTTATAGAAAAAAGTATCACGAACAAAACATCCGCATCCTTGATTGCACTCTATGCAACAGCTTTATAATAAAACTTTTAAGCGATATATCAGTTCAATCTTGCAAAACTCGTAATTTTGACAGTCTGCTAAATAGTGCCAAAAGTTTTTTTCAGTTCAAAGAGATCTCAGTACATTTGATAAATGCTAATTCGATAAGCCATTTAGCTGGAGACTCAAAACTAATAGAAGCAACATCTCACTTAGAAAAAAATCTTCCAATAGTGCACTCTACGATAAAACATAATCTGCACTATTCCTCAGTTTTAGAAGATAAGAGCTCTCAACTTTACGTAATACCTATTACTGGAGCACAAAACAAAATGATCCTTTCAGCGGTAAGTAAAAGAAATAGCTTGACAAAGTTAGATCTAGAAGTACTAACCAAAGGTTTAAAATATCTATTAGAAATCTGTGACTCTCTAGAACAAAAATCCTCAGCATAATAAGATTTTTTATCAATCGAATTTAGCAAGCCTTTCTGCCCAAGTAGTAATGTCACCCGCACCAAAAAATAGAATGACGTCCTTATTGTTAAGTTTTTGAGAATCCAAATTCTCTTTGAGAGAATAAAAGGATTCTACATATGCAGATTCAGCACTCGTAGAATAAATAAATTTTTCAAAAGAAAAACCCTCGGTAGGTTGCTCCCAAGCAGAAAAAATAGGAGTAACATAAACCTTATCTGCTAAAGAGAAAGCTTTTGAGAATTCTTTTACTAAATTGACGACTCTAGAGTATCTATGAGGTTGCCATACAACTATAAGGCGCCCTTCTAAATTATAATTATCGCTTTTAAAAGTTCGAATTACCTGACTAATAGCAGAAGGATGAACTCCGTAATCATCTATAATTGTAGCATCTTTATACATGCCAACTATTGTGCACCTTCTTTTAACACCTTGATATCCAAAAAAACAATTAGAATGCAGTACACTTTTTATTCCAAACATTACCGAAAGTGCTGCAAGAGAATTTTTTATGTTATGTTCTCCGATTAGATCAATTCTCACATTTTTTAAAGAAAACCTACCAATCCAATCAACGTCAAATACTGCATCATATTCGCAATGGGTCTTAAAATATCGAATATTTGCTGCGCGAACGTTAGAATCAAGACTCAAACCACAAGTTATAATACGATTGCAATCACCAGATTTTAAAGCTTTATCTGCCAAACTACGAACATTACCATTATCAATACATAACACAGAAAATCCACGAAAGGATACCTGCGTTACAAACTGATAAAAGAAATCCATAAGCTTGGAAAAAGTTCCATAAGTGCTTAAGTGCTCATGATCAATTGCAGTGACTACAGAAATTTCCGGATGTAAGTTTAGAAAAGAAGCATCTGATTCGTCTGATTCAACTACGCAATATTCGCCTTCTCCAAGATAAGCATTGGTCTTTTTGGCGTTAATAGTAGCACCAACAATTACAGTAGGTTTATATCCACAATTTTCCAGCAAGTGCCCTATAAGCGACGTAGTTGTAGTTTTTCCGTAAGATCCAGCAACAGCTATGCTAAATCTTGATTTCATTATCCAATATAGAATGTGAGAGCGATGTACAATCGGTATCTTCATTCTTTTTGCTTCAAGAATTTCTGGATTGTCTAAAGCGATTGCAGACGAAACTACAAGACATGCAGCATTTTTGAGATTTTCAGGCGAATGTACGTAAGAAATCTTTATTCCAATCTTTTCAAGGCCTTGCGTGTAAAAATTAGATCCGGTATCAGACCCGGTAATTGAATAACCTAGTTCTTTTAGAATACGAGCCAAACCACTCATTCCTACTCCCCCCACCCCTACAAAATGGATATCGCCAGAGAAAAAAGTTTTAGAGAGCATAATAAAGATTACAAATCTAAGGGATAAAGGTGATCATAGCAAAAGCCACCACTACAGGATAATCATCAGAAATGGAAAGAGCTATCTCGCAGCTAGAAAAACTTGCTGGAATAAGCTTGTTTAGCACTTTTTGTTCTATAATTACGTTGGGCGCACCTAATTTATCTTTTGAGATAAGGATATCCGAAAATATTAATGAAGATCCGATTCCAACTCCAAAAGCCTTTGAAATAGCCTCTTTAGAAGCGAATCTTTTTGCTAAATAACTAGATTGTTTAACTTTTAGTTGCTTGAAAAAATCAACTTCAAGGTGATGCAAAATTCTTTTACAAAATTTTTGACCAAATCTAGAAAAAATCCCCTCTATTCTAGTAATTTGGACAATATCAGTACCTATTTTAATCATTACAAAGTATACGACTCACGCGAAAAGCTGAGTTCTTTGTGTTGATAAAAGAAATGATCGAATTAATTTCCACTGCATTATGCACCTTTATCATATATATAAGCTCTATAAAAAATTCATCAGTATTCATGTTGTAAATGCTTGCATCAAGTTTTGACATTATGGAATAAGCATCGCTGAAATTAGACTCTTTTTTAAAAAAGGCAATTTTGAGGTAAGACAGGTATTTTGAATCTCTTCTGGAATTAGTAACCTTTATTGTAATGATTTTGGACCTCACGGGCAGTTTTTTTAGACTTAAACATTCTACACGATGGACAACAAGACCAGAACTGACTGAAAAGCACCCAACTACACTATCTCCAGGAACTGGATTACAGCATTTAGCCAATTCTACCTGATCATAAGTAAAGTGAGCTCTTCGAAAAAAAGAAATGCCAAGTTTTGCTAAACGTAACTTTAGAAAATTACCCAATCTAAGCCTATAACCATGGTCCCCGTGTTGTTGACCTATGAAATCAATCAATTTACTCATAGGCAAATCTCCTCTACCGACTCTTGATAAAAGATCTTCTACAGAAGTTAATCCAAAACTTTTACTTAAGTATTCTAACAAAGAACTAAGAGATCTAATTCTAAATACACTACATAGATTTTTTAAAGTGCGTTCTCCAGAATGCATGCATTGAGACCAATTTTTATCTAAAAAATATTTTTTAAAATATTCCTTAATTTCCGGATCAACCGTACCACTTTGATCGATACCCTGAAATTCATACATTCCCGATGTTAAAATTTCTACACGATCGCCACTGCATACTTTGCGCAACAAAGAGGCGTTTTCACCATTGACCTTGGCACCAATGCAAGACATTCCGACCCCATAAGAAATTTTAAAAGCAACGTCTAGAACAATGCCTCCGCTAGACAAATAAATTTTTGAACCATCAGTCAGACTGCAAAATACTCCAAATTTTTCGTCCACAAAAAAATCTTTACTTGTCAAAGCCTCCAGACTCTTATTTCCTAAAGTTAAATTTTTGTGTATTTGATTTTTATAGACCCAATGAGCAACTGATCCTTGCTCGGATTGCTCTTGCATTTGATAGGTCCTAATTTGCACCTCTATCTTGTGCTCTAAAGGAGCCAGGATCACTGTATGAATCGATTGATATCCATTAGGCTTTGGAATATTGATAAAATCATCAAAAAAACCTGGAAGAACCATGTTGTCTGAATGAATAATCCCGAGAACTCGATAACAATCGTCAACTGAGTTAACAAGTATTCTCATACCCAATATATCTACAATTTTGTCAAAAGGCTGATTTTTCTTAAGCATCTTGAGCCAAATAGAATAAGGGCTCTTTTGCCTCCAAAAAATTTGGTTTTTAATGCCAACCTTTGCAAAACTTTTGTCTAATTTATTGATTATGTACTTTGCTACAGCCTGATACTCACCACTCAAAGATTCCAAGATCTCCAAAATTGAAACTCTTGCATTAGGATTTAAACTTCTAAAGGCTAAATCTTCTATTTCTCGTTTAATTGACGATATTCCAATTTTCTCAGCAAAAGCTGAATAAATATCAACTCCATCTAAAGCTAGCTCCTCTTTTTCTTTGTCAGAACTTAAGGAATCAATTTTACGAATTCGGTGTAAAAAAAAGGCCAGTATAATGACCAATCTTTGCAAATCTAAATCTTTATAAGTGTCATCATTTTTAGATTGATTTAAAAACTCAGTACAAAAATCTTTAAAATCTTTTATTTGAAAAAGCCACTTTAAATGATTTAAAGCTTCTGGGTTACATAAAGATTCCCATTCTCCAGGAATGACAATTTTGTGTTTCACCGGAAGATAAAAAAGAGAAGAGAGAACGATAGAAAAATCTGCATCCATTTTGCCTAAAATCAGAGCAACGCTAAAGCCATCACTGAAATAAGGAACCTCAAACTGGAGAGTCTTTTTTTCCAATAAAGAACATGCTTTTTCTAAAACAAGAATTTCACTAGGATAGCGTACATAGGCTAGTTCAAAAAGTTCTTTAATTTCCTTGCATGATGCTCGCATCCTGTCTTCGATGTATCAAAATTTCAAATCAACAGCATGTACTCAAAGGCGAAAACGCACCACTAAGACACACAACAATCGACAGTTAAAAAAGAAATGTCAAGCAAAATTAGTCACTCTTCGTTAAGCTCAACTATGTCGTCTTCAACAGAATCATCTTCATTCTCATCTCCGTCAGAATGGGAAATATAGAAAGCATCATCAACAGTGACATCAGTCTGAGAAAATTCGTCTACCAAAGAATCCTGATTTTCGTTTTCAGATAAGAATTTAGAATTTTCTATAAAAGAGCCCTCTAAAGTTTCATTAATAATTTGCTTTTTAATTAAATCCAGGTCTAAAACTCCTTTTGCTATCTCTCTGAGAGCCAAAACAGCACTTTTTTCTTCTAAAAAAATATGTGACTCAGCGTTGACACTAGAATGATGTTTAAAAGAAGAGGAACCTATATTTTCAGCGCTGCTACGATTTTTATGTAAGTCTAATTTTGGTGCTTCCCCTGATTCTATAGCCCTTGCTCTAAAAGCCGCAAACAAGACTAACTCAAAATGACTTTTTATTTCTTTGTTTTTTAAACAATCTTCTGTTGTAATACGAGCCATAAATCTGATTAAATCAAAATGAAAAGTTTAGTTAGTCTAGAACACACGTTTATGTTCTTAATCATAGACGACTTTTGCAGTGAAGACCTAACAATCTGCAAAAGCGCTAGACGGCACTGATTTTTTTAGTCAAATGAATAGTAGAATTTACTTTCCTTTGCAGGCCTTGTAGGTAGTTCATTAAAACCCTCATGCCCCATAATATCAACTAAATATTGCTATGCATTTAACTCAGAAAGGAAAAAAAACTTTACTAATAATAGATTGCTACAGTTTTGTTTACAGGGCTTATTTTGCAAACCCAAAGCTCACAAATCCCAACGGAGAAGAAGTTGGTGCGATTTACGGCTTTACAAATATGTTAATAAAGCTTCTTACGCGTTTTCATCCAGAAAAAGTCGTTGCAATATTTGACGAGGGAGGAAAAAATTTTCGCCATGAATTGTATAAAGACTATAAAATTCACAGACCACCTGTACCTGAAGATCTAAAGAGCCAATTTCCATATCTAAAAGATGTTACAAAAGCTCTAAATATAACTACTCATGGCCAAAGCGGATATGAGGCAGACGACGTAATAGCATCTATAGCACAAAAATTTTCTAATACCGAGACTGAAGCAGTAGTAATTTTTTCTTCCGACAAAGATCTATTTCAGCTTGTCAATGATAAAATTAATATATTCAATCCTTCAACTGAGTCCCTTATAGGAGCAAAAGAGGTAAAAGAAAAATTCGGCGTAGTACCAGCAAAAATTAAAGATTATCTGGCTCTTGTGGGAGATGCCTCAGATAACGTACCGGGAGTAAAAGGAATAGGAGCAAAGAGTGCAGCCGCTTTACTAGAACAATTCTCATCCTTTGAAAATATACTAAATAATTTAGAGCAACTAAGCCAAAGACAACAAACTCTTCTAGCTCAAGGCAAAGAATCAGGGGTTTTATCTCTAAAACTTGTAACTCTTGTATCAGATCTGACTATTAATTTTTCCTCTGAAGATCTTAATTGGAATCCTCCAGGTAGAGAGCAAATAATGAATTTTTTAGAAAAACACAATTTTCAATCACTTATAAAAAGAGCCAGCAAATTATACGATACAAGATCTTTGTACGAGGAAGCTCAAAATGGATTTAATGGCAATACAAAAAGTATCAACGAAGACGTTCCCACTACAACCATCATAACAGAATACACTCAACTAAAAGTACATTTAGAGAGAAGCTTCCACTGCGGATACCTATCTCTTATCGTGGAAAAAAAGCCCAATTTAAGAGTCTATTTCAGTAACTCTGAAAATGGATCTTTTTTAATAAATCAAGAAAATCTAGATGAAAAATCTCTGGCTCTAGTAGCCAAGTATTTAGCAAATGAAGGCATTCTAAAAATTACTTCCGACCTTAAAAGCTTTTTTTCATTCTTGCCAAAATTTACCAAAGAAAGTTGTTCAATAGAAGATATTCTTCTCATGCACTACGCTTTGGACACAAAAAATGCTAAAGATTCAAGTCTTACCCAAATTATCTCATCTACAGAGGGCAAAATTCAAAATACCAATAATACGAATTTGGTATGTTTACTGAGCAAGGTTCACGCAGCTTTGAAAAAAAGGCTCTTGGATACAAATTGTTTGCACCTTTATAAAGAATTTGACCTTCCTTTAGCAAAAATTCTTTATTGTATGGAAAATACCGGAATACTAGTAGATCTAGAACACTTAAAAAATATTTCCTCAAAACTCAATATAAAGATGCAAGACTTAGAAAGTAAAATTTTTAAATTGTGCGGAACTAGCTTCAATCTTTCCTCTCCCAAACAACTAGCTGATGTCTTATTCAATACACTTGCAATACCTCACGGTCGCAAATTATCCAAGTCAAAGACATATAGTACAGATGTTACGTCACTAGAAGAAATAGAAAAAAGTGGATTTCCTGTAGCTAGGTTAATTTTGAAATGGAGACATATAAATAAATTGAAAACAACCTACGCAGATGCTCTGCAAAAACAAATTAATCCACAAACTAACAGAATACATACAACTTTTTCTCAAACGGTAACTCAGACAGGTAGACTGAACTCCAGCAATCCCAATTTGCAAAATATTCCTATTAGAGGAATTGATGAAGAAGATATTAGATCTGCCTTTATAGCTCCCAAAGGCTATAAAATAGTTTCGGCAGATTACTCTCAAATAGAATTACGTATATTGAGTCACGTAGCCAAAGTATCAAGTATGCAAAAAGCATTTTTAGAAGATGATGACGTACACCTTAGAACTGCATCTGAAATTTTTCAGCTTCCAATAAATTCTTTATCTACAGATCACAGAAACAAGGCTAAAACCATAAACTTTGGAATTATCTATGGCAGTACCAATTTTGGTATAGCAAAACAACTAGGAATAAATCACAAAGAAGCGCAAACATATATAGACAGTTATTTTCATCAGTACCCGGAAATTTTGCAATACATGCAAGATGTAAAAAAGAAAGCTCATGAAAACGGATACGTTACATCGATATTTGGAAGAAAATGTTCCATAGAAAACATCAATCATCCTAATTACGTTCTTAGAAGTGCGGCTGAAAGAGCTGCAATCAATGCACCAATACAGGCAACTGCATCAGACATTGTGAGACTTGCAATGATCAAAATTCAAAAATTGCTCGATGAAAAACAACTAGAATGTAAGTTACTTTTACAAATACACGATGAGTTAATATTTGAGTGTCAAGAGGACAAAATAGACCAATTAAGTCACTTACTAAAGCAGGAAATGGAAAATGCAACAATCTTGTCTATACCACTTCGAGTTAACCTTAGTCACAATCAACACTGGTAAATCATGTCTTGCTATTGCGATGTGAAATTTATAGAATGATCCCCGTGAATACATGTAAAAAACCATTATAGACCCGATACAATGACCTCAAACTTTAGTTTTAAATTACAAACAAAAGCATTCAGAATAAAATCAATTTTTCTATCTCTGGTTTGTTTGCTTGTACTTGGAGGATGCTTTGGTAAGAAGACAGAAACAATTACTCTCTTAGTTACTACGGACAACAAACCCTATTCTTTTAGGGATGCTCCAGAAGATGCTATTGTAGGATTTGAGATCGACTTAATGAAGCATGTGTCTCAAAAATTAGGCAAAACTCTTGAAATTAAAATCGCTGATTTTGCCAGCATTTTTGCAGACATAGAAGGAGAAAATGCTGACTGTGCTGTAGCTGGAATTTCGCCTACACAAGAACGCAGAAAAATTTACGATTTCTCTAATTCGTATGCCTCAACACACCTAGTTTTGGTTTCTAAAAAAGGTAAAGGTGTAAATTCTACCGAAGATCTATTTAGCAAATCTCTAGCAGTACAAAGTGGATCAACTTGCGAAGAAGTAGCAAAAAAGCTTGCGGCTCAAATCTTTGGAATTATAGTCAAGCCTTTGCAAAATAATGAAGTATTAGTAGAAGAGCTGATTACTGATGGATCTGATGCTCTAATCATGGATTTTTTGACAGCAGAACGTCTTTGCAATGAAAACAGTGACCTCACAATAGTGTGTAAAATTTCAGAGGAACTCTATTCTCCTGATTTTGAAACTATTGCAATAATGCTTCCAAAGGGATCTACAATGACAGCAAAAATCAATTCAGTCTTATCTACAATGCAAAAAGATGGATCCTTGAACACTCTAGAACAACTTTGGTTAAAAAGCCCTAAAGCTACAGAAAATGAAGAAGCACTTCCAGAAGTAGAAAAATTAGATTCTAACTAATAAAGAATTGTTCCGTGATATTGAAGATAATCGGTGGAGCTCCATTAATTGGCAATATCAAGATTAGTGGAGCAAAAAACTCCGCTCTCCCTTTAATGGCCTGCTCTTTGCTAACTAACGAAGAGTTTAAACTCACTAACCTTCCGGACATATCTGACGTTAAGCACCTTGCCAATTTATTGGAATCAATAGGATCCTATATATCTTTTTCAAAATGTAAAAAATCTGCCTCTTTCGTAGGCAAAAATCTTACTCATACGATAGACCCCTTGCTGGCAAAAACCACTAGAGCCTCTATGTGGGTTCTAGGGCCATTGCTGACCCGATTTGGAATGGCTCAACTACCCACACCTGGAGGGTGTCCACTAAATAGAAAGATGGACCTGCACGTAAAAGTGCTTAAAGCAATGGGAGCTACTGTAGAATTGGAAGATGATC
The DNA here is from genome assembly GCA_903952265.1 of uncultured Rickettsiales bacterium. Lineage (GTDB taxonomy): Bacteria > Pseudomonadota > Alphaproteobacteria > Rickettsiales > Rickettsiaceae > CAJBEU01. The sequence continues at coordinate 143,332 of CAJBEU010000002.1, read as the reverse complement.
ACTTAATCAAAATAACTGCTAAAAATGGATTGTTTGGAACAAAATTTAACTTTGAAAAGCGATCCGTAGGTGCCACGATCAACGCATTAATGGCAGCTTCACTTGCAAAAGGAGAAACATTACTTAGCAACTGTGCAAAGGAACCAGAAATAGTAGATCTATGCCTTACGCTAAAAGAAATGGGCGCACAAATAGAGGGAATAGGCAGTAGTACGATAGAAATTAACGGATCAACTTCTCTTAAAGGAATTGAACATAGAGTAATAGGAGATAGGCTAGAAGCAGCAACATATGCTATAGCGACAGGTCTTACCAAAGGCAATACAACTCTTGAGAATATAGAACACGATCTGCTGTCAAATTTATATGATACATTTAACCAAATAGGGATCAAAATAGAGAAAGTACATCAAAGCTCTCTAAAGGTTTCTTGTTCCGAGCACATAAAAAGTGCAGATATAGTTGCATCTCCACATCCAAATTTTCCAACAGACCTACAGCCTGTATTTGCAAGTCTTATGTGTACCGCAAAAGGTACAAGCAAAATACTTGAAAATGTTCACCATAGTAGATTTTCCTATGCAAAGGAACTCAATAATATGGGTGCAAATATAATGGTCGATCATAATGAGACTACTGCAATTGTATCCGGGGTCTCACATTTAAAAGGCAGTAAAGTAAAAGCTCATGACCTTAGAAGCGGAGCCGCAGTATTAGTGGCAGCTTTGGCAGCTAAGGGGGAGACAATCATAACAAACGCAGAAAAAATTTATAGAGGATATGAGGGGGTAGAAACAAAGCTTTCAAATTGCGGAGCTCAAATTCAAAAACTCGAGGCCACTGTCCAGGCTTTATGATAAAATAGCTAAATTTCACTGGCAAATGGCAAAAAGGATTTTTGCAAATGATGTTTTTAAAAAAGGCACGAATCTCAATTTCTAAAGGTGAACTCTCTTAGACTTGCTAAAAAAACAAAGATCTAACTGAAGCTCCCTCAAAAAAAATAAGAATGAACCCCTTAATCTAAAAAAGAAAAGCCGCTTAAGAACTATCCAGAGTTACTATTTAACATCTGATTCAAACCAGAAACTACTTGCTTTCTCACCTCACTCATCAGTTCAAGGCACAGCTTTGCTTCTTTTAAAGCACTTGCAACTTCAAGCATAGAAAACTTACCAACAACAGATCCTTGGGCTACACGATCAAATTGAGACAATCTATCCTTTAAAGGTGATACGAGATTGTTAATATCAAAACCGCTTTTTTTTATAGCTTCTCCAGAAAACAAAAATTTGGATGCAAAAGAGGCAAAATCTTTTTCAGAGGAATTAATTTTTTTAAACTGCTCGCAAACCTTTTTGTGCTCAATTTCTGCACTTATAAAATTATTAAGGGGTCCTATAATACTAAATTCTGTCATTTCAATAAATCAATTGTAGTAGTTGTCATATTTCCCAAAGCTTTGATCATTTTTAGGTTTGCTTCGTAACTCACCTGAGCCTCAGCTGCATCAGCTCTTTCTATATCCTTGTTAACGTTTGACATATATACATGTCCGTTCTTATCCGCATAAGGGTGAGTGGGATCGTATTTCTTTACAAAAGGCATCACAAGACTTTTTCGAATCTTATATTTTACAGCCTTCTCACTGTTTCTATTTTTCACCAAAATTGTTCGTCTACGGTATGCAAGCTGTTTCTTTGTCGCGATAGATTCTGAGTTAGCGATATTTTCAGATACAACTTTCATACGAGCCGCCTGCAGCTGTGCCCCGCTTTGCGCTATTTTCAAAGCCTCAAGTAGTGAATCACCACAATACGCGCGCGTTGCAAACAAAAAGGCAAAGGCGTAGATTACGAATAACTTTAATATACGGCTCATAAAGATCTATCTGGAAGAACCTTGAGCTATATGAAAAAAATCAAAAGCGCCCTTAAAAAGGGCCATGGTTAGTTCATATTTGTCTACATTTTCTGACATAGCACTCATTTGCTGCAATATGTCTACATTATTGCCATTGAGTTTCTCCTCACCCTTCATCGATTCAAGACGAGCAACACCTCTAGAAGAAACTTTAGAAGAAGAAATATGCATCGCAGCAGTGCACAAGACAGAAGGCGCAGGTAAAGTAGATTCAGACAAAGGGGTGAGAGATTTTGCTTTGAATTTTGGAGTATTGACGTTGGCGATGTTGCATGCCAAAACCCTACTTTGCTCCGAAAAATGAGACAACGCCCCAAAAAGGCTGTCGATCAAGTACATAGGAAGCTTAAGATAAAAAGAATTACCCCTAATTGTATCCAATATGATCAGAGCATGTCAAGCGCTCATGAGAAATAGAGCACAAGAAAAGGTAAAATAAGAATGCAAGAAAACTCTCAACAAACTAGCTGCTCTCTTTAGCAGAATCGTCATTAAGAAATTTTTTTAAAGCAATCGATGAAAGCTCATCCGAAATGGCAACATTCACGATAATGTTAAAATCTGCCATATCGGGATGTAGAGAAATCTTGATTCTATAGCAACCCAAATCCTTTATGGGCTTTGCAAGAAGAACATGATAATGGTTTAGATCAAAGTCTAGTTCCTGCATTTCCAGTTTTAAAGTCTTGAGAGCTGCGGCTGCTATGTCCCTTTTATTGACTGATCCAAACAATCTGCCATCTGAGCCGGCACTTCTAATGAATACGAATGTTCGATCGCTGAGTAAAGATGCAACCTTGCTTAGAGATTCAAGCAAATTAGAGTGTTTCTCTATCAGTGTCTTTTTATACTTCTCTATTTGCTCCATGTTTTGACCAGAGGCTCTTAGTGCAGAACCTGATTGAACCAAATAGCGTCCAAAGCCATTTTTAACAGAGACTACAGATCCAGGTCCGCCAAGCCTTCTAACAGAGTTCATCAATATTATTTCCATCTTTTTTCACCATTAAATACAACAAAGGGAAATCGAGTTCTAAGAACAATCAGATTAGCAGAATTTCTTAGAAAGGCATCAGAGCAAGTATTCGAGCCAGTTTTACAGAAGATTTAAGCTTTCTCTGGTATGAAGAGCAGACTCCTGTAATACGTCTAGGAAGTATTCGCCCTCCTTCAGATACAAATCTTCTTAACAACTCGGGGTTTTTATAACTTACTTCTTGTCCAGAAGCCATCAAAGGACATCCTTTTCTTCTTCTAAAGAAGACTTTTTTAGTATCCCGATCAGCAGTGCGGGTTAATTCTTGCTCATGAACATTGTCAGATAAAAGATCTTCCATACAAAAAATTACACAAATTTTATAGTCATAGTTTGGATTACAAAAATCTGACTCTAATAGTTAGAAGCAGCTGGTCTAGGACGCTCACTAGGGCGAGGTTCGTCGTCAGAATCTAGTATAGGAGATCTTTTATCTGAAATACTGCTTACCTGCACAAAAACGTGCCTTAGACAATCCGCGATGTTTGCTTTTATACGAGACTCCAATTCCCTTAGAGCTTCCAAACCACACTCTAATCCCAAGAAAATATAGTGTGCATGTTTTTCGTTATCTATAGAATAGGCAAGCTTTCTCATACCCCAAGATTCGTTTTTAACAACTTTAAGCTCAAGCTTCTTTTCTGGAGGAAAATTCATAAGTGAACTCAAGGTCCTGTTCACGTCACTATCTTGACGTATTAAAAGAACTAACTCGTAAAAGCGAACCATATTTGTCTGCACATAATCTAAATTTGAAGAGGAATGGTACAATATGTATATATATTCTGCAATACTGGATACTCTTTACATTAAAGTAAATTTAAAAACTAAATACCAAAATCATATTTTGAAAACAAAATCTTACAAATCTAACTTTTAATCAAAAGGTTTATACCTTACTGTAAGACTGTTTTAAATATTTACTGGTACCGCTTTCATGTCAAAAGTGCTTGCATTTTTCATCACTATATTCTGCTCACTAAATCTTGCTTATAGTCAGATCAATGAAGTAAAAATTATAAAAGTGATAAACGACATCCCAATTACGGATTTTGATTTTGATTTAGAAAAATGCATCATAAAATACACGATTGACGTTCTTCAAATGGATGCTTTTAAGGAAAAATTAAGTTGTAGACTAGAAGAAACAAATTTTTCAAATTTCATATCTTGCAGTGTTATAGAAGACGTAATTTTAGATAGCAGGCTCAATCAATTAGCGCAAAATTTACCAGATCCAGCACCTAGCAGAGACAAAATCCTAAGGATTATAGAAAAAGTAGCAAAAGATAAGAATATATCTACAGAACAGCTAAATCAAAGTCTGAAAAAAGCAAACATCACTCTAGATCAGCTGATAGTGTTTTTTAGCAACACCTTAAAAAGGAGCAACATAATAAGACAGGTCTGTGAGGCTGAATGCAGTGGATTTACAAAAAGCGAAATTCTAAGGCTAGCAATAATGAAAAGTTGCTTTGCTGATCTCAAATTAGAATATCTATCTCTAAGTCAGCCTGCAACCAACAAGGGACTTGAAGCACTAAAAAAAATGCGAACAAACCTTGAAAAAGGTCAAATTCCCTTAAACCAAAAAATGGATACTATCTTTCTTACAGAAATAGAAGAAAAAGAGATCGGTGAAAATCTAATTTTTTTAGATGAAGAAACAACAAGCAAAATTTGGCAATCTAACAATACTTGGAAGATGCTTTATCTACATAAAAGTACAATGATAAACCCAGAATTGGTTCCAATTACCCCTTATGTTCAAATGACAGAATCCCTAAAAATGCAAGGAACTCTTAAAAAAATCTTTGACCAATTAGAAAACTCCTCCTTTGTCAGAGATTTAAAATAAGAAACAAGTAAGCCTAACCAATCCAAAACCAGAAAAACACATATAACCAATGGATTTAGGCTTATACTCTGAGATAGGAATAAGTAGGGTTTTGCGAAAACACAAGATCCTTCTGAAAAAATCTTTAGGACAAAATCTGTTACTAGACCTTGATTCTTGTAAAAAAATTGCATCAATAGTACCCCTAGAGAATGAAACGGTTGTCGAGATTGGACCGGGGGTTGGAAACCTAACTCAAGCAATACTACAAAACAAACCAAAACATTTAATTGCTATAGAAAAAGACACCTCTCTAAAAAGCATATTAGATGAACTACAATCAAAGAATTTAGCACTAAAAGTAGAATATACAGATGCATTACGAGCACCTCTATCTCTTTTTACTAAAACCCCAGTACATCTGTTGGGCAACCTTCCATACAACGTCTCAACTCAACTAATATTTAAATGGATAGAAGAAATCTCTTTAATAAAATCACTTACACTGACTCTACAGTCTGAGGTATCCGATAGAATCTGCGCTTCACCCGGAACAAAAGATTACGGAAGATTAGGAATTTTATGTCAGCTTTTTTTTCATTGTTCGGAAGTGCTAAAATTAAAACCTGAACTTTTTCTCCCTGTGCCATCAGTAAATTCTACCACAGTGCACATGGTGCCAAAAATTCAGACGCTTGATAAAGAAGTAATTCAAAATATAAAAACAATCACCTCTGTTGCATTTTCGCAAAGAAGAAAAATGCTTAGGCAATCCCTAAAAACTATATTTCAATTTCCAGAAAGTGCATGTACTGCTGCAAAAATAGCATCCACCATAAGGGCTGAAAATGTCACAGTAGAACAATATGTACAACTCGCTCAACATTTGATAGCTTTAAATTCTGCACATTATAACTTAAGTTAAAAGCAACAAATGGGATATGACAAAAGCAATGTTTTTGCCAAAATTATTGAAGGCACGCTGCCTGCAAATAAAATTTACGAAGACGAATATCTGCTAGCTTTTCATGATGCAAATCCAGACGCAGAGGTGCATGCTCTGGTAGTTCCAAAGGGACAATACTCAAGCTATGAGGATTTTGTACAAACGGCGTCCATAACAGAGTGTGCACACTTTTTTAAAGCCATAAATGAGATAACTCTGAAGCTAAATCTCAAAGAAGACTTTAAGCTAATAGTCAATAGCGGCAAATTTCAGCATGTACCGCATTTGCATGTTCACATTCTGGGAAAAAAATTCTTCAATCGCTAATCTAAGCAAAAAGAATCAGTATAAAGATGATGCCCAAAGAAGAAAGAAGTTACAATGTTGTGGTATTAGGTGCAACAGGCATGGTGGGAAAGAAAGTGCTCGAACTGCTGTTTGATCCCAAAAATCCTTTTCCGATAAAAACTTTGCAAGCAGTTGCATCTCAAAATTCTAAAGGAATTCCAATAGATCTAAAGAGCTCAAAAGAGGAAATTTTTGCCACAACCTTTGAGGAATTAGACCTTTCCAATGTTAATATTGTGTTCAACGCTCTAAAGAGTGAAGTGACAAAGCAAATAATGCCACAACTGTTAAAAAGCTCTGCTGTCATAATAGATAAAAGCTCTTTGTATAGAATAGACCCCGCAGTACCATTGATTGTCTCTGGAGTAAACGACCAAATTTCTCTCTTAAAAGGAAAAAAATTGATAGCATCGCCAAATTGCTGCGTTATTCCTCTAGTACACGTATTGAGCCCTTTAATGAACTTACGCAAAATTCATAGAGTAGTATTATCTACTTATCAGTCTGCCTCAGGTGCTGGATTTGCACAAATGCAGAACCTAAAAGAGGAGTCTCTTACACAATCCCTCAATGATCTAAAATTTAACGTCATTCCTAAAATAGGCAAAATAGATAGAAACAGCGGCAATACCGATGAGGAAGAAAAAATAGCTCAAGAAACTAACAAAATTCTAAAATCAGAAATAGCAATTTCCGTAACTGCAGTAAGAGTGCCAGTCTTGATAGGGCACTGCATTTGCGCCAATATAGAATTTAGTGAAGAAATAAGCATTGAAAAAATTATGCTTATTTTAAAACAATCCAACTGCATTATTATAGAGGAAACAATCACACCAAAAGAAGTGGAAGGTCAAGATCAAGTCTATATATCTAGATTAAGAAAAGATTCTAGCCTTGACGGAAAAGGAGTTAACCTCTGGATTACAAGTGACAATATAAGAAGGGGTGCGGCTACAAACGCGGTAGAAATAGCTCGCAAACTTATAGAATACAAAATAATTTAAAACAGCTTGCGCTCAAAAAAATATTGCTAAAAAAAGTTTGGCTATTGCTGAATAACGTTTTTGGACACAATTTTAGGGTCTTCTAGATTGTATAGATGCTGATATAAATCAGTAAATAGATTGAATTTTAACTTTTCTTCAACCTGTCTTAATGAAACAAGTCTTTCATCTTTAGGATATGTATTTTCTACAAATACAGAGCAAAATTTACCTCTTTCTTCGTCAATAAAAACAGGAGTAATATCTTGTACAGGGGTTTCTAAGATTAAATCAAAAATAAAATGCGGTATTTTTAGATCAAAATAATTGACAAAGCTACTAATCTCAAAGGGCTCAGAGCAACTGATACCAAAAGATTGTGCAATTTGAATAAAGTGTTCTTTTGAAATCTTATTCATTGATTTAATTTTATTCACAAAAGCTTCCATTAATTTTTCATTTTCAATCTTACTTTGTATGGAGATAAACTTTGTCTTAAGTTGTTGCTGAAGATTTTCAAATAACGGTAATTCTTGTTCTTTCACGTCCTTTATGAAACAAATAATTATGCTGTTTAAGGTAAAAGTAGGTGCACAAAGACAACCTTTCGGTGTTTTAAATATAGACTCACTTGCAGCACTTAAAGAGGAGTTTTTAGACAGATTTTCGTATGAGGAATTTGAGATGTGAAGAACCTTGCTACCGTACTGACTGGCTATGTCTTGTAGCACGGAAAAAGGATCAGTATTGTTAGATTCTTCTGTGATTTGGTATATTTGCATCTCTAAATCACGTACTCTCTTTTCAATCAAAATGCTCATTACCTCAGGAAAGGCTTGCTCTATTTTTTTTCCTTCAAAAGAATCTCTATTATTTTTAAAATATTCGTCAACTTCATCTCTGGAGATATTGTGATTTTGTAAAGATGGCTTTTGAATAACGCAATAATCTACGGATCTTTCTTCTGGCAACATAAACTCTTGCTGATAACGAGAATAAATGCTTTTTAGCTCTTCTTGATTAGGGTTTTTTACTGAAACGGGTTTGTAAAACGGTATTTCAGCCAAATAAACTTTTCTAGCTTCAAGCTGATGATCACGCATCGCCTTTAATAAATAATTTGGAGAATAGCTAAAGCAAAGATTATTCAGAGCAGTCTGTATTAGTAAATTTCTTCTAGCAAGCTGCTTGAAAAGGTTTGGACTTACATTTCTCTTGGAAAGATATGTTTCAAATTTTTTCAAATCAAAATCACCATTTTCCCGGCTAAAGGCTGGATTTTGAGCTAAAAATTTTTCCAAAATCTGGTCACTACAGTTAAGCCCATAAGAATCAATAAAATTGTCTGTGAGTCTCTCTTCAACGAGCTCTCTTAAGGCATGTTCTCTACTTACTTGCTCTTCATACTGACCAAGTTGAGCAATTTTATTGGCTAAATGAGAAAGTTTGATAGGAGGTAGAGTTTTGAATTTTACTATTACCGGATCTTTTGAAGTAGTAAATACTCCAGACACGCCAGCTCCTAAAAAACTACATATCAATATGATACCAATAGCCCAAGATATGTATTTTTTTTTAAAATTTAACATCTGTAAATTTAAAATGTTTCTATCTAGTATAGGTCAGGCCTTAATTAGAGATAAGGCAACCTTGCATATACTAACAAGAATCAAAGTAAAAGGTAATAATATTTTTATCCCTTCCAATGTGAAAACTTCCCTCAATAATAGATGTCTGAATTGTGGATAGGTCCCCCTATCCCTTGATAAATATTGACCACTCGTGTAGCCTTAAACCAGTTGAATTCAGAATTTACCAAAAATGTTTAACTTCCTGCTGATTTTACAGTGCTCAATTTCTGTTTTAGTAATTTTTGCAGTGTTGTTGCAAAAAACAGGTAAAGAAAGTTTAGGAGGTTTGAAAACCGATCTTATGAATACACCTGAAACAAGTAACCGTTTTCTTACAAGAACTACAGCCGTTCTTGTAGCTTTGTTTTTTCTTAACTCTGTGATGCTGGCCAACGTATCTTGTAATGCCAAATCCTCAAAACAAGCTATGACAAACGTAAAAATACAGCATCTTGCAACAATTTAGATTCAAAAATAAGTACTGAGTGCTTTTTTAAAATGCACGGATTTTAATGTCCTTGAAGTTCATTTCCCTAATATAGTTAAGAGCTTGACTCACTGAATCTACCGCGTCGTCGTGTTTTGCATGAGGAAATTGCAACAACTCAGAAACGATATTGCTCTCGATAAAAGAATTGTCCTCAGGAAACAATACATTTCTCGACTGAAACATGCCCATGGTAAGAGCGAATCTGCTGACTTTGTCTAAACGATTTCTGATTGCTTTAATATTACATATTCCGCTACGCAATAGGTCTTGAATAACAGATTGGCCACTTGCATGATCTTCGATCAGTACAACTCGAGGCAAAAACTTGTTGTATAATTCCTGTATTTTATTTTTTAGATCTGGGTAGTCCATTTTCTCCCGTACAGCATCAACTAGATATGCTTTTGATTCGGCAATCACCCAAGTTGTACATACGGAAAAATCACTTTCCTTACTGATTTTTATTGCAGTATCCCAACTTTGCAAAATACAATCTGACTCTTTTGGAAGATTCTTATATCTAAATATGTGCTCTTTAGGAAGAATTCCGTTAGAAATTTCTTGAGGTTCTTGCTGATATTGAGCAGCAAATACGTCTTCTCCAACTTCTCGTTTTATATTTTGTAAATATTCCATTTTACATTGAGATTCATGCAAGCTTGATCCTTTAGAAAAAGTATACAAAGAATTCTGATCAATTGTGTAAAGAATCTCAGGATTGTTTGCCAGATCAAATTCAGATTTAGGGATTTTATAAAAATAATCTTTGTCTGCAATAGCTGGAATCTTTAGCGTTTCCCAATTATCTTGACTGCTTAAATAACCAGCTAAGTCCTGTTTATGAAGTCTTTGCATCACAAGCACTATGCTGCCCGTTTCAGGGTTATTCAGTCTTGTTACAAAAGTTGTCCTATACCATTTTATGGCCTGGTTACGCATAGCATCTGACTTAACGTAGGTAGGGTTGTGTGGGTCATCAATTATTAATATATCCGCGCCTTCTCCAGTTACATACCCTCCTACTGAAGTTGCTAATCTGAAACCATTTTTAGAAGTCAAAAACTTTCTTTTTGTATCTTGTTTTTTACTGATAAGGGTTTCCGGAAACAACTCTTTATACCAATCAGATGTCATGATCAGTCTACAATCCAGAGAATGCTTTACGCTCAGAGCCTCACAATAACTTGCAACAATAATCCTTTTGCTTGGATCATGCCCCAAAACCCAAGCTGGCCATGCAACGCTTATACAAATGGATTTTAAACTACGAGGAGGAATGTTTATCATGAGTCTTTTTCCATTTTGCCGCACAATCTCAGAAAGATATGCCGCAATAAGATCTATGTGCCAATTTGAAAGAAACTTGCCTCCGGGGTTTAGAGTTGTAAACACTTTGTGAATAAAGGCGGACAAATCAGATCTTAGCAGTGCTTTTAATACGTCTTTATTGTTTTCCACGACGACTAATAAGAGGATGTTGATATTTGCTCAAAAATTCTTGAATAATAACGTGATCTTCCTCTCCAACACTCTCGGAATGCTCCTGACCAATTTCTCTTAACTTACTAATCTGTAGCAATAAATTCGCCAATTTGTGAAGCATTGCAACTGCATCTTTTCTACAAGCAGCGCTCATTTCTTGCTGAGATAAGTCAGTGTCCAGACTTTTTATAATCTTTGCGGCACAGGAATAGAGCTGATCAATTGCTAAGTTATTCATTGCTCAGTTTCTAAAATTGACAACCTATCTCCTCCAGCAAGCGGAGGCAAACCCATAAACTCTCGTTTTTCATTCACTGTCATAAAATCTACGTTTGAGATTTTGGACCACAGATTTTCCCTTCTTTCTGTTAGTGCAGAGATTTCATCTCTATTAAACTCGATAATCAAATCTTCTTTTAGCCAATAAGAAAGCCAATTACTTAGAGAATCAGCTATTTTGTCTAATAGTGGAATTATAGTTTCCTCCCATAAAGCAAGCCTTGCCTCTTGCATATTGCTGTAGGTATTATCTCCCTTGATTCCAAGAAGCTGAGGAGGCACTCCGCATGCCAACGCAATCTCCCTTGAAGAAGAATCTTTAGATTCAGAAAAATCCATGTCTTTGGGAGACATACTCATCTCTTTCCAGTCAAGACCTCCTTCAAGTAACATGGGCCTGCCAGCATTTACAGAACTGCTGTATTTTTCTTGAATCTCTTCTTTTAGTCTTTCAAATTGCTCTGAGCTCAAATACCTATTGCCGTCCTTAAGTATGATTGCACCGCTGGGCCTTGCTCCATTTTTTAAAAGAGAATAATTCCATTCTGATGCCATTCTATTTAGAGCTATAGAATTACTAGCTGGATTAAGACAAGACATACCCCTTGACTGGTTAAAGGGATTGTAATTTTTTAATTGAAGAATTTTGCTTTGCCTAGACAATTGGTCTACCGAGTACAGTATCTTGCCCCTTGGACTATCGTAAGAATACGAATGTAAAACGTTATTTTCAATTATCAAAGACAAGCGAGAATTTTCTAATAAGTACATTTCCAATTGAGGAGCCGTACCAAACATATCTGCTTTTGCTAACATCAAATAGCACTCTCCAAAAAGTAATTTATTTGTGATAGCTGAAGAAAAGAATTCAGTGCCTCCTTGTTGAGGATTAGGCCTACGAAAAAGAGTGTTACAAATATGGGTGTTATCTCGAACCTTTGTATGTCTATTTTTTTTAAAAACCAGTAAAGGGATGTGGCTTGCAGACTCTGCTATAAGCTTGACACACCTGTAAACTATAGGATTTTTTGAATATTCTTTGGCATCTGCAATATAAGCGCAACTTGAAGAGCTCCATTCAAACATTGGAGCTTTAGGAAAATTCTGATGGCGAATTCTTTTCTCAACCATAGATTTTAGATATTTGAACATAAGACCTCAAATACAAATGTTTACGTGTCATTTGTACAATACGTATGTTCTAGGACTAAGGCAAAAATGCAATCAAATGAAAATACAAAAAATATAAAAGTATGTAAAAAACTTCACTCTTTAACATTGAGGTCTAAAGCCTTAATTTTTCTATGCAAAGCAGACCTTTCCATGCCAATGAAATCGGAGGTTTTAGATATATTGTTAGAAAATCTATTTAACTGGAGAGTAATATAATAGTTTTCAAAATTCTTTTTAGCATCTCGAAAATTCATTAAGGCTACTTGTGCAACATTATTGCTTTGTTCCTGCATTTCATCATATTCTACTTTTTGTTTGCATAGCATTTCAGGAGTTATAATGTCGGATCGACTTGCTTGAGCCATAAATAAGGAATGCTCAATTACATTGTTTAGCTGCTTCAGATTTGCTGGCCATTCAAAGTCCTTTAGTACAGCAATTGCTTCATCTGAAAAATTTATCTTTCTTAGGCCATAAGACAAAATAGCTTTAGCTAAGTAATAATTTGCCAAAATAGGTATATCCTCTCGTCTTTCAGATAAAGAAGGAAGCTTGATCTGAACGATATTAAGCCTTTCATAAAGATCAGAAAGAAAAAGGCCTTGTTTGACTAGATCTTCAATATCCAAATTCGAAGAGGATACAATTCTCACGTCAAGCACCTCTCCAGTTTGGGGTAATTTAGGATTTTGTATAAAACTTAACAATTGTTTTTGTATATCAAGAGAGAGGGAAGTAATATCTTGTAGGTATAACACACTGCCATGAGCGGCTTCCAAAAGACCTATTTTACGACCAAAAAGATCTTTATTGTTTTTTTCTGTGTTACCGAAAAGATTCGCTTCTAATTTTCGCTGCTCTAGTAAATGTGGATTTACAGTGATCATTGGTCTTGAAGCTCTAGAAGAGCCCAGGTGAACCATATTAGCCACAACGTCTTGTTCACAACCAAAAGCAGATTTAATCAAAACTCTAGAATTAGTAGCTACAACTTTTTGTATTTCCGATCTAACTTTAGATATAATGCTAGATTGACCTATCAGTTCGTTTTCTTTTTTTATTTGAGACTTAAGTCCCATATTTTCCTTTTTCAGCCTTGAAGCTTCACACGCTCTTTTGAGAGTAATAAGTAATTTTTCTTGGCTCAAAGGCTTTGCAATGTAGTCATAAGCACCTAATTTAATCGCAGAAATGGCAGTTTCTATAGTACCGTGGCCGCTAATTACTACAACCGGAAGTAAGGCATAACTTGCTTTGATTTTCTCTAGTATGCCAAGACCGTCCAAATCGCTGCCCTTAAGCCATAAATCCAGTATAATTGCATTTGGAATACGTATTTGCATTTGAGAAAATGCTTCTCTACTGCAAGATGCAATCCTTGGAGAAAATCCAGCGTTTTGTAAAATATCCGCTATTAGTTCTGCTATATCCTTCTCGTCTTCAACTATTAGAACATCTAAAGACATGATTTTTTTTACTAAATTTTGCATTGCAGATTTTTCTTGTCTGTTAGTGATTGTCGCTAAATCCCTCTCAAATTTATGCTTCAAATTGTACTTTAGGTAAAGCAACAATTACTTTAGCGCCACCATCTTTTTTATTAGAAAATTCTAACCAGCCATTATGGTCTTTGACTATTTTGTCCACAATTGCAAGACCCAATCCCGAACTACGCGATTTTGTAGAAATATAAGGCTCCGTTACATTGGACAATATACTTAAAGAAAATCCAGGTCCATTATCGCTTATTGTAACCTTGTAATGATCAAGCTCTTCCTCTAAATAAACCTCGATTATAGATTCCTTGACGTGATCAAATAAAGCCTCTTCAGAATTTGTAAGTAAGTTATTTAAAACCTGACTCATTTGGTTCAAATCACACATAATACTAACTTCTGCTGAAGCTAAACTGCGAAATACGTATGAAATGTCAGGTCTTGTGTTGCGGCGCACGTCAACAATTCCTGCAAGCCATTTTGCTAGATTACATGTCTGAAAACTTGGCTGAGGAAGCCTTGCAAAGTATACAAAAGAAGACACGATGTTTTTGATGTCATCGACATATTCCAAGATATTGTTGGTATACTTTTTAAAATCTTTAGGATTTTCTACTTTAAGACCAAACCTTGATTGTAAGATTTCTGTAGAGAGTTTAATAGGAGTCAAAGGATTATTAATTTCGTGAGCTACGCGGCGAGCAACTTCAGCCCAAGCCAAAGATTTCTGAGCAATCAACAGATCTCTTCTTTGGCTCTTTAATTTGACTACCATCTCGTTAAAAGCCTTGCTCAAAATCGAAATCTCATCCTTGTCTAAAGCTACGGGTACTTTAACGTTAAAATCTCCTTCTTGAACTTTAGTGGTAGCGTCTACAAGTACTTGCAAAGGTCTAGTGATCTTTCCAGTAAATGCCACTATTGTGTATATAGATCCTCCTAGCAAAAAAATAGAGACAAAACACAAAGCCATTACGAATCTAGACTTTAAAACACTGATGTTGTTTTGAAGTTTTTCATACGAAGAAACAGCTCCGTTAGTTTGATCTAAATATTCCACTATTTGTTTATCAATCGATTTGATAACTATCAAATAAGTATCCTCATTTTGTAAAAATCTAGAAAGCACCTGAACTCCATAAGTATCCGAATATACCTCCACAGATTTACCAGCAGGTACTCTTTGCAAAATTCCTGGAGGTAATTCATTCAAAGAGAAAAAACTTAAAGTTGTTCTTGCTAAAACAAAAGTAGGATTAGATTTAAAAATTAGAGCTTCATTAAAAAGACCAGAATCAACTGCTTTGTTTAAAAAATCAGAAGCAACTGAGCTATCAAGAAGTGCTCCATAATTAGACTCTATGTCTCTAACTAGCTGCATTGCTGTATTAGAAAGTCTGTTTTTGTGCTCTTCCAAATAGATTTCGGATATACTGACAGCTTTTTCCACAGTATTTGTAACTCTATCATCAAACCAAGCCTGCATGCTTGCGTATAAAAAAAGCATAAAAATCGAAAGGATTAATATAGGAATGATGGCTATACTGCCCAGTACAAAAGAGATTTTTTTTCTAAACGTCAGCGAATATTTGCCACCATAGTATCTTAAAAAAGAGGCGAGAATTCTGTACAGCGAATAGCTAAAAACAATACAAAACGACAACCAGACCAATATTTTAGTCCAAGAAGAAGAGGCAAAAATTGCAGTCAGCCATTCCCTTGTCTCAAAATTCCAAAATAAAAACCCCAGGCAAGATATGAATCCAAAAACACCTAAAACCTCTAGCGCAATTCTCAGCATTTTTGATTTAGCAGAATTTAGTGCTCTGTAGAAATTTATCCTCATAAAACGACTCTATCATTTCTATTATATTGTGACTTTTATTAAGCAGGATCTTAAAATTGCCAATCTTACACTCTATCAGAATATACTATCCTTAAGGCCTGCGTCTTGCTCCATAAAGTTGATGCCCAATGCTTCGTGTGTTATGTTAGATTCCTATCCTAACCATCTAGACATATTCCAAGTTACTAACAATTACTCCACCAATATGCGAATCGTAAAGCCTGTCCTAAATAACAAATCTGTTTTTCTCTCACTAGCGATATTAATTTTCACCCTTATTTTTCAAAGTTCAAACGCAGAAGTAATTAAGTCCATAGAGATACAAGGAACCCAAAATATTACAAAAGAAACTGTGCTTTTTAACCTTGGAATAAATCTTGGCGACATCTGGGACCAAAGCTTGGTAAATAAGGGAGTCAAAAATCTATATGCCACAGGTTGGTTTGAAGAGATATCAGTAAAAATTGAACAAGGGCACCTAATATGTGCTCTGAAAGACAATCCGATTGTCTCAGATGTACAGTATAAAGGAAATGGAAGAATACAAGACTCTATGATCAAGAGAGTTTCTGCAGTATTAAAAGGATCCTTTTTGAGTAAAGAGGGTATCGCTCACGACGTACTAAAGATACAACAGCTCTACCAAACCAGAGCAGATATGTTTTTGACCAAAGTCACACACGAAATCGAAATTGAAAACAATAAAGCGAAAGTAACATTTTCAATTGCTGAAGGTAAAAGCACCTTTATCAAAAATATCAATATAATAGGCAATAAGACTTTTAGCACCGAATACTTAAAGTCTAAAATGCTTTCTAAAATGCATCCTATTTTTAGAGCACTTGGATTAAACACCACCTACAATTTGGGAGCCTTTGAGCAAGATAAGGTCCTACTTAAGAAGCTATACAATTCTCATGGTTTTTTGGATTTTTCAGTAATCTCGGTAGTAACCAGATTATCTAGATCGCTAAATCAATTTGAAGTAGATTTCATAATAGATGAGGGTACTAGGTACAAACTCGGAGAAATAAAAATAGCAGAAGAAGACTTTCCAGATATTTTCAGGAAAAAGATATCAAAGTATTCAAAACGCCCCAAAGGTAAATTTTGCAATCTTGATTCAATAGAAGCAATTGCGCAAAAAATAACATACGAACTACAAGAGATGGGTCATTATGACATTGAGGTAAAACACCAACAAAGCGTGCAAGGTGATATCGTCAATGTAAGCTTCCTTCCAAAAATAGAAGAAAAGCTACTGATGATAAGAAAAATCAACATCTCCGGTAATATCAAAACAGAGGAAGAAGTTATAAGAAAAGCATTGTCTTTCAGAGAAGGGGATTACTACTCCAAATCTGCTATTAAAAAAAGCGTAGGAGATTTACGTAATCTTGATCTTTTCGCGGAAGGCATAACAATTACGCCTCACTTCATTTCTGAAGATTTAACCGAAGTGAACATAAATGTGATAGAAAAGCCCACAGGAAAAATTGGGTTAGACCTTGAATTTAGCACCTCAGGAAAGCCGCAAATAGCCTTTTCGACAAGTGAAAGAAATTTACTAGGCAAGGGAATAGGATTCAGTTCCAAAATAGGAGGAGGTACAAGTAACGTATTTTTAGAGGCGCAAATAAGAAAATTAGTCACAAAGAGCACTATTATTGACTTTGGAATAGACGGCAGCTATCAAGGAAAAGAAAAAAAAGATGGAGGTCTACTCGCTCAAATATCTTCTAAAGGAATAACTTCGGATAGAACAACTAAAGGTATTAGCGCAAATGCAGGGATTAAGAACTTTTTAGGTCGCGGATTTGCTCTACATACTTCTTGCATGCTTATGTATGAAAAAACCGACGACGCATCTCAAACTGCAGATACTAAAGATGATTCTAGAGGTAGAGCTTTAGATCCAGGAACATACAAGGCTGTACAAGTACAAAATTGTCTATCATATAAATTTAAAACCTACGCAGAAAGAGAGACTGAGGCCATAGTACTTGATTGCTCTGTTACTCATGCGTATCGTCAAACTTTTTCAAAAGATGCAAATTTTCACAAATTTGTTGCAAATGCAGACCTAAAAATTCCTATCTCAGGCAAAAAACTTTTACTGCATCTTTCCACAAGTGCCGGAGCTTTGTACCAACCTTCAGGTCAACGTATTCGAACTCAAGATTGCTTTAGCCTAGGAGAAGATAATATGAGAGGTTTCTCGGCTGCTGGTTGTGACCCGTACGTGATTAAAAACAATTGTAAATATTCTCATGGAGGAGATAGGTATTATAGATTGTCCGCAGAACTAAAAAGCTCCTTATTCCTTCCAGAAGAATTACCTGTTTCTGGTCTATTATTCTTTGATTGCGGTAACGTATGGCGTAAGAATAAGAAAAATTTTGACGCAGCCGCCGCTATTGAAAGTAGAGATATCTTACGTAAATCTTGTGGAATAGGAATAGAAGCAGAAGTAAATGGAGCCCTTTTAAAACTTTCTTGGGTTTTATGGCAATCCGGCCACAAGGATGATAAAAAATCTAATTTTCACTTTAGCATGGGTAAATCCTTTTGAACTGCACCAAGTGTTTAACCACAACTATTTGTAAAAGCAGATGAAGAAAAAAGTATCTTCGATTTTTTTTGCCCTTTTACTATGTACTTTCTTAAATGCAGAGTGCGTCGAAAATCAAGAATTTCTTTCTACTAAATTTTTTAAAGTCAGTGTTAGATGCGCTCCAAACAACAATAGTCAAGTAAAGTTAGTATTTTTAAAAAAGCATGAACCTGTAAAAGTCCTTACTACTTTTGGTAATTGGAAAAAGATACAAGATATTGAAAATGACTCAGGTTGGGTACATATAAGTGCACTTTCAAATAAAAAATTCATTATAATAAACTCAAAGGAGAGTAAAATTATGTATTCTAAACCTAACATCAAATCCACGATTCTTGCCACGATAAAACCAAGAGTAAAATGCAGATTGATAAGCTTACAGGACGTCTGGTGTAAAGTGCAAATTCAAAAATATCAAGGTTGGATTACAAAATCAGAGCTTTGGGGTCTATAGTTTTCAAAGTTCTCCAGGCAAGTATTTTAGATTTATAAAAAGGCAATGTAAAAGATGGTTCTATCTTGTCCAAATTGTAATGCTAGATTTAATCTAGGCAATATTCAGGTGGAGCACGTCAGATGCCCTGTATGCTACAGCATATGGCAAGTTAGTGACTCTAAATTAGGACAGACCAGTAAGATACCTTTAACAGACAATTCTGCACCTCGATCCAGCTCCTTTACGGCAAAAAAAAAGAATGGATTGGCAATTAAAGCATTTAGCTATGTTTTTTGCTTACTTGCTATTTTCCTCACTTTGTACGCATCTTACTGTATCTATTCGCATCATAAACACCTACTTTATTGCAGTAACCAAATAAAAGTTAAAGAACTGCGCTGCAACTTGGTAGAAGGTCAACTACAACTGCGTTGCCAAATTCACAATGTTGCAGAGAAACAAGTTATAGTTCACAAAGTAGATTTTCTTATTCTAGAAGAAGATAAGAAAATGATAACAAAATCAATTTTGGCAGAACTAATTCTGCCTCCCTATAGCGCAACTCATTTTTCCGCTACTATCCCTTCAAATAATAACTTCCTTACTATTCCCAACATAACAATAAAACTAAGATAAAAGATTAGCGCTACTGCCAATCTAAATTATGATGCAATTAGAAATTCTACGTTAAGTTGGTTTACTAAAAAAATGGTCATTACTACTTCTGATATCGGAATAGCATTGATAAAAACTTTTGAAAAAATATCACTAAAACCTTACATATGCCCTAGAGGATGCCTCACAATTGGATATGGGCATAAAGTTGAAAACACAACAAATTGGGAAGTTATATCAAAAGAAAAAGCCCACGAGATGCTGTTAAAAGATTTGCAGATAGCCGAAAATTCTGTACTGAGGAATATAAAAGTATCCCTAAACCAGAATCAATTCGATGCCTTAGTATCATTTACTTTTAATGTAGGAGGAGCGGCTCTACAAAGATCCACACTAAGGCAAAAAATCAATAGAGAAACATTCAAGGAGGCTAAAGAGGAATTTGGGCGTTGGGTTTATTGTAATAACAACAAAGTTAAAGGACTGATATGGAGAAGAAAGGTAGAATCAGAACTTTTCGCAGGCAATTTAAATAAAAGCGTTCTAAAAAAATATGGATTTAGAAACATCGCCTGATAGAGAAAGATGTTAGTCAAAGGCACATTATAAAAGACCAAGCCAAAGAATGGCTCCTCGGGCTGGAATCGAACCAGCTACCAAGCGGTTAACAGCCGCTTGCTCTGCCGGTGAGCTACCGAGGAATTAGAAAGTTTGTACAACAAAAATCACATTTATCCAAGAACTTTTTCAAAATTTAATCATCAGATGAGGATAAATCTGAATCTTTTCTGTTCTTTTTATTTTTTCTAAAAAATGCAGGTGACTCATAAATATCAAAATCGTGCAAATGAGAAGAATGCTCGTGCTGAGAATCGGCACTAAAGCTTCCCAATCTGATTTTTTTTGTTTCTACAACTTTTGGATCAATCTTTTCATGTTCGCTGCTTTTATTTGACTGATAAGACTCATTAGAGTGAGATCTGTTTTTATCCTCTCCCAGATGCTGATTGGAGTAAGAGCGAGTGCTGTTATTTAAAGAAAAGCCCCTGCTCTGGGTTCCAGCTCTGTGCAAGAATTCGGGCTCTTTCATAGGAGTAAATTGTTTCTTTTCTTGTTGAGCCGACTCTATTCCGGTAGCAATTATAGAAACCCTTATTCTACCCTCAAGACTAGCATCAAAGGTGGATCCAAAAATAATGTTAGCTTCGTCGTTTGCAACGGCCTCTCTTATGTGATTTGCAGCATTATCCACCTCATGCAAGGTCATATCCATTCCTCCAGTGATGTTAATCAAAACATTGCGGGCACCTTTAATAGAAGAATGATCAAGCAAGGGATTAGAGATAGCTGCCTTAGCCGCAATGATGGACCTGTCTTCCTCAGTAGAGGCCTCTCCTGTACCAACAACTGCCGTACCCATCGCAGCCATAATTGTACGAATATCGGCAAAATCCAGGTTAATAAGTCCAGGCATGTTCATTAAATCTGTGATGCTCTTAATTCCGCCACTCAAAACGTTGTCCGACATTTTAAATGCTTCAAGAAAAGTAGTTCTATCGCTAGAAAGACGAAATAAGTTTTGATTTGGAATTATAATCAAGGTGTCCACATACTGACTCAGCTCAGATATACCTTTCATCGCCATTTGCATGCGATAAGCACCTTCAAAATCAAAAGGCTTAGTAACAACTGCTATTGTCAGTACTCCTAGCTCCTTGGCTATCTTGGCTATTACTGGAGCAGCTCCGGTACCAGTACCACCACCCATTCCGGCAGTAATGAAAACCATATTGGCATTTTCTAAATTTTTCTTTATCTCGTCACGAGACTCGTCTGCAGCATTTGCACCCACACTAGGAACAGATCCAGCACCTAAACCCTTGGTTATACCACTACCTAGCTGTATCTTTACAGGAGACAAAGACTTACTCAACGCTTGAGCGTCAGTATTAGCTGCAATGAATTTAGCACCTTCTAAACCCGACTCTATCATGTTGTTAACAGCGTTATTCCCTGCTCCACCTACTCCACAAACCACTATTACGGGTTGCAAGAGCACGTCGTTAAAACTCATACTCATGAAAAGATTCGAAAATTATTACTTGTAAACGAATTAATACTAACAAATAAGCATAATTATACAATGCCAGATAAGTAAAACTTTAAGAAACCGTTGCTCAAAAAGCAAAAAACGTGATATACAAAACTATAAGGCTATTTAGAACCTAAAATTGATAATGATTATCCCATGAAAACAAGTACCAGAAGTCTAATTAATAGAAATTATCCATTTGAACTTTTGCCTTTGCAGTATTTGGAAAATGCCTTTTTGGAAAACTTTCTGACACCAGAAATTTTTTCTTATCACAGAAATAAACACCATCAAGGATATATAAATAAATTAAACGGACTTTTATCTTTGGAAGAAAATGAATATCTACGAAAAATGAAACTTGAAAGACTCATAGAGTATAGTCGTGCTAATAAAAAGACCGCAATTTTCAATAATGCAGCACAAACATGGAACCATGATTTTTTCTGGCTCTGTATTTCTCCCGATAGTCAGGAAAAGCACAAAAGAAACTTATGGAAACTTATACTGCAGCAGTACGAATCATGGGAAAAATTCGTAAAAACGTTTGTAGAAGCTAGTGTTAACCATTTCGCAAGTGGCTGGAGCTGGCTAGTAATTTCCAATGGACAACTAAAAATAGTTACCACAAGCAACGCAGAATTGCCCTTAAGTGAGGAGAACTCCGTCTTTCCAATTTTTACATGCGACCTTTGGGAGCATGCTTATTACTTAGCTTTTAAAAACGATAGATCAAAATACGTAGAAACTACGCTTAATAAATTTTTAAATTGGGAAAATTTGGAGTCAAATTATGAAGCAGCCCTAAGCTGATTAAGAAATTGCCAAAGAAAATCAGATTACACAAGATTCTAAAGTGCTTTATAAATTCCCTGCCTGCTCAGACTTTTTTCTGAATTAAAAAGTTCTACGTGGAACAAACCCTAGATCTAATGTTCTTTATCCCTAAGTAGCTCGTTGATTGAGGTTTTTTTTCTGGTTGAGGCATCGACAGTTTTAATTATTACTGCGGATTGCATAAAAATTTCAGAATTGCGGCTTTTCATAACCCCGGGCACAACCACAGAATAAGGAGGTATCTCTTGTTGACTGATTTCTCCAGTTTGGAGATTAAAGATCTTAGTAGTTGCTGTCAAAACTACTCCCGCACCCAAAACTGAGCCCTTTCTAATAATTACTCCTTCTGAAAGAACGCTTCCAGCGCCCACAAAACACTCATCTTCCACTATCACAGGCATAGATTGTAAAGGCTCTAAAACTCCAGCAATAACAGCATTACTGGAAATATGACAATTCTTACCAATTTGTGCACAAGATCCTATGGTAGCATAACTATCTATCATTGTATTTGCATCCACATAAGCTCCAATATTAATAAAAGAGGGCATCACTATTACATTTTTACCCAAAAACACGCCCCCCCGAACGTAACAAGTAGGAACTAATCTCACTCCTTCATTGAGATCTTCACCGCGTAAAGGTAAAATTTTATCTCTGTAATAAATTTTATCCTGAAGAAAACAATTAGACTTTACAGTTTTAAAAAGCAAAAGAATGCCTTTTTTAATCCAAGAGTTTAGAGTCCAGCTTCCATTGTTATTATCGCAAGATCTAATTTTACCTTCAGTAAGAAGACGCAGCATTTGATCAATATGAAATTTTACATGATCAGAACTGCATAGCTTTTTGTCCTGAAGATTCTTTTCCTCCCAAATATCAAGGATATTTTTCTTAAGATCTTCGATCGCATACATAAATTCAGACACAAAAGCCCCAAGTCAAAATTTTTAAAAAATTTATAAATAAAGGTAATCTTAAGGGCAAAATTGACTAACAATTACCATCTGAGCAGAGCAGCACCCCAAGTAAACCCCCCCCCAAATGACGCAAATAAGACTATGTCTCCTTTTTGAATTTTATTCTTTTTAATAGAGTAATCTAAAGCCAAAGGAATTGATCCTGCAGAACAATTAGCATGCAGATGAACAGTACTTATAACTTGCTCCTGTTTTAAATCAACTTCTTTTCTTACAGACTCTGTGATCCTCTCGTTTGCCTGATGAGGAATAAAATATTTAATTTCAGATTTTTCTATTCCGTTTTTATTCAGCAAGTTTTTAATTGCACAGGACATACTAGTAACTGCATGGCGAAATACAGTTTTTCCTTCCATGTACAACTTTCCAGTTGAACCAGTACTAGAGGGTCCACCATTAGTGCACAATGATTCGTAAAATTCCCCGTCTGCGTGTATTAAAGTATCTATGATACCGGAGGAATCTTTGCTAGCCCCTAGAACAATAGCACCAGCACCATCTCCAAACAACACGCAGGTATTTCGATCACTCCAGTCCACAATACTAGACATTTTATCTGCTCCAATTAGCAAAATGGTCTTGTATTTTTTAGATAAAATAAAGCAATTGGCAACTTCAAGACCATAAATAAATCCAGAACATACAGCCTGTATGTCAAAAGCGGGAATGTTGCCCGGGATTCCAAGCCCTCGCTGAACTTTGACTGCGGTAGAAGGGAAAGTGCTGTCTGGAGTAGTGGTTGCAACTATGATCATATCCACAGCATTTAGGTCAGCATTTTGCAAAGCTCCCCTTGCTGCTTTTAGGGCTAAATCTGAAGTAAATTCATCAACTGATGCTATATGCCTATTTAATATTCCAGTTCGAGAAACGATCCAATCTTCTGAGGTATCAACCGTTTTGCAAAGATCTGCGTTAGAAATAACTTTAGAAGGCAAGTATCCGTAGCAACCCAATACCTCAGCACTAGCCATAATAAACACTAAGAAACTGAGATGCAGAGTACATTTTATTCGGATACATCCAAATTAATAATAGACCTACCATTGTATTTCCCGGTTTTTAAGTCCATATGATGAGCAATCTTGTACTCACCGCTTGCCTTGTCAACTGCTAAATTGATTTTACAAAGAGCGTGATGTGATCTACGCTTGTCTCTTCTGGACTTAGAAGTTTTTTTCTTAGGTACAGCCATATAAATACTTAAAATGTAATTTAAAAAGGTTTCTTTAGAGTAAACGCTTTATTCTACGAGGCATTTACTATTGAAGTCAACGATTGTATTATAGCTCAATAATAAAATCTACACTGATAAATATTAAGATCTGCTTTTAGCAAAACCTTGTTAACATCATTATATTTGAGGCAATAAAATGAAAGAAAAGATTCAGACGCTTTCTATTATTGCCGGCCTCATTACACTTACCGGATGCACTCCGAGCTACAATATAGGATTGCTAGATTCTTCTAAGACATTTCAGCTAGCACACCTGAGTAAGAATTGTACAAACAAAGATAAAGGATTTGTGCGAACAATTCTAGGACCCCCTTCCTTTGCAAACGAATCTGATACAAAATGGTATTACGTAGGAACAAAAGTATTAAACATGCCATTTTTTCCTAAGATTGAAAATCAAAAAATTACTCAAATAACATTTTCTGAAAAAGGAGTTGTAAGGGATATTGAAGTTTCTTCTTCTGCGCCATATAAAATTAAACCTTTAAAAAATCAAACACCTACAAGACTTGAGAAAACATCCGCCTTGCAGAAAATATTCAAATTTAAAATGACTAAAAATAAAAGGAAAAGAAAAGAAAAAAAGACTTTAGAATTTTATTAATTTAATAATCATTGAAATCAATAAAACTTTAACGCATACGAGCATCGTATCCAACCATTTAAAACATAAGGTAATTATCAACATGACAGATGCAAAATTAATTAAACACTTGCGGGATCTCACTGGTGCAGGCTTCTTAGACTGCAAGAGCGCTCTAGAAACTAATCAAAATAATATTGAAGAGTCAGCAAAGTGGCTAAAAAGCAAAGGCGCAATTAAGGCTACTAAAAAAATGGAAAGAGAGACAAACGCTGGAGCAATAGTAGTAGCTCTTTCGTCAGATAAAAAAACAGCCTCTATGGTAGAATTTCAAACAGAGACAGATTTTGTTACAAGAAACGAAATTTTTCAAAACTTTGCAAGAGATGTATCAAAGATAGCTCTTAACAGTGATTCAATAAAACAACTAATGTCTTCACGACTCTCTAGTGGAGAAATTATTGAAGAAAAAATACTTGAACACATAGCAATAATAGGAGAAAGCATAAAAATAGAGCAACTCAAAAAAATTTCCGTACGAAATGGAGTGGTAGGCTTTTACGTGCACAATCCCATAGGAAACTTAGTGGGAAATGTAGCGGCAGCAGTAGCCTTGGAGTGTGAAAAAACTGATACGGACACTTTAAACAAACTTGAACAATTAGCACAGAATTTAAGTGTTCATGTTGCATCGATGGATCCAAAATATATTTCTCCAGAACAAATTCCGCTGGAGCTTTTACAACAAGAGGAAAATGAAATTCGCAACGATGATTCTTATGCAAAAAAACCTAAGCATGTAATAGATAAGATCATAGAGAACAAAATCAGCGAATTTAAAACTGGATTATGTTTGCTTTTTCAAGACTATATACTTGAGCAAAGCATTAAAATAAACGAGCTAATATTATCTGAAGAAAAAGCTCTCTCTAGCAAAATCGTCGTAAAAGATTTTGTTAGATTTGCAATAAAGAGGTGATTTTTGGTATCTGCAACAAATAAAAAAAGAGCTTTGGCGTAAAATGTTCCACATGGAACATTTATTCAAAACAAGCCTTAGCTCCTCGGATCATTTACATAGATACTATTTTCATACTTTTTTATAAAAGTCTTTCTGTGGTGCATAGATGATCCATTGCTTCTTAAACGCTCTATGTGTTTTTTAGTACCATAACCCTTGTTTTGTTTCCATCCGTATTCCTCAAAATCTTTTGATAACAAAAACATTAGGTTATCCCTTACTACCTTTGCTACAATAGAAGCAGCAGCAATTGAATAAGAACGCTGCTCCCCTTTGACTATACTTACATACCTATCCTCTTTAAATTGCATGTTACCATCTACCAAACAAACATCTGGATTTAAGATAAGATTAGCAACAGATCTTTCTGAAGCTAAAATTGTTGCATTTCTAATATTAAATTGATCAATTTCTTCAACTGAAGCTATTCCAATAGAATATGCACTATTGGAGATGATAATGTTGTAAGCAAGGTTTCTTTGCTTGTCAGAAAGAGTTTTTGAATCCCTTACGTATTTGGAAAAATCTTGTTTTCTGTTTAAAACAACAGAACAGGATACAACTGGACCAGCGATTGCTCCGCAACCAACTTCATCAGTTCCAGATATTATCTTGCCCAGATGCTTATCTTCCAAAATAAAACAAGGTTTCATCTAGTAAAAGAGTTGAATTTGAGAAACAATACAAGAAACAGCTGTTTCTGAACGTAAAATAAAATTCCCTAATGTAACGTTCTTTACACATAAAGAAGAATATAGTATCTTCTGCTCATTTTCCGAAAAGCCTCCCTCTGGACCCACTAATATAGCCACACTGTCAGATTTCATGATAAATTCGCTTATTTGACCTAGAGGAAATTCTGATTTTTCATTAGCACACACTATGAAAGAATTTAGATTAATAAACTCCTGAAGAGTTAAAGATTTGCCTATTTTAGGAATTGTGTGTCGCCCGCATTGTTCTACCGAAGAAATAAGTTGATTTAGTATTTTATCTTCTTTTAAATGAAAAGATTGCCCTCGATCAAATTGCACTGGTACTATTTTGGTAGCCCCAAGCTGAGTGGCTGATTCTAAAATGCAATTAAATCTGTGCTTTTTTATTAAAGGAATCCCTAAAATCAAAGGCTTTATCTTCTCTGGTTTTGATAAAAATCTTTCCAGAAAAACGCTGCATAAATTTTTAGATTCCTCAATTCTCGATAAAAAAGAACCGTCCTGCTCATTAAAAACTATCAATTTGTCTCCTTTACTCTTACGCAAAACCACTTTTACGTGCAAAGATTGAGATTCAGGAAGCTCGATTAGAGTCTCACACGAAAGCCTTTGTTTTAAAGAACAATAAATTCTATGCAAAGTAGCCATTAACAGAAAATTACCTAATTTGAATTTTTCTGTTTTCAGTAATAATAACTTTTTTAAAAAAAATGATGCCAGCACAATAAACAATTAAACCCACAGATATAATTATAAACAACAAACCACATCTTAATAAAAAGAAATTATCAAGGAAAAACGATCCCAAACATTTATACGTAAAATGTATAGCTATCCCCATAACAACCCCTGTCATCAATACCTCTATCATCCACTTTATCAAAGCACTTGGCAAACAGAAGTATCCTTTGCGAAAAGAAAGCCAAACTAGCAAAATAAGCTGCAGCCAACTCGCAATAGTGGATCCTACAGGTATTCCAAGATATCCAATAAATTTGACCAAAATGATATTCAAAATCACGTTACATAACAAATATGTCAATGTAATTCTGAACAACATCGAGGTATTTTGATGCACGTAAAATAGATTATTGAACAATTTTCCCAAAATTATAGCTGGCAATCCTAAACTAAACAAAGCAACAGTGGTTGCTACTTTAAAAGAAATTTCATGAGTAAAACTGCCTCTTTCGTAAACTAAAGATACAATTGGTAAAGACAATAAGATTAGGATAGTACAAAACGGAATAGTAAAGATCCATAGAATTTTTATGGATTTATCGTGTATTGCAACTACTCCGTCTTTGTCGTTTTTAAAATGCCTCGTAGAAAGCTCGGGCAAGATTGCACTGGAAAATGCAACACCTAGAATTGATAATGGAACTTGATAAAGTCTTTCCGAATAAGAAAGTATCGATATAGCACCAGGAAAGAAACTAGCTATCGACTGAGAGACAAGTATCTGTAACTGAATAGCACTTGCAGATAATGCAGCAGGGGCAAGTTGTTTTAAGAACATTAGAACCTGAAAGTGTCTATTGCTTCTAGGAACCCTAGGGACAGCAAATCGATATTTTTTCAGCATTATTAGCATAAAGCTTATTTGAAATAACCCGGAAAATAACAATCCTACAGCCAAATAAAATGCCCTATGATAGTAATTTAAGTGATTTATTCTGGACGCAATAATAATGCAGATGCTCATTATTACTGGACTAATAGAAAAAGCAAAAAATCTACTTCCGGAGTTCAACACACTACCAAATAGACCCACAACAGTAATAGAAACTAAACAAGGCATGCTCACTCGGCATAAAAAGACTGCATTTTTCATCTTCTCTGGCTCTGACATAAAACCCGGTGCAACAACCATCACAACATAGGGCATAAAAACTTCTATCAAAAAGACAATCAATATAACTATACCAAGTAAATAAAAGAGTAATTGATTTGCAAAATCAGTAGCATCCTGACGAGAGACACTCATCTTTTGATTGAATGTAGGAATAAATACGTTGGAGAGAGCTCCTTCAGCAAATATGCGACGAAAAAAATTAGGCATTTTAAGCATAACGTTGACCACATCTGCCGCATTACCAATTCCAAAAACACTGGCTATGCAAAGGTCTCGTAAAAATCCAAAAATTTTAGAGATTCCGGTCCATAAGGAAATTTGTAGACCTGCTTTTACAATCCCAGACATCAGAGACTAATCCAAATTTTGACAAAGGGCTCAGCAACTATAGAAGTCTAAGCTAGAACACACAATACTCTTTTAGATGAAATGTTCCACATGGAACATTCGATTAGAAACAGCAAGGTAAATAACAAATTATATTAAAATCAAAAAGAGACTTAAGAGCAGAAAAAATGCTTATGTCCAAACAATATCGAAAACTAACTAAGATTTTTCTTCTTTAACAGAATTGGAGTATGCTCCAGCAAGCACTGCATCTGCAAAAAGCCTCATGTAGAGTTTTACAGAATTTATAGAATCGTCATTACCAGGAACCTGATAATCTACAATTCTTGGATCTGAGTTAGTGTCTGTTATTGCAAGAACAGGAATGTTTAGTTTTCTAGCCTCCATAACAGCTATCTGTGCCTTTATACAATCTAATACAACCAAAAGATCAGGCACATTTTTCATTTTTCTGATTCCAGAAAAGGAAAGAGACAGATCATGCCTTTCCTTATCAAGGCCTAAAAGCTCTTTTTTTGTGTAAGATATAAGACTAGACTCATCTGACAAAATTTTCTCTATATTTTCTAGTTTTTTGATAGACCTAGAAATAGTTTTCCAGTTGGTGAGAGTCCCACCTAGCCAACGATGGTTTACGTAATACTGGCCACATCTGACTGCATTCTCAGCAACTACTTCCATAATGGAGGGCTTAGTACCTACAAATAGTATATTTCCCCGACGCTTAGCAACACGAAAAAGCACTGCCAAAGCTTCTTTAAGCAATTTGTGAGTAATACGAAGATCTATTACGTGAAGTCCATTTTTTACAGAGTGAATGTAAGGGGACATTCCAGGATTCCATCTGGAAGTTTTATGACCAAAATGCACTCCTGCATCAAAAAGATCCTCGATGCTAAATTTAGGCAATTCTACGATACAAGGATCCATGTATTTACCACCCCATTTTACTGTTGAATTAAAAATCCGAGAAAATTCTGTTTAGAAAAGTCGCACTCTGACAAAAGCCCAGTGCAAAAACACAATACAAAATTAAACACCATCGATTATACCCTTGCATTAAGTTTCGCACAAGGATTCAATCTAACGAAATTCTCCATGCAACTTAATAAATGTCAAATTTTAGTCATATTAATAAGAATTTACCCTTTTTCTTTATCAAGATTAAAGCTCTTTATTCCTAAATCAATTTTTTTATATAAATACCTGCAAGACTGAATAAAATCATTTTTTAAAACCAAAAAACTTACATTAGCCGCAGGAGGCAAAATACTAATAAGGTATACACATGCAGGGTGCAAGTTTTGGTCGTTAAAAGAATCCTGAACTAAATTACGAATCCTTCTACGTAAAAGATTTCTTACAACAGCCCCGCCAACTTTTTTAGAAGCTCTAATGCCTAAATGTATAGAGTTTCGAGATTTTTGAGGACAATAAAAGCACCTCAGTACCATTAAAGAAGAAAAATTTTTCTTCTCAAAGACATGTAGAGAGCGCCAATTCTTCAGAACAGATAGAGAATGAAGAAGCACAATAGGATTAAGCAGAAATTCTGACTCTGCCTTTTGCTCTTCTACGATTCAAGACTAAAACACCAGAAGGTTCAGACATTCTAGCACGAAATCCGTGGCGTCTTTTTCTAACTAACTTGCTAGGCTGAAAGGTGCGTTTCATATAAGTGTGTGTATAATAAAAACTAACTAAAAGTCAGCAATCAGTAAACTCTAAGGCAAGACAAAGTAAATAAGTTTTACACAAAAGAATACGTACCGAATCCTAATCAATATCTACTAACCTTGTCAAGACCAAAATTACTAAGGAGCAGAGAACGCCACGAATAACAGACAGTAAAAAAACACCTGAATCAATTAAAACAAGATGAATTCTTTGGTGAGTCTTAATGTAAAAATTAATGCGAAATGCTCCCCCTTGTTGAGACGCGTCAAAAGCCATATAACAAAAATAACTTACACTCCCTTACTCAAAGAATGAATTTAGCTCAAGAATTTTTCAATAAAATAAGAAATGAAGTCAACATAGCAATAGTTGTGCAAGGCTTTGCCCAATTAAAGCGCAGAGGAAAGGATTATGTGGGGCTTTGTCCATTTCATTCAGAAGACACTCCGTCTTTTACCGTAAATGTTGAAAAAAAGTTTTATCATTGTTTTGGATGCGGGTCTCATGGAGATGTAATACAGTTTGTAGCTTCTTCTCAAAGCATTCCTTACAAGGAAGCGGCTTTGCAAATAGCAAAAGAACACGGAATAGAAGCACCTAGCTACTCTAAATCACAAAGCCCTGAATTTGAAATTTCAGAACAAATCTTCAAAAGCTTGGAAATTGCAAACTTATTTTTTCAATCAAATCTAGATTCCTTATCTAAAGACTATCTAGATCAAAGAGGAGTAAAAGAAGATTTCTTAAAGACATTTGAAATAGGATACTCTCCGGGACAAGGCAAATTAGTAAGACATCTTGAACAAAATGCAATTCCTATTTCAATCATGGAACAAGCCGGACTGGTGTCTAAAACTTTAGAAGGAAGAGTTTACGAAATGTTTCGCAATCGAATAATGTTTCCTATAAAGAACTCTTATGGACAAACTTTGGGTTTTGGAGGCAGAACAATAGATAACGCTAATCCCAAATATCTTAATTCTCCAGAAACGATTGTATTTAAAAAGTCCTCAGTGTTATTTGGAGAACATTTGGCAATCAACGCAGGCTACAAAACTAACAGCATTATACTTGTAGAAGGATATTTAGACGTAATAGCAATGAGTTCGGCAGAGTTAAAAAATACAGTAGCAGCACTAGGAACGGCAGTAACAAGTAATCATCTTGCAAAACTTTGGCAATATGTAGACGAAATAATTTTGTGTCTCGATCAAGATAGAGGTGGCATTAACGCTACGCAGAGGGTAATCAATATTGCAGCAGAATATGTCTCAACAAAAAAAAGACTGAGTGTAATGCTATTGCCAAATGGCATGGATCCTGATGGCGCAATCAACGTTCAAAAACTTGACATAAGAAAAATTCTAGAAGAAAGGATGCCTTTATCTGAGGCAATATGGCACTACAGTACATCAGGAAGCAAATTGATTTCGGCAGAACAAAAAGCTCAATTAGAAAACTCTCTTTCCGAATATTCAAACAAAATTAAAGATTCCATTTTAAGGAAAAACTTTCACCAATTTTTTAAAGAAAAATTAAAGACTAATACAATTAGGTATAATAGAAATACCCCCAATAGCACCATCTTATCTCAGGAAAAAACTAGCATTCCAACATTTTCCCACGAAACAGACGCAGAAAATATTGAATATTGCATAGTTATGTTTATAGTGTCTAATCCAAAACTAATCTCAGATACAAAAGCGGTAGAAGAACTAAGTAGGTTGTCTTTTTCAAATGACAAGACCGAGACATTCTTTACCTGGCTTGTAGATGAGTGTTCGCAACACTTAGATAACACTCAATCCATTTTAGAAAAAATACAAAACTCAAACTTTAAGTCCTTGTATAATACAAAAATCAAAAACTATTCAGATTATCCAGAAAATAAAACAGATGCTTTTGGATCGCTCACAATGCTTTGTAATAGACATAAACTAGAAAGGCTAAAGCTAGAATATTTGAACTTACTCAAAGAGCCAGGCTTAAGAACAGAAGCTCAAAATACAAGTATAGAAATGTACAAGAAAGAAATCTCAAAGCTCGTTTATGAGATAAACCAAAAAATGTCTAACGCAGAATGAAATAAGAGGATTTGCTCAAAATGTCATTAAAGACTCCAATAAAACTATCCGATATCACAATAATCAAAGATATTGACTTAGAAGATACGATTCACGTTGTCCACGAAGCCCATCTTGAGGAAGAGGAGATACACGTCGATTCAGATCAGGATCATATTGCAGATTTTCAAGATTCCTCCGACGATTTAGGAGAGGTCTCTGGTTCTTCTTTGAAAAATTTAAAGCAAGAAAAAACCTATATTTCCACCGATGATCCAGTCAGGCTGTATTTCAAGGACATGGGAAAGGTCGCACTGCTCTCTAGAGATGACGAAGTGGAAATAGCCCAAGCGATCGAAAAAAGCACAGAAGTCATGCATAAACTCCTATTTATGCACCCTATACTGCAAGATTTATTCACAAAATGGCACAATGACCTACTCGAAGAAAGAATAAATGTTCGGGAAATTATTGATGCAGAATCAACTGCAAATATCGATGAAGAGCTCTCCGAATATGGAGAAGATTCTGAAAAAATACTTTTAGAAAAAACATCTTACGATAAAGATATCGATGATGAACAAGACCAAGAAATAAATTTAGAGGAAAACACTTTAGTATCAGTAATATCTAAAATAGAAAACATTCAGACGTTAATGTCTGAGTTAGAGGTTTTTGTATCAGAAAAATCAAATCTAGGCATTGAATATGCAATCACACATAAATCAGACGAATACCAAGAAAAATTGTCTAACTTGATATGCGCAATAAAAGAACTCAATCTAAATGAAAAATGCCTAAGATTAATACTTGAGACGTTATATAGACATCACCGCGAAATTATAGCACTAGAAAATAGCCTCATCGCCGTAGCAAAAAAGCATTCCATCGAAAAAGAAGAAGTACTGAAATATTATAGAGGTCAAGAAAATTGGATTGAGGAAATAAAAAGTCTTAGCGAGGAAAAGTGGAAAAACCTAATATTCGAAGAGATCAAGCTACTAGAAAAAATAGCTGCAGACATATCTTCTTTGTCAAGAAAAATAAGGCTCCCTATAATAGAGTTTAAGGCCTCAATACAGGCGATTCAAAAAAGCGAAAGAGGGATATCTCTAACAAAGCAAGCTATGATACAGGCTAATTTAAGGCTGGTTATCTCAATAGCAAAAAAATATGCAAACAAAGGATTAAGTTTTCTAGACTTAATTCAGGAAGGCAATATTGGCCTAATGAAGGCTGTAGATAAATTTGAATATAAAAGAGGATATAAGTTTTCTACCTATGCAACTTGGTGGATTCGTCAATCAATTACAAGAGCAATCGCAGACCAAGCCCGCACAATACGAATTCCTGTGCACATGATAGAAACTATCAACAAGGTAGTACGTACGTCCAAAGATATGTCCAATGAGCTAGGATACGAGCCCACTGCTGCAGAAATATCTGAAAGAGTTGGCATGCCGGTAGCAAAGGTGCACAAGGTGCTAAAGATAGGTAAAGAACCTGTGAGCCTGGAAAGTCCTTTAGGAGATCAAGACGGTAGCTGTCTTGGAGATTTTATAGAGGACAAGCAGGCTGTTTTACCATCTGATGCTGCGATAGCCTCCAGCCTAAAAGACATGACAACACAGTCTCTAACAGCTCTAACAGCAAAAGAGGAAAGAGTACTGCGACTTAGGTTTGGTATAGGAGTAGAAGAGCATACCCTAGAGGAAGTGGGAATGCAGTTTAAAGTTACCAGAGAAAGAATTAGACAAATAGAAGCAAAAGCGCTGAGAAAGCTAAGGCATCCAAAGAGATCAAAAAAGCTCAGAAGCTTTTCAAACAGCTCAGCTAAGTTAGACGAGCAGGTTTAAGGCAGAATAAAACCGCAAATCACCGCAAAAAAGCTAGGGTCCAGCCTAGTATAGACTCACATTCCTAGCTTTTTTGTACAAGTGCTTACACAAAAGACATTCATTAGAACTACCCCTGTCTTGTATTATATCTTCTATTGGTCTTATTAATCACCAACACTTTTTTACCTCTACGAACAACTTGGTTATCCGGATGACGAAGTTTAGCAAACTTCAAAGAGCTTCTCGTTTTCATAAAAACCTATTTTTGTATTTTAATCGGGCACGAATATACTAAGTGAAAGCCAGAATACACCATAGTCTTAACGCTTGCAACTCTTTCACACACTGGCAGATTCGGTACTTTCTTCCCCTTTTTTATGTTTATTTATTAGAGATGTTACCTGCTCTCCTGTCAAAGTCTCAGTCTCAATAAGAGCTTTAGCAATCAGGTGAAGCTCTTCTACATGATCAACCAAAATTTGTTTGGCTCTTTGGTACGCAGCATCAATTATGTTTTTCACCTCTCGGTCTATAAGTTCAAACATATATTCCGAGCGATGATGTTGATGATTCTTTGTATACATTTCTGTTTGATCTCCAAGATGATACACAAGGCCTACTTTATCACTCATACCCCATTCCATTACCATTGCCCTTGCCAGTTTGGTCGCCATTTTAATGTCAGAAGAAGCACCAGAGGTGATCTTTGAAGCGCCAAAAATCATTTCTTCAGCTATACGGCCGCCAAGCATTACGCTAATGTCAGACTCTATCTTGGATCTACTTTCTGAAAGCTTGTCTGTTTCAGGAAGCCTCATGACCATACCCAAAGCCTGACCTCTAGGCATAATAGTCACTTTGTGTATTGGATCAGCTTCATCCACATACAAGCTCACAATGGCGTGCCCCCCTTCGTGATATGCAGTAAGTTTGCGTTCCTTTCCTGGTATTATCATAGATCTCCTCTCAGCTCCCATTAAAATCTTATCTTTGGCGTATTCAAGATCATCAATTTGCACACACTTTTTGTTTCTGCGAGCAGCTATCAGAGCCCCCTCGTTTACAAGATTAGCAAGCTCTGCTCCAGATAACCCAGGAGTACCCCTGGCCAACACCTTTACGTCCATCTCTGGATCAAATTTCACTTTTTTCAAATGTACTTTTAGAATTTTTTCTCTGCCCTCTATGTCCGGATAAGAAACAGTAATTCTTCTGTCAAATCTACCTGGTCTCAAGAGAGCGAAATCCAAAACATCCGGCCTGTTAGTGGCCGCGATAATAACAACTCCATCGTTAGGCTCAAACCCATCCATTTCTACAAGAAGCTGATTTAGAGTTTGCTCTCTTTCGTCATTTCCACCCCCTAAACCTATGCCCCTGTGACGTCCAACGGCATCTATTTCATCGATAAATATGATACATGGAGCGTTTTTCTTGCCTTGAGCAAACATATCTCTAACGCGACTAGCTCCAACTCCTACAAACATTTCCACAAAATCTGATCCAGAGATGCTAAAAAAAGGAACGTTGGCCTCTCCAGCTATTGCTTTTGCAAGAAGAGTTTTTCCAGTTCCAGGAGGACCCATCAAAAGACATCCCTTTGGTATACTTCCTCCAAGACGTCGAAATCTGACAGGATCACGTAGAAACTCCACTATTTCCTCTAATTCTTCTTTTGCTTGCTCTATGCCAGCAACGTCAGCAAAACTTACCTTTACGCGCTTATCAGAAAGCATTTTTGCCTTTGATTTTCCAAAACCAAGCGCCTTACCTCCGCTACCTTGCATTTGCATAACAAAAAAGAACCAAAATGCAGTAAGCAGAACCATGGGAACCCAAGATAATATTATTCCCAAAAAGGAGTTCATTCTGGTTTCCAAAGGCACAACCTCAATAGAAACTCCATTAGATCTAAGCTCATCTACCAATCCTGCATAGTTAGGCAAATAGGTACGAAATTTACGACCTCCAACTAATTCCCCTTCTAGATTTCGCTCCTGAATCTTAACGCTTTTAACCTGCCTAGAATCAACTTTGTCCAAAAATTCTGAAAAACTGAAATTATTCTCTTGATAGTTACTACCAATCTGAAAAAGATAAACCGTAACAATACACAACACTACAGCACTCCAAGTAAGGAAGTATCTAAACTTGGTGTTTTTAAACATACTCATGAGATAAATACTGGATTCAAAAATATTTAATATCCGCTTTCAAGATTCTCTTGGTCCTTTCGTCAAAAAAACTCAAGTACTATAATAGGGTCAAAAGAAATGTACAAACCTGGACACAAAACA
Organism: uncultured Rickettsiales bacterium; assembly: GCA_903952265.1. Lineage (GTDB taxonomy): Bacteria > Pseudomonadota > Alphaproteobacteria > Rickettsiales > Rickettsiaceae > CAJBEU01. Next base: position 106,653 of record CAJBEU010000002.1, on the reverse strand, counting down.
CGGAGTAAAACTTACTCTAACATTGCTTCGTAAAATCTGACCTTTTTCAGAATAGTAACAAGCGTGAGGAATGCCCACAATTGAACCATTCTCGTCCCTAATTACAGGTAAGGATTCCAAAAACTGCCTATACAAAAGTTTGAAGCGAGCAAAGCTAACTTGAGTAAAAGAATTTAAGATATCCAAGGGCGCGTCAAAGTCCTCGCTTCTTAATCTGTCAATCGAGTACGAAAAGCCAGAATCCTCCTTAGGTAAGAGCAAATCTACACTGAATCTTTTATCCCAAAGTACATAATCAGTCAATCTGGCACTAGTAACATCCACCTTGCCAAAAGAGCGAATTACGAAAACTTGATCAAAATACCTTGCAATAATGCATCCATGTAAATTTATGAATATATTATTTCTATCTTTTACCTTATTCCAAACCATTTTTACACTTTTAAAGCTCGGGGGTCTATTCGTACCTCGCACTATGGTCAGAACGTGAGCAATCACAAAATATTGCAATTCTTGGCATGCATCACTAATTAAACTAAACTCTATCGATGAATAACCTAATTCAGAAATAAATACGCACCTAGACATAATCTCAAGCAACGAATCTCTAATAATAGTATCCGCGATTTCTCCCAGATGAGATTGAGTGGAAATTACAGCCTCTTGATTGGTAAAGGAGACTAATTGAGAACGCACTTTGTTTCGTGTAAATTTTTGATTTTGATTAGAAAGATCTTCTCTCCACTCAACTCTTTGATTCTGTAGAAACTCCACACATTCTGATTTTCTAAAAGAAAGCAAAGGACGCATTATCATGACATTATTAACAAAAGTCACGCTCTTTAGAGAAAGACCAAATATTCCAGCACCTCGCATTAATCTCAGAAAAAAATTTTCCACAACGTCGTCTATATGATGCCCAACGCAGAGATACAAAATGTCTAATTTTTTACAAAAGTCTGTAAGTAGTAGATATCTAGCCTCTCGAGCTTTTGCTTGAAAATTAGAAGCAATAGTCTTGTGACGCCAAGATAAAATATGACATTCGATTTTGAATTTTTCACACAGCCTTTGAACAAATAAACAATCAGATAAAGAATCCTCTCTAATTTGATGATCTACCGTTAAAGCAATAATCGTGGCTCCAAAGGACTTGGCCCACTCATTTGCAAGAAGTAAAAGGGCAACAGAATCGCTTCCTCCAGACACAGCAACCCCAACACGAGGGGATTGATGCCCCTCTAAAATCATCTGACTAATGTTCAGTTTAAATGTATTTAACAAAAAGGCTACCCAAGATAAAACAACAACCCAAACAAAGGAGTGAGATTTAATTAGCTTTTGAAAAACAATACAGAGTTACTTTTGGTCCCAGAAATTTCAAATCTGTCGTTTTTGCAGTAAATCACAAAATTTCCAAACCTTTCAATATCTTTTTTACCAATAAAAGGAACATTACCCACCGATTCAAGTCCTGATACAGTACTAATTACAAGATCTGCTTCAGATGCCGATTCTTCAACTCTATTAAGAATCAAAACTCTTAATCCAGAATCAGTCTTTAAATAGAAATTTTGCCCCTCAAGGTTTACTTTGCAATGCAATATCTCCCTTTGCCCAAACCAATCTGTCCAGTATCTCTGTAAAAAAAGAGAAGCCCTATCTCCATAGATAGTAAGACATCCTTGATTGCTGAAACCCACAGAATAGTTATCAGAGTCAAAAATAACAGTCGCCTTTTCTTTACTAAACTCGCCAAACAAACTTATTAATAAAATAAAAATTCCAAAAAATCGCAATTTATTTTTCCACAACAATAGCCAACAAACACCAATTACATAGATAGCCACAGTACTCCAATTAATGTTGCCAATATACAATAAAGAAAAAGGTAGACACGAAAGAGAGGCCGCCACCCATGTAACAAAATTAATTCCGTATTCCATAAGTTTTAAAATCCACGCTGCACTGCCTAAAGGAATGAATACAATAGCTAAAACAGTCATTGGCATTAAAAATACTGAAACTATAGGCAGGACGGCTAAATTACCCAAAATCTGATAGGCAGAAAATACGTAAAAATTATAGACAGCAATAGGAGCCGTAATACAACTCACAACCAAACTGGAATAAAAATTGGCAATCATGACGGAGCAAAGTTTACCAAAAAGACCTGAAAAGGGATTGCTGATAGATCCAAATAAATTATATCCTCCAACAAGAGCTAAAACAGAGGCAAAAGATAGTTGAAAACTTACGCTCATGATGTCTGCGGGGTTAACGCAAAGCACTATAAACATGGCAAGTGTAAGAGTCCGAAAAGAACAAGCTTTTCTGTCCAAAATTACCGCAACTATGCCTACCGATGTCATGATAAAAGCCCTTGTTGTTGCAACATTCATTCCTGAAAGGATCCAATAAAAAGCGCTGGCAAACCAAGAAAGTAAAGCTGCTAAAATTTTTGTATTATAAGACAAAGCAATTATACTTATGCTATTAAGCAAAGTCCTGAGAAAAACAAAACAAATGCCTGCAATCAAAGTAAGGTGTAATCCAGAGACGCACAATACGTGAGAAAGACCAGCACAACGCATATGTCCCATTATTTCTCGATTTAATCCCTGGCTTTCACCAATAATCAAGGCCGCAGCAAAGTCGGCTGCATCCTTAGGTAAACACAAAATGATGCTTTGATAATATCTATATCTTAACTTTCTCAGATAGTTAAATATTCCAGATGAGTCTCCCTTAGATAAAACAACGGGAGGAGCAAAAGAATAACCAGAAAAATCAACTTTATTGATTAGGTTTTGTAAACTAAAGTCATACCCACCAGGCAAGATTTGCCTTTTTTGTCTACCAATTTTAAAACGTATCTTGATTGTGTCTCCAGGCTCTAACTCAGCCAAATCAGAAGTTTTACAGTAAATAGCAACCTTTTTATAAGGCAAAAACTTTTTAGATTTACAATTAGAAACCGAGATAACGCTCATATCAGTACGTTTGCCAACTGTTGCAGGACGTACTGAATCTAAACTACCAACCACAGATATGATTTCTCCACTACAAATTCGATCATTCAAGATTCCAAAATAACGCGAATGTGCTAAGCATGCTCCAAAAATCGTACCTAAAGCACAAACAACAATAAAAGTTCCAAGATATCGAGCCTTAAAAAAGAAAAAACAAGCTCCAAAAAATAGACTAGAAACAAAAAAAATACTTTGAATTGCAAGTGAAATCTCTCCAAAAAAGCACACTATTCCAAAAGCAAAACTCAGTACAAACCAAATGCTAAAGTTAAAAACTTCTTCGGCTAATTGATTCTCAATCCATTCAAAGCAAGATCTAAAAAAAATCACCATGCAGCAGATGTGTCAAAATTTACAACTACCATAGACTAACAACAATCAAACTAAAAATTTATTAAATACAAAAATACCCCCTAGTTTCAAAGCCATCAGGTAAGTACTTTAAATTGAAAACAACATTGCAAGTTAAGTGATTTAGTCTATCATAAATTGATTTTTGATGATGAAAAAACTCAAAATCCCTAATCAATCCAGAGTTTTTTAATCAAACAAATAAATAGAATTTAGGGAGTTTTGTAATGCATTTAGCCAAATGCTCAATTGAACGTGTGACGTTAAAGGCCTTTGCAAAAAAGGGTAGCACCTTTGCAAAGCTCATCTCGTGCTGGAAGAACTTCCTTCCCGAAGACCTCGCTTTGAGATGTTTTCCTCAAAAAATTAGCTCTCATGAAGAATCCAAACATCAGGTCAACATTTTGCACATCTGCTCCGAAGATCCTTATACAACAATATTCTTGACATACAATTCAGAGATATTAGTGGAAAAAATAGCAGTCTTTTTAGGAGGAAAAAAGATCAACAAAATCCACGTAAAGACGATTGGAAATTGCATCACAGAATAACTGCGCTAGGATAAAGTAATGGACAGTAAGACTTTTCAAATAGCCCAAAACTACGCACTGTCCTTGTTTGAAATATCACTAGAACGTAAAGATGCTGAATCTTTTCAAGATAAACTGAATCTTGTTGCTATTGAGTTGATAAATAACACAATGCTGCAAAGCTTTGCCAGAACTCCCCATATCTCTATAAAAGAAAAATTCAAAGCGTTAAAGAATGCTTTTGAAAAAAGTCAAATAGACGCCTTAATACAGCATTTTATTCTTACTCTCATACAAAACAGACGTTTTTACCTTTTACCAGCAATACTCGTATGTTTTAAGAAAATTAAAAATTTGCATAGCAGAACGTGTAAAATCACCGCAACTTCTGCAAATCAGTTAGAGGAAAGTGTAAAAATCTTACTAGAAAATTCTCTGGCCAGAGTTCTGCAAAAGCCAATTGCAATTAAATTCAAAGAAGATAGATCTTTAATAGGCGGTCTAATAATTGAATTTGATAAATATGTGATCGATGCTTCGATCAAAGGCAAAATCGATAAAATTTTGACGATTTCGTGCTAGATTTTCATCTAAAAAAGAAACAACAGTAATCAATAGACCAAACAAAATAGGTATAAATAGATGTCTTCTCAAATAAATTTCTCCGCAAGCGAAATAGTTGACTCATTAAAAAAACAAATAGAAGGCTTGGATACCTCAGTAGAATTACAAGAAGTAGGAAGAGTAATAAGCGTTAGTGACGGAATTGCTTTGGTGTACGGAATACACGGAGCTGGATATAATGAGATTGTAGAATTTGAGTCTGGCAGCAGAGGTTTGGCAATCAATCTAGAGCCATTCAATACAGGCGTAGTAATACTAGAAAATGAAAATAGTATCAGACAAGGAGATAAAGTAGTTCGCACAAAAAAATTCATACAAGCACCAGTAGGAAAAAATCTTCTCGGAAGAGTGATAGATGGACTTGGCAGACCTATAGACCACAAAGGTGAAATCATTCCTGACGGATACAGACCTGTAGAAGCTCCAGCTCCTGGCATTATCTCAAGGCAAGGAGTACAAGAGCCTTTATACACCGGAATTAAAGCCATAGACGCATTAATTCCAATAGGCAAAGGTCAAAGAGAGTTAATTATAGGAGACAGGCAAACTGGAAAAACAGCCATAGCAATTGACACAATCATAAATCAAGGTCAAACACACAAGCCAGGCTTTAAAAACCCTGTCTACTGCGTGTACGTTGCTATAGGACAAAAATGCTCTAACGTTGCCTACATAACCAAGAAATTAGAAGAAAACGATGCTCTAAAGTATACTACCATAGTCACAACTACAGCAGATCAGTCCGCAACTTTACAGTATTTGGCACCCTATTTGGGATGTGCAATTGGAGAGTTTTTTAGAGATAACGGAATGCATGCTTTAGTAATATATGATGATTTGAGCAAGCATGCTGTTGCGTACAGACAAATGTCGTTACTACTTAAAAGGCCTCCAGGAAGAGAAGCTTATCCAGGTGACGTATTTTTTATTCATGCACGACTCCTAGAAAGAGCCGCTAAACTTTCAGACAAGCTCGGAGGTGGATCTTTAACAGCATTACCGATTATAGAAACGCAAGCCGGAGACATATCTGCATATATTCCTACTAACGTGATATCGATTACAGACGGTCAAATTTTTCTTGAGGAAAGTCTTTTCAATAGCGGTATAAGGCCGGCAATCAACCTTGGTCTGTCTGTTAGCAGAGTAGGTTATGCAGCAAGCGTCAAAGCTATGAAAAAAGTAGCAGCTAAGCTAAAACTTGAGCTTGCTCAATATAGAGAAGTAAAGAGCTTCTCGGCATTTGGATCAGAAGTCAACGATGATGCAGCACGTCTATTGAATTATGGATCCAGATTAATTGAGTCTTTAAAGCAAGATCAATACGCACCAATGTCAATGAGCGAACAAGTAATCACTCTGTATGCCCACATAAACGGCTACGTTGCAAAAGTAAATGTAGAAGATGTCAAACAGTTTGAAAAGCAGCTCATACAATACATAAAAGAAGAGGATTCACTCATACTTTCGGCAATAGAAGCTGATCTCGACATAAGGCTACAAATAGACGAGAAATTAAGAAAAATGCTCGCGAATTTTACTAAATTGTTTCTAAACAAACATACTAATGAGACTAAAACAAACAACGGATAAGCTTAAAGCACTTTACTTGATTCAAAAAATTTTGACGTAAAAATGACAAACGTTAAAGATCTTAGGCTAAGAATTGGTGGCGTCTCCGCCACGGCAAAAATTACTAAAACCATGAGAATGGTTGCGTCCGCAGAGCTAGTAAAATATAAAAAACTTCTTCCTCTAGCAATAGAACGCAAAAGGCTTTTGGAATCTCATCTTTTTGATCTAGACCCCTATACACTCTCGGAGCTTTCTCTTCTTAGAGGTAAAAATCCCTTAAAAAAGAAAAAAGTAAAAATAATTTTGGGAAGCGATAGAGGTTTATGCGGAGGATTTAACACCAAAATGCTAAAAATCTTGAATCTAGGTTCCGTTGAGCGGCCTAATGGAGGAAACGATATAGACGAAGCTCTAATAGTTGTTGGAAAAAAAATATCCGCCCGAGTAAAAGATCAAAAAACGAAAAATCTCTCCTGTGAAAATGGATTGCTGTATACCTTTGAGCTTGCATCCTACATATCAGAATTACTGTTAAAATTTTCCGATGAATATTTGTTAGAATGCAGCATAATCTACAGTAAATTTAACAATGCACTGAGCTATGAAATAGTAGAGAATGAGTTACTTCCATTTTCTAAAAATAATCAGAAAAATTCTTCCAAAGATCAAAAATTCGCACAACTAGATATAGATGATAGAGATTTTGCATCTAATTTATCTTTGGCTTATTTGAAGTCTGAAATTCATTATGCTCTCCTCTCAAGCAAGGCTTCTGAGGAATCTTCCAGATTTATAGCAATGGATGGAGCTACAAAAAACTCTAACCAGATTATAGAGACGCTTACTTTACAGATGAATAAAATAAGACAAAGCACTATAACAAGAGAACTAATAGAGATCGTTTCGAGTTCTCAGGCCTTGTAACAAAACTCATTCTAATAATTTTTAAATTTCGCAAAAAAATGTCTGAAAAAAAAGGTACTGTGGTGCAAGTTGTGTCTGCCGTGGTAGACGTAAAATTTGAATCTGGACATTTGCCAGAGATTTTCACTGCTTTAAAATGCAAATACAACGACATATGGATTACTCTAGAGGTAGTACAGCACATAGGTAACGAAACCGTGAGGTGCATCTCTCTCAATAGCACTGAAGGTTTATCTAGGGGAATAGAAGTCATCTCTACAAATAAACCCATCACAGTGCCCACGGGAAAACAAACTCTGGGAAGAATAATAGATGTAGTAGGAAATCCTATAGACAATGGGCCTGCTCTTGACATGTCTGAATCTAGAGCAATACACCAAGATCCTCCGGAATTTGTAGATCAGGAAACACAAAAACGAGTCTTAAGCACAGGAATAAAGGTGATAGACCTGCTTGCGCCTTACATAGTTGGAGGAAAAGTAGGGCTTTTTGGGGGTGCTGGAGTCGGAAAAACGGTAATTATAATGGAATTAATCAACAACATAGCAAAATTGTACGATGGTTATACTGTTTTTGCAGGCGTTGGTGAAAGAACAAGAGAAGGAAGCGACCTATATAAAGAAATGATAGATTCTAAAGTAATAAATTTAGAAAATATTTCTCAATCCAAAGTTTCCTTGGTGTACGGTCAAATGAACGAACCTCCTGGCGCTAGAGCTAGAGTAGCTTTAACGGGACTCACAATTGCTGAAGCTTTTAGAGACATGGAAGGAGGACAGAACGTACTGTTTTTCATAGACAACATATTTAGATTCACACAGGCAGGCTCTGAAATGTCTACCACGTTAGGAAGAATTCCTTCTGCGGTTGGATATCAACCAACTCTTGCAACAGATATGGGATCTTTGCAAGAAAGAATAGCTTCAACAAAGCGTGGATCCATTACCTCAATTCAGGCAATATATGTACCAGCAGATGACCTTACAGATCCAGCTCCAGCCACTTCTTTTGCTCATCTGGATTCAACAACGGTCTTGAGCAGACAAATAGCAGAACAGGGAATATATCCTGCAATAGAACCGCTAGAGAGTTCTTCACAAATTTTAACGAAAGAAATAGTTGGAGAAGAGCACTACAATACCGCAAGGGAGGTACAGAGAATTCTGCAGGCCTATAAATCTTTACAGGATATAGTTGCAATACTTGGAATGGAGGAACTATCCGAAGAAGATAAGCTTATCGTTGCAAGAGCTAGAAAAATACAGAGATTTCTATCTCAACCATTTAGAAGCGCAGAAGCATTTACTGGAATGCCAGGAAAAATAGTAAACCTTGAAGATACAATATCTGGCTTTAAAAGGCTGATTAGAGGTGACTATGATCACTTACCAGAATCTGCCTTCCTATTCATAGGAAGAATAGAAGAAGCAGAAGAAAAAGCTAAAGCTCAAAAACAAAGTTAGCATTTTTGATTTTATAAAGAATGTACTTAGAAATTCTAACTCCCGGTGAGAAAATGTTACAAAATCGCTTAACTTCTGCTATCCTTCCCGGTCTTGAAGGAGAAATTACCGTGCTCAAAAATCACGCTCAGCTTTGCGCTTCGCTCAAAGATGGAATAGTTAAAGCACATGAAACTGAGAAAATTGTAAGAAGCTTCTTTGTAAAAAATGCATTAGCCTTTATCGACAACGACAAAGTAATTGTTAATTGCGAATATGCCCTTGAAATAAGCGAAGCCTTAGTTGACGAGCAAGTGAATAAACAAATTTTACTATGCACAAGTAATTTGGAACGAAAAGGTAAAGACTCAATATTTCAAAAATATTGGCAAACCAGGTTAAAAGACTGTGAAGTAATAAAAAATTACTTAAATACACAAAACATAAAAACATGATCAGCTATAAATCCAAAGAGTTATATCAACGAATATTTTTCTCAATATTCATACTAGTTATATGTAGGCTTGGTGCACACATACCAATTCCAGGAATAGATAGCCTTTTGATGCAAGAAATCACCCAAAAACATCAAGGAGGTCTACTCAGCATTTTTAATATGCTATCTGGAGGCTCTTTGGGAAGAATGTCGATATTTGCGTTAGCCATTATGCCCTACATTACGGCGTCCATAATAATGCAAATTTTATCCTTCACTTATCCTTCTATAAAAGAAATTGGTAGATCCGGAGAATCTGGAAAAAGAAAAATGAATCAGATTACACTATACCTCACTATAGCTCTTGCAATAGTACAATCTTGGGGGCTTGCAAAAGGCCTAGAAACCTCCTACTCAAAAGTAATTACAATGGAAAATATGAACATATTTTCCGTCACCACAGTAATAACGCTATTAACTGGAACTCTTTCTTTGGTGTGGCTTGCAGAACAGATCAATAAAAAAGGCCTGGGCAACGGATCCTCGTTGATCATATTTGTAGGAATAGTATCAGGACTACCAAGTGGCATCATTCACGCTTTGGAACTCTCAAGAAGAGGGATGCTTTCGATACTATCCCTTTTAGCAATTATCATTTTCATAGTTGCTGTGATTTCTTTGGTTGTTTTGGTAGAGCAATCTCAAAGGAAAATACAAATACACTATCCCAGACGTCAAGTCGGAAACAAAATGTATGGAGGAGATAAAACCTACTTGCCCTTAAAAATCAACACTTCTGGGGTAATTCCTCCGATTTTCGCAGGATCATTATTGGCTTTTTTTCTCACAATGCTCAATTTAATAGAATTTGATTCCAAGATTTCAAACTGGTTTGCAACTTATCTGGGTCAAGGAAAGCCGTTGTTTTTGCTTCTGTATATGTTTTTAATCACTTCAATAAGCTTTTTTTGTACGGCTGCAATATTTAACTCAGAAGAAACCTCTGAAAATCTCAGAAAATATGGTGCTTACGTACCAGGAAAAAGACCAGGAAAAAATACAGCTGAATACTTTAGTTACGTATCAATGAGACTAACGGTAATAGGGGCCCTATACCTATGCTGCATATGCGTACTTCCAGAGCTTCTTTTTGGAGAGCTTGCAGTCACTTTTGCTCTAAGTGGCACTAGCGTTTTAATCGTAGTGAATGTGATACTAGACACTCTAACCCAAATACAAACCTTTATGTTCAGTGGTAAATACGAATCACTGATAAAAAAGATTAAAAAAAGATAGTTCATGATATTAGTTTTGATAGGACTGCCAGCTTCAGGAAAAGGCACTCAAGCTAGCCTGATCAGTAGTGAACTAGCTTTTGAAAAAATATCAGTAGGAGATCTACTTAGAGAGGAAGCAACCCAAAATCCAAAGATAAGAGAGATGCTAAAATCTGGATCTTTGCTTCCAGGGGATACGGTAAACGAAATGGTGGAAAAAACTTTAAATCGAAATAAAAGTGCAAGCTATGTTTTAGACGGATATCCAAGAAGCATGCAGCAAACCAAATTCCTAATCAACAATCATAAAACAAATATACGCGCAATACACCTAGATATTAGCATAGACTTCTTGCTTGAAAGAATCAGGACAAGATACGTTTGCGCTGCCTGTAAAGCAGTGTACAACGAGTCTCAAGATTCCAAGATAAATAAAAAATGTGACTTTTGTCTTAGCAGAGAATTTATAACAAGAGAAGACGATAATGAAGATACCTTCAGAAATAGAATTGCTGAATATCAAAAGAAAACTATAGAAGTAATTGACTATTTTTTAGAACAAGGAATTTTGAATACGATCAATGCTCAAGATACACCAGAAAAGGTTTTTACCAAAATAAAGGACTGCATACATTCTTGGCAAAAAGAATCTTGACGGATCTATTGACACAGGGATTGCCGGCTGCTAAAGTCGTGTTTCCTATGAGTTCTTTGTTGATTCAGAGATCCATTTCGGCTCTTCCCTTCTGTAACTGGTCCCTTTTTAGGATCCTTTTTTATAGAGCAAAGAGACTCGCTTTTTTTATTAACTGAATTACACACTGTGGCAAGAGTAGCAAACGTTAATATACCCCAGCGCAAGAGGGTTGTTATAGCTCTAACCTACATATACGGAATAGGCCCTCACTCTTCGCAAAGAATTTGTGAAAAAGTTGGCCTTGATCCTTCCAAGCGGGTTGAGTCTCTCACTGAAGATGAACTGGTAAATCTCAGAAAAGTTATCGAGACTGACTGCAAAATTGAAGGAGATTTAAGAAGAGAAGTAAGTCTTAACATAAAGTTAAAAAAAGATATAAAATGCTACCAAGGCCTAAGACACTCCAATAAGTTGCCGGTGAGAGGTCAAAACACCCATTCTAATGCAAGAACTTGGAAAGGAAAGGCTGTTGCTATAGCTGGTAAAAAGAAAGCTTCAGCTAAGAAATAAGATCGTTGGCACACAAATAAAATTAATGTTAATACATGAATACAGCAGTTCCAAAGCGTAAGAAAAAAAGAAATGTTCCATTAGGGATAACCCACATATTGGCTACGTTTAACAACACCATAGTGACCTTTACAGACACACAAGGAAACACTGTGGCTTCTTCAAGTGCAGGAAGAAAAGGATTTAAGGGAACTAAAAAGTCCACTCCATACGCGGCTCGAGTCGCAGTAGAAGCTGCCTCTAAAGATGCTCAAGAGCATGGCATGAAAACAATTTCAGTCAACGTAAAAGGAGCCGGACCTCAAAGAGAGTCAGCGCTGAGAGCGCTGTTTAGTCAGCAATTTGTAGTTACTCAGATAGTTGACGTATCTGCCCTACCTCACAACGGTGTAAAACCACCAAAGAAAAGAAGAGTATAAAAATAATTGTCAGTCTCTACTCGATCTAACCTATATGTCAATCAATAAACACTGGACTTCACTTATCAAGCCTGAAAAGATTCAGTTTGAAAAAATAGATGGACACGTAGATAAGATCACCATCGCTCCTCTTGAAAGGGGCTTTGGCACAACAATTGGTAATGCGCTTAGAAGAGTTTTACTCTCCTCTTTGCATGGTTCTTCAATTGTTGCCCTACAGATCCCCGGAATTTTGCACGAATTTTCTGCAATTTCCGGAGTAGAAGAAGACATGATCAATCTGGTCTTAAACCTAAAATCTACCAAGATTAAGCTCAATACCAAAACCAAAAAGCAAATAGCTTTGCAGTTTTTCGGACCTAAAGTAATTCTGGCTAAAGATCTAGCAGTAGACGATCAGATCGTGATTCTGAATCCAGATCATCACATATGCACAATAACAGAGGCAAAAGAACTGAAAATGCATCTTGTTTGTGACAATGGAAAAGGTTACGTAACAGCCGATTCTCTCAGAGCAAACGAACATGGAGAAGTTACTCCAGGAACCATATGGATAGATGCGCTTTTTAGTCCAATTAACAAAGTCTCCTTCAAGGTAGATGAGGCCCGTGTTGGACAAAAAATAGGATACGACAAGCTTGTAATGTACATAGAATCTTCAGGCGCTTTGTCCGCAGAAATGGCTCTTGGTCTTGCAGCCAAAATTTTACAAGATCAGCTGCAGACTTTCATATCCTTTGACGTAGAAATACAAGAAGAATCTAACATAAAAGACTCTAAACCTCCTTTTGATCTTGCTATTCTTAAAAAATTAGACGGAATAGACATGACCGTGAGATCTCAGAATTGCTTAAAAAATGCCAATATAGTCTACGTTGGCGATTTAGTTGTAAAAACGGAAGCTGAAATGCTTAAGACTCCCAACTTTGGAAGAAAGTCTTTAAATGAGATAAGAGAAGTATTATCATCTCTTGGATTAAAGTTTGGAATGAAAATACCCGAGTGGCCTCCAGAAAATTTAGAAGATCTGGCACAAAAGTATAAAACAGACTGTTTTTAATAAACGAGGTAAGCCGTGAGACACAGATTAAGCGGGCGTAAGCTAAATCGTACCAGTAGCCATAGAAGCGCTATGTTGTCTAACATGGCCCTCTCTTTGGTGCTCAACGAACAGATCAAGACTACTTTACAAAAAGCAAAAGAGTTGCGCCCTTACGTGGAGAAATTGATTACAAAAGCAAGAACCTCATCTTTGTCTACCAGAAGATACCTAATTGCCAGCATTAAGGATGAAAAAGCCGTAGATAAGCTTCTAAACGTGCTTGGCCCAAGATATGCCACAAGGCCTGGAGGCTATTCTCGCATAATAAAGGCCGGGTTTAGGCATGGAGACATGGCATCTGTTGCATACATAGAGCTTTTGGACAGAGATGAAAAAGAAAAAGGAGCACATACTCTGCGAACAGAAAAAAAACTAGAAAATCAAGTTGATCAGTAAAAGGTTATCCTATGTTAAAGAGAAAAAGTGGTGTTGCCTGGTGGGGAGACTCTCCTTCTTCTAGAAAAGCTGCTAGAAGGGACGAAAGGAGAAGGATTATAAATCAAATGAGAATTAGTAAAATCAAAACTTGTGTAAAAAAAGTTTTGTTAGCCAAAGATAAAGATTCTGCACTTGCTGCATTTCAAATAGCGCAAAAAGCAATAATGCAGGGTGCTACAAAAAAAGTGCTCCATCTAAATAAAGCTTCAAGAATAGTCAGCAGGCTATCCAATAAAATCAAAAACTTAGGCTAGAAGAAAGCAGCTTTTTGCCTGATTGACCATTTGAGGTTGCTTTCGCAAGTATGCTAAAACTACGCTCGTACAAACCAGAAGTAGCTTAAATATAAATAAAAGCAACCCAGAAAGCCAAGTGGAATTTACAAAAATTACATAAGGTCACAAATCTCTAAAGTTTTGAGGAGGCGTCTTTAAATATAATTTGCCTAAAAACAGTTTCTAAATCTGTTGGAGGTATTTCGATATCTATAACCTCTGTTTCTTTGCAAGCAAAGTCTACAGCCCGAGTCAAACATTCAAGTGCACAGAACATTGAAAGTGCATAACCTTCATCCTCTAATTTTGCATTGTATTGCAGAAGTGATTCCGGAACTGAATGCAATTTTTTCAGCGACCTCACGATAACTTTTTTAGAATCAGTCCATAATCGTATATCTTCTTTTTTCTTGTAAGATAAGATTGTGCCTTTATTGATAAAAACAAAATAGTCGCAAAGCTTTTCTGCTTCTTGCAAATAGTGTGTAGTTAGAATGATAGTGGTTCCAGATTTATTTAAAGCTCGAATATATTCCCACAATTTATCTCGCAGATCTATATCTACTCCTGCGGTTGGTTCGTCTAGAATTAGGACCTCCGGTGAATGCACTAAAGCTTTACCCACTAAAAGTCTACGCTTCATGCCTCCAGACAAGCTTCTGGGTATTGCATCCCGTTTTTCAGTTAAATCTAAAGCTTTTAGGATTAAATCCGTCTTTCTATTTTTTGATCTAATTCCATAATAACCAGCGTGTATTTCTAGCGCTTCGTAAGCAGATAAAAATACATCTAAAAATAGTTCCTGAGGTACTACTCCAAGATTTTGCTTTACCAAATTTGAATCTTGATCAAGATCGTATCCCAAAACATTCACCGTGCCGGAAGTCTTAGTTACGCTTCCGGCCAGAATATTAATCAGTGTAGATTTTCCTGCCCCATTAGGTCCCAATAACGCGCAGCAGCTTCCGCGAGGTATTTCTAGATCTAGGTTTTGTAAAGCAAAGAACTGTTTACCATTTTTTCCTTGATAAACTTTGTTTAGACCTTTTATCGTAACAGCTGTATTATTCACAGAAAGAGTAACTATGTTAAAATCATATGTCGATTGTATCACTAATTTTTAGTTTTCTTTCAAATAATTAAGACATTTTTAAAGTGCAATTTTGCGATCAAGCTACCATTCATGTTAGCAGTGGAAAAGGAGGAAATGGATGCTCAAGCTTTCGTAGAGAAATCTTTGCACCAAAAGGGGGCCCTAACGGCGGCAATGGGGGCAAGGGGGGAGGTGTAAAAATTATCTCTGAAGAAAGCATATCCAGCCTAATTTTTTATAAATATCAGAGGCATTTCTTTGCAGAAAATGGAAGCCCTGGACGAAAAAACAGATCTACAGGCAAAGCAGGCCCTGATCTGATTTTGAAAGTTCCAGTAGGCACTCAGGTATATGAAGCTGAAAGCATGGTGCTTTTGTACGACTTTACAAAAGATAAAGAGGAGTTTTTGCTTCTACATGGTGGTAAGGGTGGAGCTGGCAACAGCTGTTTTAAATCTTCTACAAATCAGGCTCCACGCACTAGTGTGCCCGGAGAAGAAGGCAAAGAAATGTCTCTGAATTTACAACTAAAGCTTATCGCAGACGTTGGTTTAATAGGGTTACCTAACGCAGGAAAATCTACTTTTTTGAACATACTAACGCCCTCTAAATCTTTAGTAGCTGACTACCCTTTTTCTACATTAATACCCCACCTGGGAACCTTATATTATGGCGACATTAAGCATACAATAGCCGATACACCTGGTCTAATAAAAGATGCATCTGAAGGAAAGGGATTGGGTCATAACTTTTTGCAACACATAGAAAGATGCAAATCAATAATACACCTAGTTGACTGTACAAGCACAGATATTGAGCAAGACTGTAATACGATAAGGATGGAACTAATGAAATATTCACCCAAAATGCTGGCAAAACCCATTATTACTTGCCTGACAAAATGTGACCTTTTACCAGAAAAAATATTGTTGCAAAAAAAGGAGCTAATAGCTCAATGCATAAAAAAAGAGCCTTATGCTGTATCTCGTGAACAACCTCTAGGAATCAAAAATGTTCTAATTGCAGCAATAACCCAGCTTAAAGCATCTGAAAGGCAAACTTGAGCTAGTAGTATTCTATGTAGAATTTGCTTTCGTTTCTCAGATCTATAGATTTTATCCCACAACCGAAAAGCTTACAGTTTTTATGCATTTCACCTAAATATTTCCATGCCCTGGAAAAATTTCTTTCTGGCATCTGTACTACAATTTCGTCTAAGAAAATGTTCCATCTGCGCTCTCCATAGCGCACTGCTGTACAAACTTTTGCACTTAAAAGTGGATCTTCATTTATTTGCACAATCAACTGATGAGCATATAAATTTGCTCCTTTGCCAACAACATGAACTAATTTAGTAAATTTTTCACAACCAACTAACTGTTTGCCTCCTATACAACACCCATCTTGGTCTATTAGGTAATATCTATGTCCGTGCTGCCATATAGCTATTGGGCTACGTTCAAATATTTTTATATACAAAGAATTTGGTAATTGTCTGCGAATAATACAACTTTCAACCCAAGGATTGTCTTTGACTTTGCGTGCAATTGCCACAGGATCCACATCAAAAATAAAGGTGTCCTCAGAATAGTCGATAAAATGACAAACATCTTGTTTGGGTAAATTAGATATTCCATGAATTACCACGTTATTCAGGTAAAACCCAGATTTCTTCATGTCTGATGCAAATTTTAAGTACAAGATTTTAGGAAAGCCAAAGTATGCTAAAACTACGCTCGTACAAACCAAAAGTAGCTTAAATATGAATATGAAATTTCTTAAATGTGCCTGTATTTTCCTTGTGGTAAGGTTACTAAATAGCATAAAGGATAAATCTCAATCGCAACGGGCACCGTCTAAAATGCTTTGCAAAAGTTCAGAAAAAGTTATTTCAGCATTTTCTGCATAAGTTGAAGTCGGTGTAAATCCTGGATGTGTGTTGATTTCTGAAAAATATATTTTCTCTGTTTCTGGAACATAAATAAATTCGGCTCTTGCAATACTTTTACAAGATAAAATCTTGTAGACCTTTTCTACAGTCGCAAGTATTTCTTTAAGCCTATCCTGACTAATTTTAGGATTAGCGATGTGCTCAGAAAAACCAGGAGTATACTTTGCTCTATAATCATAGAGCCTACTGTTAGGAAACCTTACCTCTAACAATCCCAAAGCTTTTCCACGTAGAATTGCAACTTGAAACTCCTTACCTTTTATATATTCCTCAACTAACGCTAAGTCTCGACAAGTAAACTCATAATCCTCTACAGTACGATTGTCTTCTGGAAAAATCACCTCCACTGATGTGCTGGACCCCTCAGCAGTATGTTTTATCACATAGGGAATTTTAATAGAAGTTTGAGTTTTTCCCTCTGAAATTAGTTCTCCTTTAGGCACAAGCACTCCACTTTCAATACAAAGCCTTCTTGCTAGGTCTTTGTGAAAGCAAATCCCAGAAGATTTAGCTCCACAATGGGTATATGGAATACCTAAAGATTTTAAAATGCCAGGAATATATCCATCCTCTCCGTAGGTTCCAAGTAAACAATTAAAAACGATTGAGGGCCGGACTTCTAACAAAGTACTTGCTAAGTCTACACCCACGTCAGGTATTGTACACTTTGAAGAAGCAAGTGACCCATCCTTTTCCTTAGACATTCCTCCATACAAGACCCCTACGTGAGGGCCATCGCCACCATATTCGGTTATCCGAGAGAGAAAAACTTTTTTTTTCATTTTCTAAATTGCAATAATATTATTGTTAGCTAAAAGGGTGGCATTAACTTAATCTTCGTTGTCTAACACTGCTGAGTACGATTCGTGAATTGATTTTACTGAGTAGATCCAGCAAATCAGAACCAGTACAAATACAGAAATCAGTATCAAAGGTATGTCATCATACGATGTGCGAGGAAACAGAAAAAATATAGATGCTTGAAGACCAGCACCAAATGCTTTACCCACCTTAGGTCCTATTATTTCAACTGCAGCTTTTCCCTTAGTCTTAAATTCAGGATTTAGAGGAATATAGAGCATCTCTTTTGTGGTATCAAAGATGGAATATTTTACCCCTTTGCTTAACACATTTTGTATTCCTCCCGTAAACACCAAAACACCCAAAGCAGAAAAGCCAAATTTCATGGCAAAGTCATTCAGACCTTCGTGTATTAAAATGCAAATAAAAAATGCAGATCCGGCAAATAACATCATTAAAGGAGTAAGCAGCGCTGCTCTAAGCCATCCAAATCTTCTAATAATGTATCCGCCAAATATAGCACATCCCAACGTCACAGCACCCGTACAAAAAGAAATTTTGGCATGATATCTCATCAAGCCGGCAGTATCTTGATAAAACTGCCGCGCCTTAAACATCCATATTCCCTCAATTAAATTAATAGAAAAACTATAGGACACTACTATAGTGAACAGCAGCATTAAATACCGTGAGGATAAAACCATTTTGACACTTGCACGCACACCAAGCCTTAAGGGAAGACTAAAGCTTTTCACAACTACAACGCTGTACCCCTTAAGCTCCATGTACCAATGAATCAAAAGACAAAGCAAGCCCGAAAATATAACAATTAACAGCAGAGCTTTCAACCTGACCGCTACAATTCCACCACTAAAAAGCAAATCTGCGATATTACTCTCTTTAGTAAAATACCCAAGAATGCTAGACGAAAAAATCTGGTTTGATTGACCAAAAAGACTTAGACATGGATAAAATCTACAAGCTTGTTCGGTGGACGTAATACCATTTGCAAGCTGCCAAAATAGTAGGGAAAAGACTATTATAGGCCACAATTCTCCCATAACATAAAAAGATACTATTACCCACTGAGACCATAAGGTAATAAACCAACGCCAGTGGGGATGTATCGAAACTAAGTGAGCAATTACTTCAGGATCTGGATGTAAAACAGATAAATTAGGAAATAAAAAGAACAAAAAGACAAAAAAATACGCTAGAAAAAGACCAACAATAAATCTGAAAACCAGTTGAGCCCTCATTCTATTGCACAGCTTTGTGTAGAGAAATATAAAAATTACACTGCATGGTACTTCTACAGCTATCTTAATAAAGCTCAGAGATTCAGCTCCCATAAGATTCACTGCTAAAGAATCCTTAATATTGCGAACTATGTTTTGATTCAGCAAAATGGTAAACATTAAAATTGCCATTGAACAAAACTTGCTTTTCTCCTCAGCCTTAATTGGCCACAGGATTTTTAGTAGTTTTGCTAACATACGAAGTCAAATCTGATATAAAAACCCAAGGTATCAAAAACTTCCATGTCGCCCTTGAATCTCAACTGTAAAGTGGTGTTCGAAGCGCCATTGTCAATCAAAATAACTAGTATGTCCACAATAACGCACAGTGCCCTCACGAATCATTTTAAACATATGCAAGTAAAAATTTTTAATACAATTAATGTAAGAAAAAAGGTAGAATAGATCTACTGCTACTAGCAAATTGGTCAGTATAAATATACTTTTAGGAGTGATCAAAATTTAACTCTTAGCCCTTAGTCAAAAATATTTTGTCTCAAGTTACAATAGTAAATAGCATAGCCCTTAAGGGTATAGAGGCTGTAAGCGTTACAGTGCAAGCTCAAATGATGCCAGGGATACCAACTTTCAACATAGTTGGGTTGGCAGACAAAACTATCGCAGAATCTAGAGAAAGAGTGAGAGGAGCCCTTGCTTCCATGGGTTTGGCATTACCAGCAAAACGAATCATAATTAACTTAGCACCGGCCCATCTAAATAAAGAAGGAAGTCATTTTGACTTACCAATAGCTTGCGCAATACTGAGCCAGATAGACGTACTACCCAATCAGGAGATTCAAAATTATTTAATCTTGGGTGAATTAGATTTAAATGGCTCCATTTTACCAGTCCCGGGTGTATTGCCAGCAGCAATACATGCAACATCTCTTACAAAAGGCATAATATGCCCCTTAGACAACGGAAAAGAAGCAGCTTGGTCTGGAAATGAAGACATATTAGCACCTAAGCATTTACTCGGTCTAATAAACCACTTTAGAGGTCAAGTCACTCTGTGTCAGCCTCTGCCTATTACTTATACAAATGAAATTTCAGACTATCCAGATTTAGAAGATATAAAGGGTCACTCAATAGCAAAAAGAGCAGTTGAAGTAGCAGCCGGAGGTGGTCACAATTTGCTTATGTTCGGACCTCCAGGATCTGGAAAATCAATGCTTGCACAATGTATACCAGGAATCATGCCCTCAATGACTAAGGAGGAAATATTAGAGTGCAGCATGATATATAGCGTTGCTGGTCTCATAAAAGATTCCAAGTTAACATCAATTAGACCTTTTAGAGCTCCACATCAATCTGCGTCTTTGGCATCTATCGTAGGGGGCGGAATTGGAAGCAAGGTAAAACCTGGAGAAATATCATTAGCTCACAAAGGAGTGCTATTTTTTGACGAGCTGCCAGAATTTAATTCTGCGACAATAGATTCACTAAGACAACCTCTAGAAACTGGAGAAGTGCTGATTTCCAGATCAAATTCGCACATTACTTACCCAGCAGATTTTCAACTAGTTGCGGCAATGAATCCCTGTAAATGCGGCCATCTAGGAGATAGTCAAAAACAATGTTCCAAGGCACCTCTATGTGGTCAAGCTTATTTATCCAAAATTTCAGGCCCAATACTTGATAGATTCAGTATACATGTAGAGGTTTCTAACATATCAGCATACGAAAACACAGCTTCCGATAGCTCCAAAGCAGTAAGCATAAGAGTTCAAAAAGCTAGAGATATACAAACAGAACGGTATAAAAACCAGGGATTTACAACAAATGCTAGAGCATCTGGAAAAACTTTGTTAGAACACACCAATATAGACGATCAAGGAAAATCTTTGCTTGAAGAAGCCGTAAGAAAATTTAAGCTTTCCATGAGAGCACATACAACAATTCTGAGAGTAGCACGCACAATAGCAGATCTGGAAAATAAACAAACCATATCAAGCTCTAACATTGCAGAAGCTGTCAGCTATAGATGTATGGATTATTCTATTCGCGTCAATAGATGAAGAATCTATTTTGAATCAACTTCTAGCATAAATTTAAGGAGATTTTCAACAGAATCAAACTCTTTGTGAGAAAAAGCAAATCTGATTGCCACCATTTTATCAATAGAAGTCAATATTTTTACTACTGAATCCGTGATTTGAGAGGAATGAATTTTCCGCAAGCGCAATAAGTGAAGATCCTTTGTGACAAGATCAACAATATTTTCAACTTTTGATTCCAATTCTGAAGAGTTTTGAAAAAAAGCCTTTTGAATTGAAATGTTCAGTATGTTCTGATCAAACTCTACTGTTTTCGCGTTTTTTAAAACCTGTAGCTTGGGAAATACAACACGCTCAAGTGTGGTGAATTTCTCACCACACTTGGTACAAAACCTTCTTCTACGTACAACTTTTGAGCATCTAGAGTCTTTGACAGAACTAGATTCGTTAGAGCAAAAGGGACAGTGCATCCTGTAGTCTCTCTAAAACAAAGTCAAGCACGTTAGGCTCACAGAAAAAGAGCCTTACTTGTTCCTGTTGCCGCCTCCATTTCTGTCGTCAGTACGAAAGTTTCTACGAGGAGCTGATGATCTATCATCACTTCCGCCAAACCTAGGGCGACCGCCACCAAATTTTGAGTCTCCCTCCGGACGAGGTCTACTAAATCTAGAACCAGAATCAGAGTCACCACCTTTGCTAAATCTAGATCCGCCTCCAAAACCAGAAGAGGAAGAATCAGAATCACTCTTACGTCTTTCAGGACG
Source organism: uncultured Rickettsiales bacterium (assembly GCA_903952265.1). Lineage (GTDB taxonomy): Bacteria > Pseudomonadota > Alphaproteobacteria > Rickettsiales > Rickettsiaceae > CAJBEU01. The sequence continues at coordinate 85,117 of CAJBEU010000002.1, read as the reverse complement.
ATCGATGTTAGAAACAGTTCCATCTTCATTAACAGCTTTCATAGAAAGTCTTACTCTGCCTTTATCGACACCAATTACTACAAATTTTGAAACGTCCCCTTCTGAAACGTAGTCATAAATGCTAGAAATACGCTCGTCTGCTATTTCACTAATGTGGACAAATCCGTCTTTAGGTCCAGCAAAATTGACAAACACACCTGAGTCAATAATTTTCACTATTTTTCCACTAAACACTGCTCCAACTTTTACTCCTTCACCAGTTACTGAACGAATAGACTCAAGAGCAAGCTGCATACTCTCCTTGCTAGGAGAAGATATTTGCACTACACCATCGTCAGATACATTGATCTTAGATTTAGTTTTTTCACAAATATCTTTTATGGAGCGCCCGCCTGGACCAATCAAATCTCTAATTTCTTCTTTCTTAATTGTGATCGTTGTCATCAAAGGTGCGTAAGAGCTGAGTTTTTCTCTAGGAGCAGAAAGAACTTTTCCCATTTCGGAAAGAATATGCATTCTTCCTTCTTTGGCTTGAGAAAGAACCTCTTTGATCGTACCAAGATCAATACTCAATATCGAACTATCCATTTGTAATGCAGTGACACCTTTTTTAGTTCCTGCAACTTTCAGATCCATATCTCCAAAATTATCTTCGTCTCCAGATATGTCAGAGAGAATGATATTTTTGTTGTTGTCTTTAACTAATCCCATTGCTATTCCGGAAACCATTTCCCTTACAGGAACTCCAGCATCCATCAAACTGAGTATAGAAGCACAAATTGTTGCTTGAGAGCTAGAACCATCAGATTCGGTAACTTCAGACACCACTCTTACTGTGTAAGGAAAGTCAGATTTTTTAGGCATTACTCCCGTAATCGCCTTTAATGCAAGACGTCCATGTCCTACTTCTCTTCTGCCAGGACTACGAAATGCTCCGCATTCGCCAACAGAATAAGGCGGAAAAGAGTACTGTAGAAGAAAGCTTTCTCTCAAATCTCCAGACATACTATCCACTACTTGTTCGTCTTCAGACGTTCCCAAAGTAACAGTTGCCAATGCTTGAGTGCTTCCTCTAGTAAAGACAGCAGAACCATGAGTTCTAGGAAGCATTCCAACTTCACAGCTAATATTTCTTACTGTGCTAAAATCCCTTCCACCAATTCTTTTGCCTTCTGCAACAACCATTTTGCGCATAATACGATTTACGGCATTAGCAAAAGCTCTGTTTACATCTTCCACAGAATGATTTGCCTGAAGATCTTTCACTGCTTTAGCTTTAAGATGCGTAAAATAAGCAACTCTTTCAGCTTTTTCAGACAAATTCAAACCTTGTGCGATACTTGATCCGTATGCATTGATTATGCTCTCTACGTGAGAATCATTACCTTCTAGATGGTCAAAAGCGAAAGCAGTTTTTCCTACTGCGTTCTTCATCTCAGATATCAGGTCTATGATTGGCTTAATAACATTCAGTCCAGTTTCAATTGAGCTAGAAATGACTTCTTCTGACAACTCTTTAGATGCAGATTCGAGCATCACTATAGAACCATCAAATCCACTGACTACTAAATCTAGACGGCTATCTTTAAGTTCAGAAGGAGTAGGGTTAACTAAAACGTTTTCTCCTTTCATGCCTAACTTCACAGCTCCAATTATTTGATGCACCGGTAATCCAGAAATCGCTATAGCAGCGGACGCACCAATGATTGCAAGCACAGAAGGATCGGCACTTGGATCATAAGATAATACTGTAGAAATGACTTGTATTTCATAGGAAAAATCCTTTGCAAATAATGGTCTAATAGATCTGTCAATTAATCTAGAGGTTAGTACTTCCCCGTCAGAAGGCTTGCCTTCACGTTTCATAAATCCCCCAGGAATTTTTCCTGAAGCGGAGAACATTTCTCTGTAGTGCACTGAAAGAGGTAAAAATCCCTGACTTTCTGCTTTTTCCTTAGAAAACACCACAGTTGTTAGTACAACGGTTTCACCCATACGAGTCACAACGGCTCCATCTGCTTGCTTTGCAAGCTTACCAGTTTCTAAAGTCAATTCTTTACCAGACCAATCTATAGAACGACTAAAAGTTTTTTCACCCAATTGAGCATTCATATCCAATTACTTGCTACAAATTATTAAAATAACCCTTAAAAAAAATCACATCCAGATGCAAGGGAAACAAAGGAAGGAATTTTAGGACTCAAAGCCCTAAGAATATGCTGAAAATGCGTAAAGATGTCTGTAAAGAAAAACAGAATGATAACCACAACAGAGAGAAAACTCATGCTGACAAACCCATCAACCCACCGTACGAATTAATTCTACTCTATAGTCAAAGAAATATCTATAGAGAAATAATTAATGACTAGACTCTAGTCTAAAGCTTACTCAAAAATTACTTAGGTGACTAATAATCTCTTGATCCTTCAAAAGCAACTCTTCTCCAGAAAATAAATCCCTTAGAGTATAAGCCTTCGCAGCACTTTCTTTAGGTCCTAGAAAAATTACACATCTAGCTCTTTGCTTATTTGCATTTTTCATTCGTGATTTCAAAGTTCCTTCTAGCTCTATCATTACCGAAAAATTGGTGAAACAACGAAGCTGCTGAGCTAAAGAAACGGCATCTTGTACATATCCAATATCTATAGGAATTAAAACTACAGAGTCGTTTCGTGGTTCTTTTTGATCAAGCAGTAAAGCAATCCTTTCAATTCCTATAGCACAACCAACAGCAGGTAAATTTTTCTCAAACATTAAAAAGGCTAGGCCATCATATCTTCCGCCACCCAATACTGCGGATTGCGAAGATAAAGACTGCGCTGAAAATTCAAATACCGTATGAGTATAGTAATCCAATCCCCTTACAAGCTTAGAATCAATCACGTAGTTAACGAGATAACTATTCAAATACTCTTTTACTAAATTCCAATGATTCTTAGCTGAGTCCGTATAGTAATCCTCTATGGAAGGTGCCTCATTTATCACAGACTGATCTAAAGGATGCTTTGAATCCAGTATGCGCAAAGGATTGATCAAAATTTTTGCTCTACTTTCCTCAGATAATTCGGATCCTCGCTTTTGAAAATAAATTACTAAAGCTTTTCTATAAGCTGCTCTGGACTCTTTGCATCCTAGAGAATTAATCCTTAGGTTAATTTTGCCCAAGACCCCTAAAGCTTGCATTATGTCCCAAGACATCTTAATCATCTCGGCATCAGCAAAAGGGCAAGAAACTCCGATATGCTCAAAATTAATTTGGTTAAATTGTCTTTGACGACCAGCTTGAGGCCTATCATATCTAAACAATGGTCCATGCGAACAAAGTCGCAGAGGGGAATCATAATAATTGCCAGTGACAACTGCTCTCATTATTCCTGCAGTAAACTCTGGACGTAAAGTAATTTTCTCTCCAGATCGGTCTAAAAAAGTGTACATCTCCTTGTTAACAAGGTCGGATTCCCCGCCAAGAGCTCTGGAAAAGACTTCGCTGTACTCGATGATAGGAACGCTACAGCGCTTAAAGCCATAACGATTTGATACTTGCTGAGCAACTAAAATAATCTCTTCATGTAGCTGAAATTGCTCCTTAAATAGATCTTTGGTACCTCTGACTGATCTAATCATCTTGCTATCAAGTCAGCATTGTTTCTATTACGCAACAAACCATATAACCAATAAAATATAAGGAATCCCAGTACCCAATAAACAGATATTTTCCAATATGCAGATTTAGATTGAACTCCCTGCTGGTATAAAAGGTAAATAGATATTGAGATGCTCAGGCAAACCAGCAAATGCACAAAAGGACATTTAAATTTTCTTTCCAAATTTGGATATCGATTTCTAAAAAACAATACAAGAACCATTGCAATAGTATAATCCACAAGAGTACCTATGCTTGCAGATTGAGCAGCTGCTTCAAACTTGATCAACCCGGCTAGCAAAGCAAAACATACGGTGCAAAAAAGTATTCCGTATGAAGGTTTACCTTCGTTATTTACGTGTTGAAAAAAGGCAGGTAGCAAACCATCCTTAGAGGCGATTGTAAAGATTCTTGCAGTTGCCTGAAGCAAAATCATAAACACCGCTATTATGGCAAGTACTATTCCACAAGAAAGAAACCTGACTCCATAACGAGAACCAGTATTTATCAACACTCTAATAAGGGCATCGGGACTATTTAGATCGCTATAGTGAGACAGCCCCATAAACAGCACTGCAACGACAATATAAATCAATAGGGTTAGTATTACGGAACCTAAAATTCCAAAAGTTACATCCCTACCTGGATTACGACAATAATCAGCAAGAGTAGGAATTACGCTAAAACCAGAAAAACCAGTGAACAAAATAGCGGCCCCAGCAAATACTTTTCCATACCCAAAGGGCACAAAAGGAGTAAAATATGCTACGTCAAAATGAGGAACGGCAAGAACTACAAATAAAACTACAGTCAAGATTTTGATCGCAACCAAAATTGTACTCAATAAGTTTTTACCCTCTCCTCCAATAAGGGTCAAAAGACCAAAGACCATTGCCGCAATACTTGCCGGCACGTTGAAAATTCCACCCTCAAAAGGACCTATAAGATATTTTACAGGCATCTGCATGTGCAGTACTTGATCAAGAAAGGAAGCAAAATAAGAACCTATCGCACAAGCAGAGCATACGCTTCCAAAAACAAGCTCTAATGCCAAAACACTCAAAGCAATCCCCCCAAATACCTCTCCAAAAGCAACCTGAGAATAACTATATATGCTGCCACTCGTAGGCAACATTGAAGCAAGCTCTGAGTATGGCAAAGCTATTAATATAGTTGCGAACCCGCCTATAACATAGGAAACGATAACAGCGGGCCCAGAAAATTCCGCAGCAACAATGCCAGTGATAGTAAATACACCGCATCCAATCATTGCACCAATTCCTACAATTATCAGATCAAATGCTTTTAGATTAGAGAGTCCCGTAATCCTTGTGGACTGAATGGAAGACAAAGGTTTTCTGAGAAAGAACCACATAGATGAAACCGCATAAAACAATTTTGAAAAACAAATAAAGTAACTAAATATGCATTTCGCAAAAAATACCACTCACCTGTCAAGCTAGAGCCGCAACGAGTGTGTATACATTAAAAGACGAAATTTAGCAAACGACACATAATCATTTCTATAACTTAGAAATCCAGCCTCCTCCCAAAAGCCTATGATCGTCATAAAAAACGCAAGCTTGTCCAGGAGTTATAGACTTTTCAAGACTTAAAAGCTCTACAAAAATCTCCCCTTTAGTATTACTTTTAAAAAGCTGAGCTCTTACAGGAGAAGCGGCTGAACGAATTTTAACTTGCACATTAATTGAGTCTTCAAAATCTTCATCAATTGAAAGAAAATTGACGTCTTTCAATCTAAATTTGGATTTATAAAGATGATGCTCAGGCCCTACGTATAATATGTTGTTTATCGAGTCAATTTTTATTACATACAGAGGTTCGCCTGATGCAAGACCAATTCCACGTCTTTGACCAATTGTATACCCTATAACTCCCTTGTGCTGTCCTAGCTTATACCCATCAACATGCATTATAACTCCTGGCACAAGAGAATTAGGCCTAATTTTTTCAATCACGGACGCATAAGATCCATTTACAAAACAAATATCTTGACTATCTGGCTTGTCGGCTATTTCTAGCCCAAGCCTCAAAGCGTGTCTTCTAGTTTCAGACTTATCAAAATTACCCAAAGGAAATTCCAAATATTCTAGCTGTTCTTTGGTGGTAGCAAATAAAAAGTAACTTTGATCTTTGTTATGATCCTTTGCCTTATGCATCTCAAAACCAGATTGACATTTGACTTTAGACACGTAATGACCAGTTGCCAAACAATCGGCCTTTAAACCTTTTGCAACTTGAAGAAGATCCTTAAATTTTACAGACTGATTGCACCTAATACACGGAGTAGGAGTTTCCCCTTGTAGATATGTCTCAATAAAATCATCTATAACGGCGCTTTTAAATTTACTTTCGTAATCAAGAACGTAATGAGGAATACCTATACGATTTGCAACCATTTTGGCATCATAAACGTCAATACCAGCACAGCACGCTCCCTTTTTTCCTGCAATCATACCTGCGTCGTAAAGTTGCAAGGTAATTCCAACAACTTTATACCCAGCTTCACAAAGTAGTGCGGCCACGGTAGAACTATCCACTCCGCCAGACATTGCAACAGCAACGGTAGTCTCATGAACAGGTTTGTCAAAGGTCGTAGAGAGCATAAAAATAAACAGACAGCCAATTTAGTAGGACAAAGGAAATTGCTTACACAAAGCCTCAACACCAGCTTTTATAGAATTTAGCTTGGAAAAATCTGCATTCATACCTAAATCTAATACATCTGCAATTAGATTAGCGATTTTGATAAATTCTGGGGCTTTCATACCTCGTGTAGTACATGCGGGGCTACCAACTCTTATTCCAGAAGCCAGTAAAGGTGGACGTAAGTCAAAGGGAATACTGTTTTTATTGCAAACTATTCCAACAGATGCCAGTAAGTCAGATGCCTTTTGTCCATCTAATTTTTCTAACTTTATCATCAATAAATGATTGTCAGTTCCTCCAGTAAGCACTTCATATCCTCTTTTTTGTATCTCATCAGCCAGCACTTTGGCATTTTCAAGCACATGCTTTATATAATCCTTAAATGACGGATTTAAAGCTTCTAAAAATGCCACTGCCTTTGCGGCAATTACATGCATCAAAGGCCCTCCCTGAATACCAGGAAATACAGCAGAATCGATCTTTTTAGCTAAAGTTTCCGAATTCGTCAAAACAAAACCACCTCTTGGTCCTCGTAAAGTTTTGTGAGTAGTAGAAGTAATAACATCTGCGTGAGGTAAGGGATTTTGATGATATCCAGCTGCAATGATACCTGCAATATGCGCGATATCTGCTAAGAGATAAGCACTCACCTTTTTTGCTATTTGGCTAAATATAGAAAAATCTATATTTCTAGAATAAGAAGAACACCCAGCAATAATTAACTTAGGCCGATGTTCTTGCGCAAGAGAATCCACGGAATCATAATCGATAAGATAGTTATCGGCCCTTACCCCATAAGAGACGATTTTAAACCACTTGCCAGCTAAAGAGACTCTATGTCCATGAGAAAGATGACCTCCGTCGTTCAAAGACATACTCAAAATCGTGTCTCCAGGATTTAAAAGAGCAAGCAAAGCAGCTTGATTGGCCTGAGAACCAGAGTGAGGTTGCACATTAGCGTACTGAGCACCAAATAGTTTTTTCAATCTTTGTACTGCAAGATCTTCGACCTGGTCCACAAAGTGACATCCCCCATAATACCTTCTCCCTGAATACCCTTCAGCATATTTGTTTGTAAGAATAGATCCTTGTGCACTAAGAACAGCTTTACTTACAAAATTTTCAGAAGCGATAAGCTCTATGTGATCGTTTTGTCTCCTGGACTCGTGACTGATAATTCTTATTATTTCCTCGTCTTCTATAAAATCCATATTGCCAAATGATTACTCAAAATTTTCTAACCTATTTGCCTAAATTCATCCTAATTGTTAATGTTTACTTAACGTTTTGAAGTAGGAAATCTTTTGCTATTTTAAGTCCACTAAAATCTATAGAGTGAGCTAAGTTGTCAATTGCATGTGATTTTACCTTACATCCCAAAGCACTAAGCTGATTTACAGAAACATCTAGACAAGAAAAAGGAACAACTTCATCCTTTTTTCCGTGAATAAGACATAAAGGAGTTTGAATATTAGTCAAAGCTTTTTCTATACCATAAATAAATGCTCCAGAAAAACTTATTGAGCAAGCAAAAGGTTTTACTGAAGATAAAGCCAAATCAATCGCAACCATGCCTCCTTGAGAAAAGCCAACTATACACACTTGGTTTTCGGATAATTCTAAAGAACTACACTTTTTATCTATCAATTCAAGTATTGGTTTTCTACAACTTAAAACACCTTGCTGCATTTTTTCAATGTTATCCGTATCATAATCAAACCATTTATAGCCAAAGCCCTGCATCCTTTGTACTCCGTTTGGAGCAAACCAATGAGCATCAGGCAGGCCTTCCTCTAAATAAGGAACAAGACTTATCAGGTCATCTCCAGAAGAACCATAACCATGCAACAAAATCACCAATAGATTGCACTGATTCCCGGTATGCTGAATTTCAAATCCTTCTTTTGAGGAAACAATTCTAGAAGTCTTTTTTGTAATACTCACAATAATCTCTAATTTTACATTGTTTGCATAATGGATGTCTGGCCTTGCATATGTATCTTCCGTGTAGGACAAACCAGTTGCTAACTCTGCTTAAATACTGTTTTGGCACACATGCCAATAATTCTTTTTCCACTCCCAGTACATTGTTGGACTTTGCTATACCTAGCCGTTTTGAAACGCGAAAAACGTGAGTATCAACTGGAATGACGTCAAAACCAAATACTGTATTTAAAAATACGTTAGCGCTTTTTCTTCCCACTCCGGGTAAAGACACTAAGGATTCGAAGTCACTTGGAACGTTACTTTGATATTTTTCAACTAAAATGCTAGACATTGAAATTATGTTTTTAGCCTTGGTAGGATAAAGTCCTATTGTTTTTATGTAAGACTTGAGTCCTTCAAGTCCAAGAGATAAAATCTCTTCTGGAGTGGAGCATACTTTAAAAAGTGATTTTGTAGCCTTATTAACTCCAACATCAGTTGCTCTTGCTGAAAGAATGATGGCAACAAGAAAAGTGAAATGATTTGAATATTCAAGCTCTACAGTTGGTATGTAGTTGTTTTTCTCAAAAATGTTAAATAATGAGGAGAGATAGCTTTTGTGATACACTTTTCACTAGGAATAAAAGTTTGTAACCAGGTTAATGAGAAATGATAAGCTTTAGTGTTATTCCTTGCAACGCCGATTAAATAGAGTTAAAAATCTCCTGATCATAAAATAAAACAACGCACTCAACCATGTCAGATGATTTGCAATCAGTATTTAGCTTTATTTCAGAAATACTCGAAAATAATAAAATAGTGTTGTTCATGAAAGGAACAAAAAATCTGCCTCAATGTGGATTTTCAGCCCAAGTGGTGCAGATTTTACAGTTCAACAAAATAGATTTTTTGGATGTAAACGTATTTGAGGTAAAAGATCTCAGAGAAGGAATAAAAAAATTTTCAAATTGGCCCACAATTCCACAGCTTTACGTAAATGGTAAATTTGTTGGTGGAGCTGACATAGTAAAAGATTTACATCAAGCTGAGGAATTGTTAATCACTTTAAAGTGAGGTTAAACTATAACTAGATGAAGAAAATTATTTTTAGTAGTTTTCAACCCTTAATAATTGTGTTAAATGTACAACTGTCGATTGAGCCTTCATAATGCCCATAACAACCAAAAATCATCATCTCGATAACATATAAAATGTTTTTTAACCTTTTTCTCAAGATCTGCTTGACCCTTTTCTCAGTATCCTTAATGAGTGCTTGTAGTACTATAAAATCCACGCTTTTTGAAAGTGGCCCGTCTTTAAAAACCTTTGTCTATATTCCAAAACCTCCAGAACTTAGAATTAAAGATCTACAAGCCAATGCAGTCACTTCTCCGATACAAGAGTCAGAAGAAATAGATCGCGGCAAAAGTGAGCACGCAAAGAATTCATCATTGACTCAAAATCAAAGCAACGATCTTCAGGCTTCAAAGGATAGTTTATTGTGGCCTGTAAAAGGTAAGGTGGTGATCACTTTTGAAGAGCAGATGAAGCAAAAGAAAAACATGCCCGGAGCCTTAGCAGGTATTCACATACTGGCTTACAAAAACTGCCCAGTAAAAGCAGCACTATCTGGAATAGTTTCTTACTCAGGAGTCTGGGGACCAATGAAAGTAGTAACAATAAAATCCTATCCAAACATTGCCATAGCATATGGATATTTGTGTGGGGAACTTCCAAAAAAAGGAGACAGAGTATCTGTTGGACAAATTATAGGTCAAGTAGAAGGTAAAAATAACAGACCAGTCCTCTATTTTGCAGTAAGAAAGGACAATGTAATTGTCGATCCTTTGAAATACCTAAAATAGAAGCAATGATAATACCATTTACCAAAATGCATGGACTGGGTAATGATTTTGTAATGATTAATACAAATCACTCAAAGGATATCAAAGACTTTAATTTATTTGCAAAAGCAGTAGCTAACAGACGCCTAGGAATAGGATGCGATCAACTTGTACTCTTTGCAGAGCTTTCCTTACGTCACTATTTAATGTCTATATACAACGGAGACGGATCCTTAGCTGAAGCATGCGGAAACGCGACCAGATGCCTGGCATTACTCATAGAAGAAAAGACGGGACAGAACAACCCAATTTATATAGAAACCCAAAATAGAAGATTGATTTGTACTATAGAGCAATCCAAAATTGTTAGCGTCAATATGGGAGCCGCATATTTTGACAAAAACTGGATGCCATCTCAAGCAGCCCTATGGGAATTATCTAATACTTACAAACTCAATCCCAGAGAGTTGGTTTGTGTTGACGTTGGTAACCCCCATTTAATCATCTTTCATGACACCCTGTCAGAGTCAGAAATGGACCTTTTAGGCGGCAAATTTTCAACTCACCAACTTTTTTCAAAAGGAGTTAACGTAAATTTTGTAAACATAATAGATTCTGACATTCATTTGACCGTATGGGAAAGAGGTGTGGGCCTTTCCCTAGCTTGCGGAAGTGGCGCATGTGCCAGCTTTGCTGCGTCATGCAAATTGGGATTTGTAGAGAATGAGAGAGCTTTGGTGCTGTTAAAGCTTGGCAACCTTCACATGCATTTAGAAGGAAATAATATTATTATGAAAGGCCCTGCTACAAAAGTAGCAACTGGAGAATACATACTTCAAGACTGAAATTGCGCTCATCTAACAAAAGAGAATCAGTTTTAATGCACAACTTAAGCAACGCCAACCAAGTAATTACTTTTGGATGTAGGTTAAATGCATACGAGAGCCAAGTCATAAAGATGAAACTCAAAGAGGCAAACGCCCAAGACTGTATAGTAATTAATACTTGTTCTGTTACTAAGGAAGCTATAAAAAAAGCAAAGCAAGAGGTACGAATTCAAAAAAGAAAAAATCCATTAGCCAAAATTATTGTCACTGGATGCGCTGCTCAGATTGACCCAGAAATGTTTTCAAAAATGCCAGAAGTTTTTCAGGTCATTGGCAACGAAGAAAAGCTGCATTCAGTCAATTATTATGGAACTCAGACTGAAAAGATCTTAGTAAACGATATAATGTCCATAAAAGAAACAGCAGGGCATTTAGTATCTCATTTTGAAAATAATACAAGAGCATTTGTGCAAATCCAAAATGGCTGCAATCACAGATGCACCTTTTGCACGATCCCTTACGGAAGAGGCAACAATAGATCTGTGCCCATAGGTGCAATAATTAGTCAAATAAAACATTTAGTAGAGGTAGGATATAAAGAAGTAGTACTTACCGGTGTAGACATCACAGATTACGGATGCGATTTACCAGGAAAATCAACACTTGGTCAAGCGACAAATAGAATTTTAAACCTGGTACCAGAATTACAAAGATTGCGACTTTCGTCTGTAGATGTCGCAGAAATTGACCCGGAGTTATTGGAGCTGATAAAATACCATCCAAAGCTCATGCCTCATTTGCACATCAGTATGCAATCAGGTGACAATATGATTCTTAAAAGAATGAAACGCAGACATAGCAGAGAAGAGGTCATAAATTTTTGTAATGAAGTAAGACAGACAAGATCTGAAGTAGCTTTTGGTGCCGACATTATAGCCGGCTTTCCAACAGAAACAGATCAAATGTTTGAAAATACGAAAAATTTGGTAGACGAAGCGGGGTTACAATATCTTCATGTGTTTCCTTATTCAGCTCACCCTAATACTCCTGCATCTAAAATGCCTCAGGTAGAAAACAAAATAAAAAAAGAAAGAACACAAATACTGATTCAAAAAGGAAAAGAGCAATTGGATAAATTTTTGCAAAGCAATATAGGAAAGTGTGGCAAACTTTTAGTAGAAAAGGACAATTCTGGCTACACAGAAAATTTCATACACGCAAAAATCTTTAACAAAGATATTCAATCAGGAACCATAGTGCTTGCAAAGTTAGAAGCGATACAAGAAGGACAAATGATTGTTAGCCTACTATAAATAAAACAAATTTTATGAACAATACACCATTTAGATATGATTTCTCTACAAGCAGAGAAAATAATGTTGCAATAATTGGAACAGGAGCTTGGGGTACTGCCATAGCAAGTCAGTTGTGCAAAAAAAATCCCCTCGTACTAGCCTACACAATAGAGGAAAAGATATACGAGCAAATCAACAATTCTCATACTCATCCAGGTTTGCCAGACATTAGCTTACCAACTAACCTTAAGGTAACCCTGAACATTGCGGATTTATCAAAAACACGCTACTTGGTCATTGCGGTTCCCTCAGGAGTACTAATGTCAACTTTGAAAGAAATTTCTACCAGTCTTATTACTGCAGATACAAGACTAATAATAGCGACTAAAGGCCTACATGAAGACGGAGAACTGTTTTCTGACAAAATCTCTGAAACGTATAATGCTCCATTTGGTTTTCTTGCAGGCCCAAATCTTGCTATGGAGGTTGCCAGAAATACAAAAAGCACGACCATGATAGCCTCTAAAGATTACAGAACAGCAAGTGAAATAGCGCAAATTATGTCCACAGACACATTTAGTGCATTTCCAACACAAGAATTAGTAGCGATACAAATAGCAGGAGCTGTAAAGAATGTAGCTGCAATACTTGCTGGAATGCTGGATGGAGTCATTTACGGTGACAATACAAAGTCTTGGATGTTTACCCTAGCTTTGCAGGACATAGTAAATATTGCTTATATGATAAACAAAAAATCCGGAGGCAACGTGCAACAAAATAGTATTTTAAATCCAGGAGTAGTAGGAGATCTGGTTTTAGGTTTTTATTCCAAAAATTCACGCAACAATACCTTTGGAAGATTACTATCTGAAACTCCTTCTAAAGAAAGGCAAGCTTTGCTAAATTCCTATCCGATTCTAGTTGAAGGAGTACGAAACTGTAATGTGCTATATCTGCTAACACAAAGACATGGACTTAGTACGAGCATAATCTCTACTTTGCATAAAATACTACAAGATCCAGAAAAACTAGAATTTTACATATCTCGGTTGTTTTAGACTTTAACTCAGGATCTGCAAAGTGCCGCAAGATAAAGAATTGCCAATCTTATCAAGGATTGAGTTGACTATTGCTGGATTAAAATCAAAAGCTGCAGCAATATTGCTAAATTCATTTACCACAACTTTTGTTGGAACTTTATCCTTATAGAGCATTTCGCAAACCCCCACTTTGATTATGGAAAGATTGATAAGATCTGTTTTTCCATGAAACATACCTTCTAGACGCTTATCTATTGAAGGCAAATTTTCTAAAATTAGACTACTAAGGTCCAAAAAGTAATTCTTATGCAAACTAACCTTGTGTCCACGAAAATCATCTACTACGTCAGAATCTGCATAGTAAGAGAGTATGCAACTAATGGCTTCATCAAAATCTTGAAATCTTTGGCCATATTCGTATAAAAATAGAGCTTGTACGCAAGCAAGCCTTGCGATCGTTTTGCTGCTAATCATTAACTTATCCCCTGCAAAACTATTAAGAAAATTTAACTATTTAAACGCTCAAAAACTATAACGCTGTTGAAACGTTCTAGCACCTCAAACAATAAAATGATACGAAACAAATTTTCAGATATTTTCATTTTATCTATAAATTTGTTCAAAGCATTGGACAAATTCCAAAGGCTGATAAGACGCAACAAACAGCTTTGTCCGTAAGTGGAAGAATCGTACGAGTCTAGTGCTTCAAGAATCTCCACTATAGCAGTCTCTTTTAGATCTTCTGAATATCTAGATCCAAACATCTTGATCAAAGCAGTAGAGCTCGTCAAATTACCAGTGTTTAAATAAAAATCTTTCCTTGCTTTCCCTAAAAGATCAGAGTTAGTGCTCACTAAATTAAATACACGTTTAAAAGACAGAGAAACAAATTCATAAATGTCACTTGACACAAATTTTTGTACTTCCAAAGATTTTTGGTAGGTACTGGCAATGTCGTACTCAGCAAAGTCAATAACTGCATTAATCACCGAGTCACAAAAATCAGCTTTAAGTAAATTCTTATGCCTTTGCTTGATGAAATCCAAGATTTCTTGCTTTAAAGATTCTAAAACATTCTCTTCAACTGTGTAAAGCTTGATTGCTTCACAAATCAAAGCTTCTAAATCTACTGAAAAAGAGAAGTCTTTTGAGGCCAAAATACGTATTATACCCAAAGCAGATCTTCTTAGACCATAAGGATCCTTGTTGCCCGTAGAACGCTCTCCAGCGACGTACATTCCCACAAGACTGTCAGTTTTATCAATCAAAGATAAACAAAGTCCCAAAACTGTAGATGGTAGAGAGTCTTTGATACCAGCTGGCCTATAATGATCCTTAATTGCTAGAGCAACATCTAAATCGTATTTTGCTGCGATTGCATAACAGTAACCAATGTGCCCTTCTAAGGTTGCAATGTCCGAAACCACGTCGCCAGCTAGATCACATTTGCAGAATCTTGCAGCAAGGATAAGCAAGTCTTGTTCAGTCTTTTGTAAGTACGAATTAAAAATATTTGCAAGTTTTTCAAGTCGTGCGGCTTTATCCTGAATAGATCCAAGTTTTGCATGAAATGCGATTTTAGATAATTGTTCATACCTTTGTTCAATTGAAATTTGCAAATCTTTGTCGTAAAGGAAATGCGCATCCGCGAGCCTTGCTTTCAAAACCCTCTCATTTCCAAGTAAAATGTTGTCGCTTGAGTCGCAGTTACTTACAAATATAAAATAAGGAGCCAACAGGCCGGTTTTCTCCCAATATGTGGGAAAGTACTTTTGATGAATCTTCATAACAGTAACAATCACTTCAGCTGGCAAAGACATGTGTTCTTTTGGTATTTTCCCTAGCATCACAAAAGGTAATTCCACATTACAAGCAACATCAATCAGCAAATCTGGGCATATCTCCTTTCTAAGACCAACTTCTTCTAGCAAACTACATGCTTGCTCTTTAATACTGTTAATACGGTCTTTTCGATTCAATAAAACGCCATTATTTTTTAATGCCGATGTATAGTCACTCCAGTTATTTACTTCAACCTTTGATAAAAAAGACTGTTTTCTATTTTTATTTCTGGATAAAAACTTGTGACCAAAAGTGACGTTATTGGTTTCTAAATGGTGATAGAAAAAGTGTAAAACTCTACCTCCAAAAAGACACATTATATTTTTTAATGGTCGAGGCCATATGCAATTATGCTCTCCCCATCGCATAGAATTCTTCCATGTATGTTTTGCAAGAATCTCGGGAATTAGACGAGTTAAAATCACTCTGCACTCTTGCTGCAATCCTTCTTTTTGGTAAAGAAAATACTCTCCTTCTTCTTTTAAATCTTTGTAGTCAATTTCGTATTTTCTACAAAACCCCTCAACATACTCTTTAGCAGCATTAGTTTTAGGTCCCTTGATAACCTGAGGTTCTTGATTTACGTAAATGGGAAGACCATCAACACATATTGTAATACGGCAAGGTCCTGAAAACACTTTGCAAGAGGTAAATGGAATACGATTTTTCTCTAAAGACTGACCAAAAAGAGTTTCAAAACCCTGCTCTGCAGAAACTTGAGCTAAAACAGGCAATTCCTCTGAGTATAGTTCTAAAATTAAATCTGCCATTGCTTAGGAGTTTTTGTTTATAAGACTAACGGAGCACATTTTTGCCAAATCTTTTACTTTATTAATCATAACTCCTCTTTCGATAACACTTAAGGCTCCAAGGGAATCCAATAGATTAAATAAGTGGCTAGATTTGATACAAAAATCGTACGCTACGTAAGGCAAATTATCTTTTGCTAATTTTTCACATTGAATTGTACAGTCTGCAAAATGTCTTCTTAAAATTTCCACGTCTGCATATCGAGTGTTGAAATGAGAAAATTCCTCTTCGGATGAAAAATCAATGTCTTTGTAAAAAATAGGCTCTCCTTTAGGGTCATAACTCCAGATTATTTCTGCAATCGAGCTTGCGCCCTGCACATACATTGCAACACGCTCTAATCCATATGTGATTTCTCCTAAAGGTGGCCTACACAACTGACCGGCTACTTGCTGCATGTATGTGAACTGACTAATTTCCATACCATTACATTGCACTTCCCATCCAAGACCAAAAGCTCCTAATGTCGGAGATTGCCAATCATCTTCAATGAAACGAATATCGTTATTTTCATCAATATTAAGGGCCCTTAAACTACGCAGATACATGTCTTGCATGTCCTTAGGGGTAGGTTTTAAAAGCACTTGAAATTGATAATAATGCTGCACTCTATTTGGATGTTTTCCAAAGCGACTATCTGTAGGCCTGCGCACAGGCTGCACATAAGCAACATACCAAAAATCCTTTTTAATCATAGGGGACAAGACTGTAGCTGGATGAAATGTACCAGCACCCATCTCCAAATCATAAGGCTGCAGTATAGTGCACCCCAAATCTGACCAAAAGCTTTGCAATTTCAATATAATGTTTTGGAATGACAACTTTTTCACGTTTTATTACACACTTTTAGATTGAGTCTTATTAAACAAAAAGTTGATGACATCTCCATCTTGAACCACATAATCTTTTCCTTCAGATCGAGACTTTGAGCGACCTCCAGAAGCAACATAATCTTCGTATGACGAAACTTCTGCTCTAATAAAACCGTCCTCAAAATCAGAGTGTATTATTCCTGCAGCTTGTGGGGCCTTTGCGCCCTTTTTAATGGTCCACATTCTGGTTTCATTTTCTCCCACAGTAAAATAGCTTTCTAATCCCAAGATATTGTATGCCCTTTTTACCACTTTACTGATACCACTCTCTACAACACCCAAAGAAGCCAAAAATTCTTTTTTCTCTTGATTAGAAGTTAAAATTGCAATCTCTGATTCTATTTTTGCAGACAGATAAAAAGCAAAAGAGCCCCTGGAGGAAGCCAAATCAAATACAGTTTGAGAATATGAATTTCCAGTTGCTATGTCCTTTTCTGCAACATTACACACATATATTACAGGCTTGCTGGTAATAAGGTGCATTTCTCTTAGCTCTTTCTCTTTTTTTAATAAATCAGGATGACTTCTCACACCGCTGCCAGATTCTAAAAGTTTCATCAAGTTAAGAGCAAAAGTTCTCAGTTCGATAAAGAACTTGTCTCCACATCTGGCTTTTCTCCCATAATTATCAATATGTTTTTCTAAAACGCTCATGTCTGAAAGAATTAACTCATTCTCTACTGTTGCAATGTCGCTAATAGGATTTACCTTGCCATTGACGTGCATTACGTCGTCATCGTCAAAACATCGCACCACATGTAAAATTGCATCCACTTCTCTTACGTGAGACAAAAACTTATTTCCAAGCCCCTCTCCTTTACTTGCACCAGAGACAAGTCCTGCAATATCAACAAATTCAATAAACGCAGGCACAATTCTAAGAGATTTAGCAATATCGGCCAATTGATACAACCGATAATCCTCTACTTTAACCATCGCGCTATTAGGCTCTATGGTGCAAAAAGGATAGTTTGCCGCTTCTGCACTAGCAGTTTCTGTTATTGCATTAAAAAAAGTAGATTTACCGACATTTGGCAGTCCTACTATACCGCATTTTAATCCCATATATTTAACTAAACCCTCATTTACAATTTTTCCTTATTTAGAGTCAGATTTTTCCTTGGAATACCTTAGAATAAAATTCTCAAAATGCTTTTTGCAATCATTCAGAACATCTGTAATCTGAATTATTTCAGACTTTGAAAAGTCCCCCAATACATAATCAACAACGCTTACGTCTAGAGGTGGCCTACCCACACCAATACGCATTCTCCAGTATTCGTTACCCAAAGCAGCGTCCACAGACTTGATTCCATTATGACCCGCTGATCCTCCACCAAATTTTAATCTAACGTTACCTAAAACTAGATCTATTTCATCATGCACTACAAGCAAGTTCGCCTTTTCTATTTTGTAATAATTCATCACACTTAAAACAGCCGTTCCCGAATTATTCATAAAAGTTGTGGGCTTAATAAGCAAGATTTTTGCCCCATCTAGACAAATCTTGGCAACTTCAGAGTTTAAGTTTTTGAAATGTTTAAAAGTTACTTCCCAGTCTTTAGCCAAACTTTCCAAAAATAAAAATCCAGCATTGTGTCTAGTGTCAACGTACTTTTTACCCACATTACCCAGACCACATACCAAAAGCATTAAGATAATACCTCCCTGCTGTAAAGCCTATAAAATTCACTGTTATTGCTAAAAAACTTGCCCAATTCTATACTACTTGACATAAGAAAGCATGCAACATTTCCAATACAAAGCATTTCCATGATTACAGTGCACCTTGCAAACGGTGAGAATAGGGCTTTTGAAAAAGGGACAATAGGCTTAAAAATAGCTCAATCTCTAAACATTAAAGATCCTATAGCCATTTTTGCAAACCAAAAATTGCAAGACTTATGTGATCCCGTAGTTTCTGATACGCCCATTAAAGTCATTACTTATAGTGATTCAAAGGCTTTAGAAATAGTAAGACATGACGCAGCTCACCTTTTAGCGCAAGCAATCCAAAGAATTTATCCCCAAGCCAAAATAGCAATAGGTCCAGTCACAGAAAATGGATTTTATTACGATATTGACCTTGCAACTCCTATCACAGAGGCAGATTTGCCAATTATCACAAAAGAAATGCACAGTCTTGCCCGTAAAAACCAGGAAATAAAAAAAATTGTCTTGTCGCGTGAAAAGGCTTTAGAGCTTTTTGCTAATGAGCCATACAAAAGCGAAATTATTTGTGGCCTGCCCGAAGAAGAAATCATCACTTGCTACAGCCAAGAAGACTTTGTCGATCTTTGTAAAGGACCGCACGGACCCAATACTTCATACATTAAGCATTTTAAACTGCTAAAGGTATCGGGATCTTATTGGAAGGGAGACAGCAAAAATAAAGCCTTGCAGCGCATATATGGAACCGCATGGACCTGCGAAAAAGATCTTAAAGACCATTTGCAAATGCTTTTAGAGTCAGAAAAAAGGGATCATAGAAAACTTGGAAAAACTCTCGATCTATTTCATTTCGAGGAAGATATGCCAGGAATGGTATTTTGGCACGCAAAGGGTTTTACGATTTTAGATGTGCTACAAAAATATATACAAAAAAAACAAAAATTTGCTGGTTATCAACAAGTACAAACTCCAATTTTGTGTTCAAACAAATTGTGGCAAAAATCGGGTCACATTGAAAAGTTCAAACAGGATATGTTCATATTGAACGAAGAAGATAAAGCTCTAAAACCCATGAGTTGCCCATGCCATATTCAAATATTTAACCATGGACTCAAAAGTTACAAAGATTTGCCTATCAGAATGGCAGAATTTGGTACGTGTCACAGAAACGAGGCATCTGGTGGATTACATGGTCTTATGAGAGTAAAAAGCTTTACACAAGATGATGGACATATCTTTTGCACTCAGGAACAAATAACTGAAGAAACTGTGAGATTTTGCGAGTTGTTGCAAAATGTTTACAAAGATTTGGAATTTAAAGATTTATCTCTAAAATTTTCCGATCGACCCCAAAATAGAGCTGGATCTGACCAAACCTGGGATCACGCTGAAAAAGCACTAATAAAGGCAATAGAGAGCACAAAAATTCCGTATTCCGTATCCAAAGGAGAAGGTGCTTTCTATGGACCAAAACTGGAGTTTCATCTAAAAGACGCAATCGGACGCAGCTGGCAATGCGGGACACTGCAGTTAGACTTCATTTTACCTCAGCGTCTAGATGCCAATTACATAAATCACGAAGGGCAAAAACAACATCCAGTTATTATTCACAGAGCAATACTTGGAACATTCGAACGATTCATAGGGATGTTAATAGAGCATCACAGCGGAAACTTGCCAGTTTGGATAGCACCTATACAAGTCGCAATTGCAACAGTTGTATCAGAGTGCAATGACTATGCGCTAGCTATTTTTAATCACCTACAAAATTCTGACATCAGGACACATTTAGACATAACAAATGACACCATCAGTTACAAAATACGGCATCTAATTTTACAAAAAATTCCTTACATATTGATCATAGGAAAGGAAGAAGCAAAAAACCAAACCCTTAGCGTAAGAACAGTAGATGGTAAAACCAGTATTTTCTCTATACAGGACTTTATCAAAAAGGTAACGGAACAAACTACTTTTACGTAAATCTTTTGAATAAATTAGAAATATGAGCGCCCATAAATTAAATACAAAACAAAATCCAGGCACATTTCTCCAGTATTGCGCTTTGTAGATCTAAGGCATATAATGCCCCCTAGAATTTGAGATAGCTTGATTCAGTCAGGATAACTCTGAGTGTGTCCATGATCGCACTTGAGTCCTCCAGCCATATTTTAGGTTTCCCAAACTCTTAATTTTCACAAAATATAATCGAGGTTATTTGAGTATTCAGAAGTCTTCTAAAGGGTTCTTTAGGTATAATACAGAAATCACTTCTCCAGAAGTAAGACTCATAGATCAGGATGGCTCTATGCTCGGAGTGCTATCGATCTCTAAGGCTTTACAAATTGCTTCAGAGCAAGGCCTTGACCTTGTGGAAGTTTCTCCTCAGGCAAACCCTCCGGTGTGCAAAATCACAGATGCCGGAAAATTGAAATACGAAAGCCGCAAGCAGATGCAATCGGCTAGAAAAAATCAAAAGAAGATACAACTAAAAGAAATCAACCTACGTCCTTGCATAGGAGAAAATGATCTTATGATTAAGATCAACAATATAATAAAGTTTATAAATGAAGGGAATCAAGTAAAAATATCTGTAAGATTTAGAGGCAGAGAAATCACTCACAGCGAACAAGGCATAGAATTATTAGACAAAATCTGGCTTAGAGTTGCCGAAATAGCTGTAAAAGACTCTGAGGCAAAATTAGAAGGAAAACAAATGATCATGAGAATAGCTCCAAATAAATCGCTACCAAAATAATAAAATCAGGTGTTCAAAACTCCGGTCAGAAAAATTTATGGCTTTTTGACCCCAGGGACTTTCGTAATACGATCAGGAATTGTTTTGTTGGCTTTCATTGTGGCAATAGGCACATTTGCAGGAAATCCAAGCGACCTAGATGAGCCCGCATTAACGATAATCAAATATCTAGAGAAAAAGGAGTTACCGGACGATTTACCAAACACAATCCCTGAGGATGTAAGGCAAGACATAAAAGTGAAAATTTGGAAAGATCGAGAAACTCCAAAATCTGGATCCAGGTTTGTTGATGACGCCTACAAAGTCGCAAGAGAGGAAATAGAATTTTGGAAAAATATGAAACCTCCAAAAGAGTGCTCAGCCTTGGACTTTTTTTACAGAACTAAATTCGAAGAAATGTTAGGAGGAACAGTAGGAGAGTTAGGCAAAGCAATTTGCATAGCTTGCTCTTGGTGTTTTGTTGGATCCATTGTCGTCTTTCTTACTAGTGTTTTAACAAAAATTGTTGATACTCTATCGAAAATTCTAACAAGAATTGTTGGATCTTTAATCAAAATGGTAAAGACTCATCACAAAAGAATAGAGACTCTCTGCGCAGCACACCTTAGGTTCACTTTTTGTACGATAATCCATCTATGCAAGGCTTTGACGTAGTTATAGTAGGAGGAGGGCATGCAGGTTGCGAAGCCGCATCTGCGTCTGCCAGAATGGGAGCAAAAACTGCCCTAATTACCCCTTCTGATTCCAATCTCGGCCAAATGTCCTGCAATCCTTCAATTGGAGGCATTGGAAAAGGCACGATTGTAAAAGAGATAGATGCTTTAGGAGGAATAATGGCACAAGCAATAGACAAAGCAGGCATACATTATAAGATGCTTAACCAAAGTCGTGGAGCTGCAGTTTGGGGTCCAAGAGCTCAGGCAGACAGAGATCTGTACAGAAAAGCCGTTTGTAGCTTCATTACTTCTCAAAAAAATCTCTCCTTAATACTGAATAAAATAAAAGATATTCAAATAAAAAATGACGAAGTAAATGGCGTGATTTTAGAAGACGGAAGTCAGATTAACACAAAAACTTTAGTGCTATGTACAGGAACATTTCTTTCTGCAAAAATATATATAGGAGATACGGTGCAGAATTTAGGAAGAATGGGAGAGAGTGCATCCTACGGTATATCTCAAACCCTAAAGAAACATGGTTTTGAGTTAGGTAGACTTTTTACTGGAACTCCTCCAAGACTAAAAAGCAGTACCATAGACTATTCAAAGCTTGAGGCTCAACCCGGAGATGATGTGCCAGTGCCGTTTTCCTACCTAAATAGATCTATTTTAGTGCCCCAAGTTAATTGTTATATAACTCACACTAACCAAAAAACACACGACATAATAAGAAACAATATACATAAATCTGGAGTGGCTTTGTCAAAAAGCGTCAGTAAAAATCCTAGATATTGTCCTTCTATACAAGATAAAGTAAAAAGATTTGCCGATAAAGCGAGTCATCAGGTTTTTTTAGAGCCAGAAGGACTAAACTCCCCTTTAGTATATCCAAACGGCATTTCTAACTCATTGCCTACAGAAGTTCAGATAGAGTTTTTAAGAACCATTAAAGGCTTAGAAAATGTAGAAATGACCGCACCTGGATATGCGGTAGAGTATGACTTCATAAATCCAAAAGAACTAAGACCTTCCCTTGAAACTAAAAGAGTTAGTGGATTGTTCTTTGCAGGTCAAATCAATGGCACTACAGGCTATGAAGAAGCAGCTGGTCAAGGACTGATTGCAGGCATTAATGCCGCTCTCAAAGCGCAAAATAGAGAAACATTTATTTTAGACAGAACGGATGCATACATAGGAGTAATGATAGATGACCTTATCACTCAGGGAGTAACGGAACCTTACCGAATGTTTACCTCTAGATCTGAGTATCGTCTTTTGCTTAGACAAGATAACGCGGACCTTAGACTTTCTCCTCTTGGAATAAAGATAGGGTGCCTGGATTCTAATCGAGTTAAAGTATTTGAGTCAAAAATGAAAGCAATAAACAGCTTACGTAAGAATTTGCAAGATACAAATCTTGCTGAAGCTGCATCAAGCGATGTTGCACTCGAGTTTAAAAATGGCAAACAGCGTACTCTATATGAGATATTATCTCTTAAAGAATGCTCGGTATACACATTAAAAACTCTCATGCCAAACTTATGCCAAGAAGATCATTCCTTGCTAGAAATTTTAAATATTGAGGCGAAATACAGCGCTTACATAGAGAGGCAAGAAAAAGAAATCTCTTGGTTTAAAAAAGAGGAACAATGTGAGATTCCAAGCAAAATTGACTTTAATTCAATAGATAGTATTTCCACAGAACTAAAAGAAAAACTCAGTTTGAGGCGTCCAAGTACTATCAGAGAAGCAAAACAAATTCAAGGAATGACGCCCTCAGCAATACTTGCTCTACTTGTATATATTAAAAAAAGTGAATCTAAACATCTGACTAGCCAAAAATCAGTTTATTAAACTAACAATCCTATAAAGGGTCAAAATGAAAATAGCTATAGGAATCAATGGAGCAAAGGGAAGAATGGGCAGAGCATTAAGAAAAGCAATACTAAAAGATTCCGAAACATTTTTGACCTATGCTCACGACGTCAAATTAGAAGGAACTGATACAAACACTCTGTGCGAAACATCTGACGTAGTAATAGATTTCTCCTCAAGTAAAGGATGCGAGGAGCTATTGCACGCTGCACTATCAAACAATAAATCCAGACTGTTAATTTGCACAACTGGCTTGTCAAAGGAGCAAATGAAGAACTTAAAAGACGCGTCTTTACAAATTCCGATACTTTACGCGGCAAATACTTCGATTGGAGCCTCTTTAATTACAAAACTCAGCCATGTGGCACTACAAACCTTAGGTGGCAAAGAATTTGACATAGAGGTAGTAGACATTCATCACAAAAGCAAGCAAGACGATCCGTCAGGCACAGCCCTCATGATTGAAGAGGCTCTGCTGGATTCTAACAATCATACAACCAAAATTACTCCTAAAGTGCATTTTACTTCAATTCGAGGAGGTCAGGTTGTAGGGGAGCACAGAATTATGTTTTTAGGCAATCAAGAAGAAATTACAATTTCTCATAAAGTTACAGACAGGTCTCCTTTTGCTAAAGGGGCGCTCAATGCTGCAAAATGGCTAGCAAAACAAAGCCCAGGAAGGCTGTACAAAATACAAGATATTTTTTAAGCAGTGGATCACATAGCAAAACCAGATTGTAAAATGCGCTTAGATAGGTACTTGCGCATCTCTTTTCCGGGACTTACTCAAAGTATTATTCAAAGATCCGTAAGAAAAGGATTAATAAAAATCAATCATTTAAAATGTTCTGCAAAATTCCAAATTACTGGAGGAGAGGTTTTATCAATACCAAACTCATTTCAAACAACAAGCTATAGAAAAAATCAAAAATCAATTCCTATTGGAGCTGCAAGCCTTGCTAAAAAACTCTTTGGCGCTCTTGCTGTTCATGAAGACGAAGAGATACTGGTAATATCTAAGCCAGCAAAATTAGCAACACAAGGAGGTAGTAAAATTAGTATATCTGTAGATGATGCAATTAGATTTCAGAACAATACGTATGGAACAGAAATGAGAATAGTCCACAGATTAGACAAGGATACCAGTGGATTACTTATGATTGCAAAAAATAGACCTACCGCAGTTAAAATTGCCAATGCTTTTAAAAATTCTCTTATAGAAAAAAGATATTTAGCTTTGTTTTATGGCAAACCAAAAGCAAAAGAGGGGTGGATCAAATCAGAGATAGATGAAACTGAAGCAGTATCTTATTATAGAGTCGTAACAAAGTTTTCTGATCAGCTATGGTGCGTTTTATACGTTCCAAAAACTGGAAAAATGCATCAAATTAGAAAGCATGCGCTTTTGATGGGAGGAGCAATAGTTGGAGACCAAAAATATAATGACATGTATAACAGTCCTTACTCTCAAAATTTGATGCTACACGCGTCTTATATTAGATTACCTAAAACAATAGAAAGCTTGCAAAAAAATAAATTTCACGCTCCTCTGCCCCTATACTGGCGACAGTTTTTGAATCAACATTCAAAAAGACATGCAATCAGCACTTTAGAGCAGAAAAACTCTACATTAAAATAGAACTTGTAATTAATTTTATTCTCTAGTCAGGTGATTTACTGTACCATGACTCTGAAAGAACTTTTATCAATGGCGATATGGACATAATAGGCGCTAACTCAATTAGATCAGGAAACATTTTGGTTTTGGAAAATGAATTGTGGGTAGTGACTAAACTACCTGTGCACACAAAACCAGGCAAAGGCCCAGCCTATGTTCAAGTAGAGATGAAAAACTTACTTAACGGAATTAAAACAAATCACAGGTTCAAATCTAGCGATACTGTTAAAAAAGCACATCTACAAGAAGAATCTTATACATATCTGTATTCCACTGACGGAAATGTTTACCTAATGCATACAACAACTTTTGAACAAATGGAAGTTCCATTGGATCTGATTAATGAAGAAAAAAAGTTTTTAATAGAAAATTTAAAAGTCTCACTATCTTTCTTCAATGAAAAGCCTGTAAAGCTCACTCTACCTCAAACAATAGTGATGGAAATTAAAGACACTCCTCCCAACATCAAGTCAGCAACCGCAAAAGCAGCCTATAAAAAAGCTCAAATTACTCAAGATCTAACTGTATTGGTCCCCTCATATCTGTCAGTTGGCGACAAAATTGTTGTCAAAACGGAAGATGGCTCATTTGTGGAAAAGGCAGAATAATAGATTATGTCCACAATACTTACCGATCTTTTACAAAAGTCCATAGGACGCACCAGCAGAATGCTTATGAGAGATCATATGGAGCTCGCTCACTTGCAATACAGCAAAGACGTAGAAAAATTTGTATCAAGCTCAGTAACAAGAGTAAAACAAGAAATGCGAAGATTCTTTGAAGAAGATCGCGATATAAAAGTGTTATTTACAGACGAAATCAATGATTTAGAGCAGTATAAAAATGAAGAAGAGATTTGCCTAATCAATCCTGTTGAGGGAATCACAAACTTTGCAATGGCTTTACCATTTTTTGCTATAGTAATGTTCATGAGACAAAAAGGAAGAACCTCAACAAGCGCCTGTCTGATAGATTTTCCTGCATTACAACAAACAATGTATGCATCCACAGAAGAAGGAGCCTGGATTGCCAAATCTTTGCCTCATCTGATTACACAAAAACTTAAATGTCCTAAAAAATCCCAAAAAGGACATAAAAAAGAAATCGTTATATGCTCTGATGATGCAAAAGACGAAGAGATTTACAACGCAGCAAAAGTATTAAATTTTGGCTCTACAACTTACGGTGCTTTTTGTGTATTTAGCAACAGTATCCAATCATGTTCTACAAAAGAGGTCGATATTGCAACCAAAGAGGCCTTAACACTCATGGCTAGAGAATACGGAGGACAAATATCATCAAAAGATGAGAAATTCGGAATTTATTTGCCCGATGTTCAAACAAAACAGACACTTACAAAATCTTACAAAATCTAAATCTGGTTATTTTCAGACTTAAGATTTCAATTGCCGAATGTTCTTTGCTTTAATCAGTTAACTAGCTATGTCTTGCATCACTAGATTCGCCCCTTCTCCTACCGGATTTTTACACATAGGCAACGCCAGAACCGCTCTCATCAATTTTCTATACGCAAAACAAAAAGATGGTCTTTTCATATTAAGAATAGACGATACAGACACTTTGCGGTGTGAAATAAAGTTTTTATTATCTATCTTAGAGAATTTATCTTGGCTGAAACTACACTGGGACAAAGCTTTTAATCAGCTAGAGAGAAAAGATCTGTATAAAGCGGTCGTAGAAAATTTAAAAAAGAATGGAAAAATATATCCATGTTATGAGGCAAAAGAAGAATTAGAAAGTAAAAGAGCACTGCAAATACAAAAAGGAAAACCGCCAATATACGACAGACAAGCTCTGATGCTTACTAAAAATCAAATTGAGCAATTTAATAAATCCGGCAGAACTCCGCACTACAGATTTTTATTGAATAAAGATGAGACAGTAACGTGGAAAGACCTCATAAAGGGGCCTGTTAAATTTGAGGGCGAGACGTTGAGTGACCCCGTAGTCCTTCGAGAAGACGGAACAATAACTTATCTGCTAAGTTCTGTAATAGACGACGTAGAAGAACAAATCACAGACATAGTAAGAGGAGAGGATCACGTATCAAATACTGCTATACAAATACAACTGTTTAAAGCATTAAAAGCTTTTGTACCAAACTTTGGTCACTTGAGTCTACTTCATAACACCCAAGGTAAAATATCTAAAAGACAGGGAGGGGAAGATTTAAATTCCATGAGGCAATATCTGCACCCAATGGCAATCAACAGTTTTATGACTTTTTTAGGTACCTCCCAACCTATTGATCTGCATCAAAACATGGAGGATCTAGTAAAAAGCTTTAACATCAGCACCTATTCCAAAGCTCAAACGCATTATCATGAAGATGAGCTCCAGAAAATGAATGCAAAATTGCTTAAGTCCTTATCCTACGAATCTGTGCAAAAACTAAAGTCAAACAAGCTCCAAAAAAGGGATGACGCAGAACCTTACTCTGAACATAGAGCATCAAAGATTTTGACATCGTGGCAACAACCACTAATTTCGCAAGAACTTTGTTCTTTTCCTGGCTTATCCCAAAATTTATGGGAAAAAATTAAGTACAACGTGCAAAGCATTTCTGAAATAGACTTATGGTGCAAAATTCTAGAGGAAGAACCAAAATATAGCGACATAGATGTTCAATATCTAGAGTTGGCTGCAAACATTTTACCAGTAGTGATCGACGAAAATACGTCAAAAATCTGGCTACAGAAATTATCTGAAATCACTCAAAAAAAAGGCAAAGACCTTTTTCTGCCTATAAGATTAGCACTAACTGGACTTAAGGATGGACCAAATCTTTCAGACTTACTTTTAGTTTTAGGCAGGGATGCAGTAATAAAAAGGCTCACTGGCTTGAATCAGAAAAAGGGCTGCTCAAATCTACCGAAGAGAGCTTCAGCTAGAAATAATCCTTCTGTCTGAATTTGCAAATTTAGCAAGATTGTTGTCGTAAAACAGACCTACGCTACCAATTGGACCGTTTCTGTGTTTGGCAATTATCACTTCAGCTAAGTTACATACAGAGCTCATTTTGTTCTGCCACTGCTCGTATTCCTTACTTCCAAGTTCCGGAACTAGTCTGCTCAAATAGTATTCCTCTCTGTAAATAAACATCACGATGTCTGAATCTTGTTCTATGGTTCCAGAATCTCTAAGATCTGCAAGCATAGGATGTTTATCCTGCCTCTGCTCTACAGCTCTTGATAACTGAGAAAGAGCGATGATAGGAATGTTGAGTTCTTTAGCAAGCGCTTTTAAGCCTTGAGTAATTTCAGAAATTTCCAATACTCTGTTGTCGTAGTTACTGTTAGGGCGTATCAACTGCAAGTAATCAATAAATATGATGTCTACGTTATGCCTACGTTTTAACCTTCTTGCCCTGCTTCGAATAGCTGCAATTGAGAGAGCGGGCGTATCGTCTATAAAAAAGTTGGTATCACTTAAAATATCGGCCTTTTTTCTGAGAGAATTATATTGCTCTTCTTTTATAGTACCATTTTTTAAATGCATTGAATTTATAGAGCTTTGAATGGAAAGCATACGAAGTGCTAACTGTTCTGCGGACATTTCTAGTGAAAAAAATCCAACAGACTTTTTTGAAATCTCGGGTTCATCGTTAAGTGCGATATTGAGAGCAATATTTACAGCCAAAGCAGTTTTCCCCATAGATGGACGCCCGGCTATAATTAGTAAATCTGAGTTGTGAAAGCCCGAAAGTTTTTTATCAAGATCTATCAATCCCGAAGGAATACCAGTTATATTTTTAGGGGATTTTCTGGCATGGTCTACATCCTCTATGGAGACTTTTACTATTTTAGATAGGGAGACAAAATTTCTCTCAGTTGCTCCTTGTTCAGTTAAATTAAAAAGCTTGTCTTCAATTTGAGCAATCTGTTCGGTAGCATCTTCCACAATAGAAGAGCTGTAAGAGGTGTGTATAATGCCTGTTGCAATTCCAATAAGCATCCGCTTTAAAGCTAGATCATAAATAATCTTTGCATAACCATATGGATCTGTCACTCCGATTGCCATAGAGATCAGAGCGTTTAAATAATCAGACTTGCCATTTGAGATAAAATCACTGTCGCTGTGCAACATTCCCTCTAACGTGGCAGAGGATATAGGAAGAGATTTATCGAACACTTTTTGCATCGCCCCGTAAATCTTGATGTGTAGGAGATGTGAAAAGTGCTCTGCTTTTAAAAATTCTTCGACTCTATGTAGCACTTCATTATTAAGTAATATTACCCCGAGCAATAATTGCTCTGCCTTGATGTTAGTAGGGGGCGCTTTATCAATAAAATCTTCATTCATAACTACCGGCTATCTTATTTTTTAATGCTGAACTTTAAGGCAAACAAGTAATTTTATCCATACCAAGAGGCCTTTTCTAAATAAATTCGCATTCCGTTTAGAATGATCTCTCCATTTAAATCAAAATCTTGAGTACGAATCAGACCAATGCCTAGGTTTTTATATCCAGAACAAAAATTTCCCACCTTAACAGAGTTACATAAAATTTGGCTACCTTTTGGCACTAAAGTTAAATCCTCTTCAGAACTAACCTTATATATGTGTTTACGAATAACGCCCGTATGGTAAGCCCTTGCAATTGCCTCCTGCCCTAAGTAACAGCCTTTTGTATAGCTGACGCCTTTAAGCTCTGTTAATCCAAATTCCAAAGGAAAAGATTTTTCCGCAACCATATCTAAATCTCCATCAGGAATTGCTAATTTATATTTCGCTTCTAAATATAGCCCTACATGATTTTTAGACATAAGTGATTCCAAAAAGCTTTTTGGCAAAATACACCTAACTCCCATTTTACTATTTCGTGAATCCGCAAATGTATAAAATTCTGACATAAAATCAAAAACTAGATTTGAAAATGCCACTAAGTATTTGTAACTGACATTTTCAACAGCAACTCTATTTCTCATTTTGTACAAAAGTAGCTTGTCTAAAAGCCCCAAACTGGAGGAGTCTATAAGGTATTGCTCAGAATTGATTTTGTAGATAAAGAAATCAAATAAAAACTTGCCGCTAGGCAACAGCATCATGGAATAGCAGGAATTTTGTTTTACGTCGTTTGTAAAAAGCCCTTGTAAAAATTTTTCAGAATCAACTCCTTTGCAGGAAATGATAGTTCTGTTACGTAAAAATTCAAATTGGCCCATGAACTTTTGCTTTTTCCTAAATAAAATCGATATTGCAAATTATACATCTATTCTTACCTAGAGACATCAACCAAAGACAAAAGAAGTTTCTTACTTTTTACTCAGCCTCTGGCACAACTTGGAGAACAATAAATACTGTGATATAGTGCGGCACTTGCTAAAAGCTCTATATAGCCCTTTAGGCTGAGTATTCATAAACAACTTTCAAGATATACAAGTTTTCTATGGACAAAGAATTAGCCAAACCCGGTTTCTTAGCAATGATATGCTCAGTAGAGCTACTAGAAAGATTTGCATATTACGGCCTAACTTCTCTGCTTATAATATTTCTTACCTCAAATTTAGGTTTTTCGGACACAAAAGCATACGCAACTTCTTCGCTTTTTGTTGCAATCGGGTTTGCTGTACCAATTGTAGGAGGAATATTAGCAGACAAAGCTTTAGGCCTCAGGTACCTAATTAATATAGGAGCAATACTTACTCTACTGGGTTATGGATTTATATCCACTTTTTGCACAAGTGAAAAATTCTTTACTTTTGGCCTTGCCTTAATTGCAGTAGGCACTGGAATCTTTAAAGGCAATTTAACAATATTGCTTGGAGCATGTTATTTTCCAAAAGAAGCAAGTAAACAAAATCGTGGATTTACCCTGTTTTACGTTTGCATCAATATAGGAGCATTAATGTCGGCCATAATGTGCGGATATATCACTAAAAATTGGGGAGTTAGGTACGGATTTGTAACTGCAAGCCTGGGAATGTTATTCAGTTTTTTTATTTTTAGTAAATATGAAAGTCTATTGCAAAACGTAGGCAAAATATCAGTGAATTCCTCAAAATCAATTCCAATTATCAAGGCTCAAGCTGCAATATTTTTAACTCTAGCCATTTTGATTATACTCACTACATATGCGCTACATTACAGTATAGAGGCATCTAGAATGCTCGGATGGAGTGCGATGATACTGTGCCTTTACTATGCTTTTATTGCATCTAAAGCTAACTCAGAAGAAAGACCAAAATTGCTAGTACTTTTGCTAATCATTCCTTTTCTTACCGTATTTTATAGCCTTCAATCTCAGCTTTATTTTTCAATTAATCTGTTTACGGTAAGAAATCTTGAGACAGTAATTTTTGGCCATGTAATACCAAGCACTGCTTTTCAATCTATAGCTCCCAGCGCCACCATCTTGACAGGATTATTTTTAAGCAGAATTTTAAGGAAAAATGTAGAAAAAGAAAATCATACGAGCGGCTTTATAAGATTTGGAATAGGGCTCATGGGCCCCTTCTTTTGTTTTTTGATTTTATATTTTGGCTGCTGCGGAGCAATCAACGGAAAGGTCTCTTGCTTGTACCTATTATCTTTGTGTTTCATAGGAGGCGCGGAATCCTTAGTAGGGCCGTTTGCTTATCATCAAGCAACCATTTTAGCCCCAGCAAGAATGAAAGGTTATGCAATGTCAATAGTGCTTGTGTCTATTGCTTTTGGGAATCTTTCCACGGCACTAATATCTAAATTCATGTCTATCAAAACACTTGAGTACTTGGATTGTGAACAATCTTTAGTTATCTACAAGAAGGGTTTCTTCAGTCTGGTAATACTTCAAGCAACAGTTTGTGTATGCTTTTTTGTTACTTATTTCCTTCTAAAAAAACGTATCGATTCGGTCTATAAATCAAACAAATGTAACAATGAGTAACTTTATGCAAAGCACCCAAGTTGACATCAATAAAAGATGACGTAGAATCCCTTAAGTTTATTCAAATAAAATCCCCCCGTGTCTAAAGTAATTACAGGAATTAGAAAACAGAAAGAAGTACAAAAGTCCTGGCTTTTAATGGACGCAAAAGATGCTGTACTTGGAAGGCTTGCCAGTAGCATCGCAAAAATACTAAAAGGCAAGCACAAACCTGGATACGTTCCGTATCTTGACTGCGGAGACAATGTGATAGTAGTAAATGCAGCAAAAATTCACCTTACCGGAAAAAAAACTGATCCAAAACTGGGAAAAGTGTATTATCGTCACACTGGATACCCAGGGGGAATTAAAGAAGACTCTGCATCTGACATACTTGGAGGACGTTACCCAGAAAGAGTTCTTGAGATGGCAATTCTTAGGATGCTAAAAAAGACTCCCCAAAGAAAGGCTCTAATGAGCAACTTACGACTTTATCCAGGAGAATCCCATCCTCACGAAGGTCAGTGTCCAGTTTTTTATGATTTTGCCAGCATGAACCCCAAAAACGTCAAAAGAAGTATCTTATGAAGAAGGATTCCTCAGCCGTTGGCACTGCAAATCAGCCAAAAGACTCTTCCTCTAGAATAAGTTCTGTAGGAAAAAGAAAGACCGCTATAGCAAGAGTATGGATCAAGTCTGGAGAAGGAAATATAGTGATCAACCGTATGTCTTTAGAGCAGTATTTTTCAAGCAAAGAAAACTCTATCCCAACCATACACAGCAATAAAGTCATAGAGCCTTTAGTTCTAAGCGATTATAGGGATAGTCTGGATATACTTTGCACAGTGAAAGGCGGTGGAATCACTGGTCAAGCTGAAGCTTTGCGCCATGGTATTTCCAAGGCATTAAGTATACTAAATCCGGAACTTCGTCCGATGCTCCGTGGAAATGGTCTGCTTACCAGAGACTCTAGAAAAGTTGAACGTAAAAAATACGGAAAGCATAAAGCTCGTAAAAGCACGCAGTTCTCTAAACGTTAGCCTCATGGTTAAGGCAGTGATCTATTTTCTCTGCCCTACTTACGTTGCTTTTACTTGTACCTTTTGGCGGGGTAGCTCAGTGGCAGAGCAGTAGGATCATAATCTATTGGTCGGGGGTTCGAATCCCTTCCTCGCTACCATTACTAAGCTTGCATATTCTGTTTAAAAATAATTTACAAAATTGTACCTGACCTAGGAACGACGGTGCTTGAACCCCTACCACCTAGCATTTAAGACATACACTCCTAGTAATTCCCGTCCTCAAAATAACAAATCTTGGATTAACAACCAGAGTTGCTTTATGTAAGACGAAGAGATCTGTGAAGTTTCTTAAAAATTTTTCAAAGCCCTAGTACATAAATCAAGATCCACAAAGCCGTGACAGAAAAACAAATTCATCATTACAAACTAGGAGTGGTTGACTCCACTCAACTCATTGCTAAAAGGGAAATTCTCAAGTTGGATTCGAATCAGTGGTATTTGTGGAGCGCTACTGCTCAAACTGGAGGATATGGCAGGCAAGGAAGATCTTGGTTTTCCCCTCCTAACGTAAATACCTATACAACTTACGGATTTTGCATTCCAAAATCTACAAAGTTTGAGATTTTTTCCATATCTCAAGTGGCAGCATACTCAGTAGTAGAAACTTTAATAACATTTGGAATAAAATATGCAAAATTAAAATGGCCTAATGACGTATTGGTACATGGAAAAAAGATATCTGGAGCATTAGTGGAAGTGACCCGATACGATTGCAATATAAATGCAATACTTGTGGGAATATCCATCAATGTAAATACACTTGTCAACGATTTAAGCCTAATAGAGCAGCCAGCAACCTCAATGAAGGCTTTGACAAACAATCAATACAGCATATCTGAAGTTATTGAAGTTTTTTCCAGACATTTACGCCGCAATGTAGAAAAATTCATTGAGGAGGGCTTTGAAGAATTCTGCGCTAAAATTAACGAGATTTTATATACCTTTGATGGCAAAACAATAGCTTTGAAAAATGATTTCGCTACGTATCTAGGAAAAATAGAAAAAATTGACGAAAACGGAGCGCTACGCTTATCTAGCTGCCTGGATATACCTCACTACAATGGAACTATACTTAAAGAGAAAAATAGCTAAGGAGTTCCCATAGATACAACAAAATCTTTTTTGATCATCTCTTTTTATCCATTTTTAGAACTAATTTTGCTTTAAATGGCTCCAAATCTTTGTGGATAAATATGCTGCTTCTACCATTAAGTAAAGCTTTGTAAACTGTCTTGCTTGCAATTACCCCTTGCACATAAACACGAGTTGCAAGAAATGGTATTTTTTCAATCCAATCTGCCACCTCAAAAATAGTACTGTTTTCTGCAAGTTTGCAATTGTTTTTAGTCCACTGATATACTTTGCTAGGTCCAGCGTTGTAGGCTGCAAGCCCCAAAACATAATTGCCATTGTAGCGGCTCAGAAGCTTTTTTAGATACAAGCTTCCTATAGTTAAATTAATCTTGGAATCAAATAAATCCAGTTGCGATGCCTCAATCGAATAGGATTTTGCTAAACCAAGACCCGTGTTAGGCAATATCTGCATCAGACCACGAGCGTTTGTTCTGCTCTTTGCTTTAGAATTAAATCCAGACTCTTGCTTCACAACTGCATGAACCAAAGAGCTTTCGTCAAAATTTTTAGGCAAACTTATCAACTGGGGATAAAGATATTTTGTTACAAACACCCCTCTTTCTGCAGCTAACTCTCCTATGATATAGTTCCAATGGCAAGAATTGTCTAAGTTATCCGAAATTGCTAAAAAATCTAAAGAGTACAATATCTCGGGTCTTGTTAACTTGGAAAAAAGTACTTTACACATGGGGCGTGCAATATCATATCGCCCATGCTGCTTTAAAAGACACACAACTTTGAGCATTTCTTCGTAATTTTTTAGAGGCATTTTTTTCAACTCCGAGTTTAAGTCGGAAAATCTCTTTGTTCTCAGTGAGGTCAAAGATAATTGTCCGTAAAAAGTATTGTAAAAAAATGCTGACCTACAAAAAGCCACATTTGCTTCTTTGTTCCTTCCAAGACTCATAAAAGATTTAGCAAGCCAGTAATAGCCCTTAGAATAAATATGAGAAGATTTGGCAGATTGCATCATCTGTAAAAAATGTGCCAAGGCAAGTTTTGGCTTATTCAAAAAATTCAATAAAATCCACCCTGCTAAAAACTTATTACCATTTGTAGAATCGCTAGTAACCCTATATGCCCTTAAATAATCTTTGTGAGCAATAAATGCTCTAGCCAATACGTCTCTCAATCCCGACCAATGGCCCGAATATGTCAGATCAAAATTCAATTTAGACAAAGAATTAAATAACAAAATCAAGGATTTTTTGGGTATCAAAATGCTATCTTTATGAGATTTAAAAAAGGCATAAATCAGGTCTTTATCCATTAAGCTTGAATCATAAGAAGAAAAAATCCTCAAGGATTTTTGGTCTTTTTGAAGTAACAAAATACAATCATTTGCTTTGTTGCGGTGAAATTCGTTTAGAAGGGGTAATAAAGCTCTTATAGCTGGAACATTTTCTTCAAGAATCAGGGCACTTAGCCTGTCTTGATGCGTCTTGGAATCTAAGCAAAGTCCGTAGCGAGTCGAATAATCCTGAAATTCAGCTTGTGAAAAAGATCCATGCACCCAACCTTTGCGTATTAAAAAAATAGTCTTTTGGGTAATTGCGTATTGTTTTTCAGATGCCATAGCATAAAGCCTATGAGCTTTTCCGGAAATTGGGGGATATTTATCACACCAGGCAGTGATATCTGAGGCAGACCATCTATGCATTAAAGCCTCCCCTTTTTGTATAATGGCAGTTCTTTGTATCCACATTGGATTTTTTTTTAAAAAATCCATGGCAGCAGAACAATAGTGACCTTTATAGCCAGGATCAAGAAGACGAGATGCACGTATAGTTTTTGCAAGTAACCTCTGATCTAAAGCAACACAAAGGTCAATTGCTTGATCAAATTTACCTTTTTTCCATGAATTAAATATAGCTTCAAATGCAAAAGCTTTTGGAGAATTGATAAGAATCAACAATAAAAAAATATGCTGCACAATTGTTCACTTTTATTAAATAAAGAACAGTTAGATATCAATGCCAAAGTCTGAAAAACCTAAGAATGTAGGCCCTTGCTACAGTTTTTTAACAATGTTAGAATGGAGGCGATTTTATCTTGAATTTGCCTAAATGTCCCTAATAAAAAAAGCCAGGATTGGCCAGATGTCGATTTTATTTGGCTTTATGGCCGGCTTTATACTAACCATTAGTACAAGTACATTAAATTTCCGCCTTGCTCAAGCAAACACTAGCACAATTACTCTAGGAATAGTCTCAATAGTCTCAATTCCATATGCACTGAGCTTTATTTTAACAGTCTATATAGAGCGAATAAAAATACCTTATTTATCAAAGATGCTGGGCAACAAGACCAGTATTTTGGTGCTTCTACACTTGATAGTAGGGTTTGCTGTCTACAAGGTGGGTAGACTTGAGCCATCTAGCTCGTTAAGTCTTATTCTCTTAGCCTCGGTAATAATTTCATCAGCCGGAGCTATTCAAGATAATTTTTTTGGAGCAATTAGGATACAAATGTCAAAATTTGTGTCGCAACGCTTCTCATCTGGCATGCACGTTACAGGATGTAGGCTGGGCATGATATGCTCTGGCCCAGTAGCAATAATATTCTCAGATTATTTTAGTTGGAACGATATATACAAGACGTACGTTATAATAATTCTTTGTTTTCCATTGATAGCAGTGTTTTATTTAACAAAACATAAAGATGTCCTTGAAGATTGGACAGATCAAAGAAAAGCTTTTAGCCAATTAAAGCCAGAAAAAACTCTTCTAGTAGCCTTGTTGTTTGCCATACTTTACAACATGCCAGATAATATGCTTATTCCAATGCTTAATCCTTTTCTATTGGAACACAATTTTACTGCAAAAGAAATTGCAACTTCAGGAAAATTGTTTGGATACTTTGGAGCCACAATCGGCGCCATAATTGGAGCATGGTTTATGCAGCGCATCCCCATAGTATCGGGATTACTAAGTTTTGGAATTTTACATGGTTTGGCTCATTTGGGATACTCTTTGATTGCCATAGCAGAGAAAAGCGTTCCGCTATTGGCAGGAATCACAGCTATTGAGTCTACGACCGGAGGCATGAAAATGGCAGCAGGAGTAATACTTGTTACTTCTTTTTGCTCAAATGCAAAATATTCAGCTGGCAGTTATGCATTTTTTACAAGTGTCTTGGGTTTATCCAAGGCCATATTTCCCTCTTTTAGTGGAATCCTTGCTAACTACATACCTTGGCCGTGGTTTTTCGTTTGCGTCACACTATTTGCAATACCATCGCTACTACTCATAACAAAAATACCAAAAATGCTTAGTAATGCTACTCAATAAAATTATTTTATCTACCTACTTTGCAATACTAATATGCACTGCAATATACTATAGAATCAAGGATTCACGTTCAGACAAAAAAAGTTCTAGTCCATCTATAAACAGCTACTTCGCGCTTGCAGTTGCTATGTTTGTGAACTCAATAGGAGGAGGAACAGTATTTGGATTAGGAGAAAAAACATTTAGCGGTGACCTAACGATTGCCTTTGGTCTTTTACTCTCAATTCCTTCAGATATAGTGGCAGGCATCTTCATTACTCCAAGAATTGCTAAGAAAAATAAACTAGGCAGTATAGGCAGTATTATGGAGGAATATTACGGAACATTCGGCAGAATTTTTACCGGAATATGCGCAAGTACAGTCTCAATAGGATATATAGCCATTCAGATTAACGTTAGCACTAAAATTTTTGTAAACATACTCAACGTAGAGCCTATCATAGGAGCTTTAATCAGTTACGCTGTTGTAGTCTGTTATACCTTAATAGGAGGATTAAAATCGACTTTAAAAACCAATGTAATTCAATTTATAAGCCTTTTGATTGCAATACCCATAGTAAGTTTGCTTAGTATTCAAAAAGTAAGCCTACAAACGCTCGTTAATAGCTTTATACATTTTGAGGGCAAGAATATCTCACTAGTGCCAGTAATAATGACTGCTCTAGGATTTGCTTGCATGGGATTTGATCCGGCACTGATTAAGCGCAATTTAATAGCCAGTACGCCTAAGATTACAACATCTGCGATGTTTTTAAAATCAATCCTCTACGGAGCCTGTGTATTGCTGCTAACATTTAATGGCCTGGCCGCAAAAAAGCTATTCCCCGAAATTAGTCCTACCAGTGTAATACCAACCTTGGTAAATCATTTATTGCCTGCAGGCATTAGCGGAATTGTGATAGTAGGGTTATTTGCAGCAGTTATGTCAACAGCAGACGCGTCTTTACAGATAGCAATTGAAAGCGTCAAAGAAGATGTTCTTACTCCGCTTAAAATTCTAAAAAGTTCAAATTTCGAAATCTTAAGCAGCCTGTTTGCTAAAGTTTTGGTCATAATATTAGGATCTGTGTCAATTTTTACATCCCTGAAATTTGAATACGCAATAGATTTAGCTTTTTTTGTAGCTGGAATATGGTTTCCTCTGATAGCCGTGCCTTTAATAGCGGCCTTATACAATATTTATATCTCAAAAATAGGGTTGTTGATAAGCTCTACGGCTTCTTTAGGGTCATTTATCTTTTTAGAAACTCTTACTTTACCTTTTGGTTTAAAAAATGTATTTGCCTCGACTTTAATAAGCTGCATAGCATTTTTTGTAATCAGGATTTTTGAAAAGTTGCGCTACAAAAAATTGCATAAATATTAATAAAAAACATGAATATCTACAGAACTCATAATTGCGGAGAACTAAGATCTTCTCACATAGGACAAATCGTAAAGCTTTCTGGATGGGTACACAAAAAAAGGGACCATGGTGGATTGCTTTTCATAGATCTGAGGGATCACTACGGTATCACCCAGATCGTCACTAGAGAAGTTGAAAATGAAAATCTAGCAAATATGTCTCTAGAAAGCGTGATAACAATAGAAGGCAAAGTGGTTGCAAGACCTTTAGAAACCAAAAATTCAGAACTTGATACTGGAGAAATAGAGATAGAATTAATTAACGGTAAAATCGAAAGCCCAGCGCACCAACTCCCTTTTTCTGTCAGTACTCAAGACGATACAAAAGAGGATATAACTCTTAGCTATAGATTCTTAGACCTAAGAAGAAAAGCTCTTCACAATAAAATAATGCTACGCTCTGAGATAATTAAAGAGATTAGACTCATGATGCATAGTGAAGGTTTTACAGAATTTCAAACTCCAATTTTAACTGCTTCATCTCCTGAAGGAGCAAGAGACTTTTTAGTACCAAGCAGGTTGCATAGGGGGCATTTTTACGCTCTTCCTCAAGCACCCCAGCAATTTAAACAACTTTTGATGATTGCAGGCTTTGATAGATACTTTCAGATTGCTCCCTGTTTTCGAGATGAAGATGCAAGAGCGGATAGATCTCCAGGAGAATTTTATCAATTAGATATCGAGATGTCTTTTGTGACACAAGAAGAAATTTTTGTAATGCTAGAAAGAATTTTGCACTCTATCTTTAGTAAATTCTCCTCTTATGAAATAACCAAACCCCCATTTCCAAAAATACCCTATCACACTTCGATGCTTGAGTATGGCTCAGACAAACCGGACTTACGCAATCCTCTAAAAATCAATGATGTAACATACATTTTAAGAAGTTGCTCTTTGTTCGCAGAAAGTATATCAAACGGCCAGGTAGTAAGATGCATCAAAGTCTCAAATACAGATGCTTTATCTAGAAAATTCTTTTCCGACGCAACAAGCTTTATTGTAGGAGAAGGGGCAAAAGGCCTTGCGTACACAAAGTTTAAAGATCAGGCATTCCCTCAAGGTCCGCTTGCAAAGTTCCTTACTCAAGAGACAGTTGATAATCTCTGTAACACAGTGTCTAGCAAGAGCGGGGATACTATATTTTTTATTTGTGATGCACCGGAAGTAATTTGCTCCTTGATGTTAAAATTGCGAGTCTACCTTGCAGAAACATTAAATCTGATAAAAAAAGACTGTTATGAGTTTTGCTGGATTACGGACTTCCCTTTTTATGAAATGGATGAACAAACAAAACAATTGCAATTTAGCCACAATCCCTTTTCCATGCCTCAAGGAGGCATAGAGGCTATCAAAAAAGCAAAAACAATGAATGAGTACTTAACTATCAAAGCTCATCAGTATGATATTGTTTGCAACGGAGTAGAGCTTTCTAGTGGAGCAATCAGAAATCACCAACTAGACCTGCTGTATGCAGTATTTGAAGTAGTGGGATATTCCAAAGACAAGGTAAATGAAAATTTCCCTGGCATGGTTAAGGCATTACAGTTTGGAGCACCTCCTCATGGAGGAATAGCACCAGGAATTGATAGAATAGTAATGCTACTTACTCAGTCCAAAAATCTAAGGGAGACAATAGCATTCCCCCTAAATCAACAGGCTCAAGATTTGCTAGTTGGAGCTCCATCAAAGGTACTAAAGGAGCAATTAGACATATTGGGGCTTGAGTTAAAAAGCTTCAAAAAATAGAGTAAGACTACTTTATAGAGAAGGCAGGGCTTTAAAAACATTCGATGACGGCTAGAGCATACTCATAATGCTCTAGTGTTGCATATCCAGGATGGACTTCGGATACCCATCCTCTAAAAATTAACGACTGCTTTTTGTTCTTTTTGCCCTCACAAATCTCTAAAAATACCAAATTATCAGATTTAATGGGATCAAGGATTTTCCAGCATTCAAGGACTTTGATAGTCAAATTGCCAACACAAATTTCTGAATCAGAATTTACGACAAAAATCTCCCTTTTAGCAGTAATCTTATTTAAAACCGCTATTCGCGCGTGACATACTTGCACACAAGATCCTGAGTCAATTTTTTCTTGGTTGTTTTGCAGATTCTTATCGGCAAATGAAGATTGATTGCCAAAACATTCCCCTTGCTCAAAAGCTTTGACATACCCCCAACCTCCGTTTACCAAAACACAACTAAATAGGCATCCCATGGTTAGAATAACTCTAAAAATCATCTTAAACCTGCTAGCGAAAAATGATCAAATCTGAATCTGGACCTTGTATGGAATCCAAAAACCCGGAAGTTTCATTCGATTTACCATTTGGCCAAATATTGGTATGCTTCGAGCTATACTTCCAATACCATACCAAGATGGAGCTATTTCTCCGGATACTGTGATTGGAGAAACACCAGGAGCAATCTGAACATTACGTGCAGACACAGCATGAGAAAAGCTTTTTGCTAGAGCTTTTTCTATGTTCAGCGCACCTTTGTCTAGATAAAAATTGGAAACCAAAGAATCAAAAACAAAATATTTATTTTTACTAAAAGGTCGCAGTAAAATAGAGGGACAAAGAATGGACAATATAGGATGAGGAGCATCTCTGAGATTAAATTTGCCTATCTTTACCTCTCCAGAAATAAATGGATAAACATTATCCTTTGAAACTTCGCTTCTATTTGTAGTAAAGTCTATTTTTAAAGAACCAAGATCCATTCCATCATACAAACCTAAAGCAGAAACAACTTCGCCAGCGTTATCGCTAGCAAAAGTCCATTTTTCTTCAATACTTTGCTCCTCAAAAGACTTCAGCGTAACATTTACAAAAGCACCACTATCTAAATAACCGTGAAACATCGATTTGGTATAATACCTACCGTTATAAAAGGAATTAAGGCAACTATTACTAACAGTATTGCCATTTTTCATGTGCATAAAATCCACTTCCACTATTAATTGAGATTCTTTATCCTGAAAAGTAGGCATTACCCAATCTAAAAGATTTGCTTGTGCAAGATCTAAAACCTCTCCCTTGATTTGAGTTTTTGTGCATTTTGGAGAAATATCAATTTTAACTCCGTAACTATTGCGGTCGTAACATACATTCTGCAGATCTAAAGAAACATTGGAGCCATTTAAATTACAAGATCCGTCTATTGCTAAGCTATCAGCCCCTATCAGGTTAAAATTAAAAAAAGTCTTACTATCATCAGCAATTCCATTAGCTTTCAAAATTAAATGCTTTTCATGCATTTTTTCAAATGCCATTTTCTCATAAAACAAACCTAGTTTAGTTAGATCGCAATCTGCCCAAAATTTGTGTCCACAATTTT
The DNA here is from genome assembly GCA_903952265.1 of uncultured Rickettsiales bacterium. Classification (GTDB taxonomy): domain Bacteria; phylum Pseudomonadota; class Alphaproteobacteria; order Rickettsiales; family Rickettsiaceae; genus CAJBEU01. The sequence continues at coordinate 42,584 of CAJBEU010000002.1, read as the reverse complement.
CATCCCTGGTAATTTCACATTGTATCAAAACAAAACCAGGCTCAACTCTAAATGTAGGAGTTTGAATTGTTTTGGACAAATGGGCCTTAATCTCTGCTCTATGCAAACCTTCATTAGAAAAGGTCCCGTTGTATAAAATGTTAGCATTAAATTTGGACACAATTCCTTTGGCGTCAAGACTCAAACCTTCTGGTCTAAAACTTGCATGGGCAAAAATGTCAGAAACGACGAGACTTTGATCCAACATTAATAGATCTGCTTTGTTAAATTTGCCCTCTATGTCAAAAGTAAAATCTCTATTCTCAATGTCATGGGAATAATTCCATTTCAATTTTTTTTCAAAAACAAAATCTCCCATTCCGTTCCCTAAATAAAACAACCTTTTAATCAAAGGAGACAAACTTGCGTCTAAAAAACCGCATCCAAAAATCTTGCCCTTATTACATTCAAGCTGAATTATATGATCCTTACCTCTTCCAAGTTCATCAGAAGTAACAGAACCTATAAACTTGTTGTCACATAAATTTACACAAGCCTTAATTTGTTTTATAGGTGCAAGGTTTGCATTACCAAAACAATTAAGAAGATTTGCGCTTAAGGTAAAACTGCGAAAATTAGAAATTTCGTCTTTCTCTTTACTTTTCTTTATATAATCAATTTTCCAATCACAGCTAGCAACGTCACACTTGACCTTGGGAATAAAATCTAACATTTTGCCTATTTCAGACATTGGTACTACGATTCCGTTGATACTCCCATGACTTTGAATTTGGAAAAAGTCTTTTTGATAAACAAGAGATAGAGTGCCCGATCCCTGAATTTTTGCATCTGCATCAGTTTGACTAAACTCAGCCTCAATTATTCCGGGCTGCATCAAAATTTTACCTATTTCATTATTATTTTGATCCCTAAAAGATGCAAAATGCTTGCTTTTTATCAAATTCAAAGAACATAAAGCCTTAACTTTTTGAAAGCACAAATTTGGAATCAATGGAGAGCTAACGTTAAAAGAATCTATACTAGCGTTAAAGACATTCCAATCCCCTTTTTGCAAAGAAACAAAACATGTAAGTTCGTCAACTTTCAAAACATTTGAAGACTGTATATCTATTTCCAAACCCTTAATGATGAAACGCCTGTCAAAATAACTAGGAACTATGTTACCAATACGCACAGATATATCCTTGCTAGTAAGGCAATATTCCGTTGCTCTTCTCAACAAATTGGCAGAATTGTAGCGAGCATCCACCAAAATAGACAATCCAGCCAAAAAGAATACGGATAAGATACTCAAAAGCATCCTTTTGGCTAAAACTTTCCACATGACGATTCTACATCTCCAATAAGCATTAAAAAGATCTGCAAATGATCATACTCTAAGCCTTTGCAATCACAAGATAATGTCCCTTCAGCAGAAAAACAGAATCGTTTTTCAAAAACTAGATCCTTGACTGATAAAACATAATAAATTACGCTCCATTTCATTGGCGAGCGTAGCTCAGCTGGTTAGAGCGCCAGGTTGTGGTTCTGGAGGTTGCCGGTTCGATCCCGGTCGCTCGCCCCGCATTGAAAGCGGGCCCGTAGCTCAGTGGTAGAGCACACCGCTCATAACGGTTTGGTCGCAGGTTCAATCCCTGCCGGGCCCACCAAAACCATCTGACGTTAAGCTTTTGTAATACTCAAAAGACTTAGCAGACAAGATAAATAGATAAGAAGACTCGATTGTTGATGAAGGCGTTTTACCAAATTTTGCCAAAATCATTATGATGAAATTTTGTAACAAACCTCTGCTTCTTGTAAGACCACTACCCTAAGACCCAAATCGTCTGCCAATTGTCTAGCATAATACTCGTGAACATTCCATATAGATATGTTGCTGGGCTTTACAAAAGAAGTTAGAATTGACCTTTCTACGTGCGTGACACAAGTCCCGCATGCAGTGATTGAGATTTCCTTATCTTTGCAAGATATATTGATTTCCCCTCCGCGAGATAAATGAGCTTGGCTTAGAACGGCAACACAAAGCAAAAGTTTCGCATGATTGCTAGTTTTCCAGCTAGAATCTAGTAAATCTAAGTTTATAAAAGATACTTCCACATCTTTTTCTGCAAAAAAATCTTTGACCAGTCTTTGCAGATTGGCAATACCTAAAGGCTCGTCACTATATCCATATAATTCTCTAAAAAACCTTAACCTAATCACCGCTGAATGAGCAGCCAAAGATGCCAATCTTACAGACTGATCCTTTAAGGAATCATTGGGATTATTAATAAACTCAACGCTATTTTTTATGGCTCCAAGAGGTCCAGAAAGTTCGTGACTAAACTTGGCACTTATCATTTGAGCGAGTAAAGTAACTAATATCACTTCTTGTATTTAAAATAGTATTGCAGAGTTTTTGCACAAGAGGCGCTACGACACAGAAAGATGGAAAACCCGGATCGACCTGCGTCCCTTGTAATGTCAAGAGATACTCCCCCACCACCTACCATACAGTCCAGTAATCATAAAATTAATGAAATTGCAAACTAATACAGTAAAAGATCTACAAAAATTCTATAACACAGTACATAATGTCATACCGATAATTAAAAACAAAACTGCACAAACTTTACCAATCGACACCCTTTAGAACAGTTAGGGTTTGTCTGTTTAATTAAAAGTCTATATCTGACGAAAGCCTCCTCAAATATTTGTATAGAGCATCTCAATCCACATCTCTTAAAAAATCTTAAAAAGACAACATGGTTCATAATTTACAAAAATACAAAACAGATTTTCTCTTCGTTCCTCTTGGTGGAGCAAATGAAATAGGGCTTAATGCCAATCTTTATCATTATCAAGGAAAATGGTTAATGGTCGATTGCGGTAATGGATTCGCAGATGATATTCCGGGTGTAAAAATACTGCTTCCCGATCTAAAATTTATTATACAAAAAAGGACAAATTTATTAGGGCTATTTGTAACTCACGCACACGAAGATCATATGGGAGGAATACCACACCTGATCTCAGAGCTACAATGCCCAATTTTTACGACAAGGTTTCCTGCCAATCTTCTTAAACTCAAACTTTTGGATTATGATCTGCCTTACTCTCCAGAAATAGTAATAATAGAGCCCGACTCAAAACTTTCTCTAAAACCTTTTGAAATACAAACCGTATCTCTGACACATTCTTCTCCAGAGATGCAAGGACTTGTAATCAAAACTGAAAAAGGCAATGTTTTTCATACAGGTGATTGGAAATTTGATCCAGGACCAGTAATAGGCCCAGTATCTAATAAAAATCTAGTTCAAAGCTGCGCCAAAGAGGGCTTTTTAGCTCTTGTTTGCGATTCGACGAACGTTTTTTCTACAGGTAGAGCAGCATCTGAAGAAGACTTGCAAAAAAGCTTAATGGATTTAATTAAAAGCTGTCCAAATCTTGTACTTGTGACAACTTTTGCTTCCAACCTTGCCAGAGTAGCAAGCATATTAATCGCAGCAAAAGAGTCTTCCAGAAAAGTAGTCCTCACAGGCAGAAGCATAGATAGAATGATTAAAGCTGCCAATGCAAGCGGATATGTGTTTGATATGGATAACATCATAGATGACCAAGATATTCCTCGTTATCCTAGAAATGAAATACTAGTAATAGCAACAGGGTGTCAAGGAGAAGAAAATGCAGCAACAAGAAGAATAGTAGACGGAGCTCACCCCATAAAACTAAAAGCTGACGATACTGTGATTTTTTCTTCAAAGATCATTCCCGGTAACGAAAAGCTGATCGGACATATAATGAACAGACTGGCTATCTCCGGAATAACTGTGCTCACAGAAAAAAGCCATTTTGTCCACACATCAGGACATCCGTGCCAAGAAGATCTAAAAGAAATGTATAAAATGGTAAATCCGAGAATTAGTATTCCGGTACACGGAGAGCCCGCTCACATATATAGACACGCCGAATTTGCTAAAAGTCTTGGAGTAAAACACGCCCTTACAGTAGAAAACGGCAGTGTGGTAAAACTTGATGCTGCAAATCCTGAAATTTTAGGCAACGTCCACAATGGATACCTTGCAGTAGACGGATGTGTGACTATGCCAACATCTGCTCCAATATTACAAACAAGAAAAATTCTCTTAAACGCTGGAGCAATTATTGTTACGTTACTGTTAGACAATAAAAAACATAAACTTACTCATCCTCCAATCTTTACTAGCCCTGGATGTCTTGATGAACATATAGATAAAGAGCTGATCAAAGAATTAAGCGGCCAGGTGCGTCGTATAGTGGATGGATCTAGACAATTAAGACAAGATCTACATAAAAACATAAAGAAATACTTGAAAAAAATCATTTTATCGAGATTAGGTAAATCTCCTTTGATTATGGTCAATACAGTAAATGTAATTTAGCAAAAATTTATGAATATGGACCAAGAAGGCCTTATCAAAAACATAATAAAAGACATCAGCAAGTGTTCTTCTAAAGAAGAATTGGAACAAATAAGAATAGATTTACTGGGAAAACAAGGGCTAATCACTCAGCAATTTGCGCTGATTAAAAAAGCACCCTTAAGTGAGTTTACAGAGCTAGGTAAAAAGATTAATCTGCTAAAAGTAGACGCCTTAGATTTGATTACGATAAAAAAAACAGAATTAGAAGACAAGAAGTTAGGAGAGGAAATTGCTCAAGAATGGACCGATCTTACAATTGTAGGCAAACCAAGATCTTTAGGCAGAATTCATCCGATCTCTCAAGCAAAAAAAGAAATATTAGAAATACTATCCATTTTTGGATTTATTGAAGAAAAAGGTCCAAATATAGAAGATGAGTGGCATAACTTTTCAGCTTTAAATATGCCGTCAGAACATCCCGCAAGACAAATGTTTGATACCTTTTATCTCAAAAGCAATAAATCAGAAAATTTAAATAAAGAGAGGCTGCTTAGAACACACACTTCTAACGTACAAATAAGAGTAATGAACGGCAAGACTCCTCCATTTAGTTTTATGTCAGCCGGCAGGGTTTACAGAAAAGATTCTGATGCAACTCATACTCCAATGTTTCATCAAATAGAGGGAGTGCTGGTAAATGATGATTGCACTTTTGCTCACATGAAATTTTTGCTCACAGAACTTGTGCAAAGATTCTTTGGACCTGACGTAAAAATGAGATTAAGGCCAAGCTTCTTTCCTTTTACCTCACCTTCTGCAGAAATAGATATAAAAATACCAAATAGCCAAAAATGGCTGGAAGTTATGGGTCTTGGCATGATTCACAGAGAAGTTTTTAGACACTGTGGCATCAAAAAAGACTGTAAAGGATTTGCTTTTGGCCTTGGTATAGAAAGATTTGCTATGATCAAATACAACATACAGGATCTAAGGCACATGTTTGAGTCCGACCAAAGATGGCTACAAAATAACGGATTTGGTATATTTGGATATCAAATACGATAAGTAAAAATCAATTAGTGCTCAAAAATGATTCTAACATTAAAGTGGCTTAAAGAATTTCTGCATACAGATGCAGAAGTTGAGATTATTCAGGAAACATTAACAAATATTGGGTTTGAAGTAGAATCCGTAATCGATAGAAGAGCAGAACTGAGCACCTTTGTGATTGGAAAAATACTGTCCACCAAATCCCACCCTAAAGCAGATAAGTTACAAATATGCCAAGTAGAAATAGGGAATGATAGAGTCTTACAAATAATCTGTGGCGCGCAAAATGCAAGAGCGGGAATATCCGTAGTAGTTGCAACTATAGGTTCATTTATAAAAAGTAGCTCAATAGTTATACAAGAGGCAGAAATTAGAGGAGTAAAAAGTTACGGAATGCTTTGCTCCAGATCCGAATTGTCTTTAAGTTCCGCAATCCTGCCAAAACAGTGCGACAGCGGAATTTTAGAGATACCCGACTCAGCAAAAATTGGAGATAATTTGACAAAATACTTTGACCTAGATGACGTTACTATAACCTGCAACGTAACTCCAAATAGAGGAGATTGCCTCTCTGTATACGGAATTGCAAGGGAACTAGCCGCTGCAGGCATTGGAAGTTTACTTACTATCAAGATACCCAGTCTATCCCCTGTTCAAGCAAAAAAATTAAATGCGCCCTTAATATTGAATCCAAAAAAGTGTCCGCTTTTCTCTTTATGGCATCTTGAAAATATAGCTCAAGTAGAAACTCCAGATTGGATCAGTTATAGGCTAGAAAATGTTGGATTAAAAAGAGTGCATCCAGTAGTAGACATACTAAACTACGTCTCCCACAGTTTTGGCCAACCAATGCACGCGTATGATTCAACTGCGCTAAAAGGACCAATCACTGTGACACACTCAGAAAAAGATTCTAATTTTGTCGCACTTGATGAAAATCAATATCAGCTTTCAGGCAAAGACATTATTGTTAAATCTGGAAATGAAATCATCTCTATAGCTGGAATAATAGGATCCAAAAATAGCAAAGTAGTTATAACCACTTCAAAAATAACAATCGAGTCAGCTATATTTGAACCCACATCAATTTCAAGCACTGGAAGAAAACTACGAATACAAACTGACGCAAGGTACAAATTTGAACGTAACGTCGATTCAGAATTTTGTCTAAATGCAGCAAAAATCGCAATACAGATGTGTATTGAGATATGCGGAGGCAAATTAATTGGAAACAGCATAATTGATAACCGAATCAATTCGGCTGAATCTATTGCTTTCAGCCCTGATCAAATAGAGAATTTTTTAGGAATACTTATCAAAGAAGAAGTTTTTCTAGAAATTCTGAAAAAACTAGGCTTCTTCGCAATAAAAAATTCATCCAATTACGAAATCACTCCTCCATCTTGGAGATTTGATGTGCAAACCGAAAGTGATGTAATAGCAGAGATCATTAGAATTCACGGATATGACAAAATCCCTTTAGCAAAACTTGAAGCACAATATATAAAAAAGCCATTCAATAAAGCAGAAATGCTAAAAACTATTCTTGTGCAAATTGGCTATATAGAGGCAATGACTTGGTCGTTTGTTAGTAAAAATATATCTCAAGAATTTAATTTTTTAAAAAATGTCGTTCCAATAGAAATAGAAAATCCTATATCTGAAGACCTTGCATGTCTAAGGCAAAGCATAATTCCAAACCTTGTTCAAATAATGAAAAAAGGACAGGCAAGGGGAGTAACAAACTCATCATTATTTGAAATAGGCCCAGTATTTTGGGGCATATCTCCAAAAGACGAAAAAGAAACACTTGCGATATTAAAATCTGGGCCTATTGCAGAAATTAATCCTCACAGTAAAATACAGGACGCGGACATTTTTGACCTAAAAGGGGACATAGAGTACCTGTTAAAATGTCTTAATATAGATGTCGCAAAATTGACTTACTCGGAAGATAACATTGCAAGTCATTGCCACCCCAAAAAATGTGTAAATATTATTTTTAATAATCTAGTTTTGGGATACATAGGAGAATTACACCCTAAGTTTGCAAAAGAGTTGAAATTCAAAGCTTTTATTAGTGAGATATATTTAGAGAGATTAGAGTTTAATTCAAGCTTTGCCGCAAAACCCTATCATTGCCCTTCAAACTATCAATCTGTAAAAAGAGATTTGTCCTTTTTAATAGACAAAGAAACCAGATTAGGTCCTATTTTGACAGCTATATCCGAGTTAAGAAAAGACATAATAAAAACGGTTAATTTATTTGATGTATTTGAAAATGAAAACCTTCCTAAAGGTAAAAAATCCTTTGCAATCACATACACTCTGCAAGAAGAAAACCGCACCCTTACGGATGCAGAAATCAAGCAAGTGCAAGTGCAGATAATTGCCTTGATGCACGAAAAATTTAATGCGAGCCTCAGACTGTAGCTTTTAGTACCAAAGTAATCTCAATAATCATATGTCTTACAACAATGATTTGAGCATGATATTATGGCAACCAATGCCCTTTTAAAGAAACAAGCAAAGTGTCAATTACCATTCATTCTGAGGAAGATTTTATAAAAATGAGAGCTGCCGGAAGGCTTGCTGCAGAGGTGCTTGATTATATAATTCCATTCGTCAAAGAAGAAGTCTCTTGTGACGGATTAAACAATCTATGTCACGACTATATAATAGACAACGGAGCAATACCTGCTCCTTTAAATTATAAAGGGTTTCCAAAATCCATATGTACTTCAATTAATCACGTAGTCTGTCATGGAATTCCTGATTCCAGAAAGCTCAAAAACGGAGATATTCTAAACATTGATGTAACAGTTATATTAGATGGCTGGCATGGTGATACAAGCAGAATGTTTATAGTTGGAGACGCCGTAAGCATCAAGGCTCGAAAGATCGTACAGGTTAGTTACGAAACAATGATGAAGGGCATAGAAGCAGTTAGACCTGGCGCTACTTTAGGCGACGTAGGAAACGCAATGGATAGTCACGCACAACAACATGGATTTTCAGTTGTAAGAGAGTACGGAGGACACGGAATAGGAAAAATTTTTCACGATGATCCATTTGTAGCCAATCACGGAGAGCCAGGCAAAGGTCTTTTATTAAAGGAAGGAATGTTTTTTACTGTAGAACCAATGATCAACGAAGGGACATACAAAACTATCGTAAGTAGTGTGGATAAATGGACCGTAACTACTCGAGACAAAAAACTGTCTGCTCAGTTTGAGCATACAATTGGAGTCACAAAAGAGGGATGCGAAATTTTTACATTATCTCCTACAAATGCTCACTGCCCTCCATATGGATAAACTAAAAAAAGAACCACATTTTCTGGGACACAGAGCAAGAGCAAAAGAAAAGTTTTTAAAGTCCCCAGGATCTTTACAAGACTACGAGCTCTTGGAATTAGCTCTTTTTTGGGCTTTGCCTCGCAAAGACACAAAACCTATTGCAAAACAAATGCTTGCGGATTTAAAAAACCTTGCAGGAATAATATATGCAGATTCAGATAAATTACTCAGCATTGAAGGAGTGACTCAGGGAATGTTGGTAAATTTCATGATAATCAGGGAATTTTTAAATAGGGTGCTAAAACAAAATATAATTAACACTCACGTTCTAAACTCTTGGAATGCGCTAATTGAGTATCTACAAACAAGCATGGGAAGCATGAAGACGGAGCAATTTCGAATAATCTTTCTAAATAGTAAAAATATTATCGTGGCTGATGAATTACAATCCCTTGGCACAGTGGACCAAACTTCTCTTTATCCAAGAGAAGTAGTGAAAAGAGCATTGTTTCACGAAGCAACTGCTATAATTTTGGTTCACAATCATCCAAGCGGAGATCCCAAACCCTCTAAGGCTGATGTGGAATTAACTAAGGAGGTAGTTCAAGCCTGCGCGACATTTAGCATAACCGTGCACGATCACGTGATAATCAGTAAAAAGAGATTTTTCAGCTTTAAATCGGAATGCTTATTATAGAACAAAGTTCTACCATTTTTGGCGCTTCTTTGCCAATTCACATGCGTATCCAATAACTTGTGCAACAGCATCATAATACTGAGGCGCAATAGTCTGATTAATCTCGGTGTTATGATATAAAGATCTTGCAAGACTCTTGTTTTCTACGATTACAACACCACTTTCTTTTGCTATATGCTTCATATGCATAGCTAATTCTCCTAATCCTTTTGCAGTGACACATGGAGCATTCATAACTTTTGCTTTGTACTCTAGAGCAATTGCCACATGATCTGGATTAGTAAGCAAAACATCAGCTTTTTGTATTGCAGTAACAACGCTATATCTTAAATTCTTGATCATTTGTTTTCGAATACGCCTTTTTGTTTCAGGATCTCCTTCCGTCTCTCTGTATTCGTCCTTTATCTCCTGTTTTGTCATTTTAAGATTTGCAAAATACTGATGCCTTTGAAATAGATAATCTGCAAAAGCAATTATGCCCATGATCAGACAAGCAAAACCTGCAATTAACAACATTTTGTTATATAAGGTCTTTACGATAGCCTGAGCAGAAAAATCCAAATAAATTGGCAAATACTCAATTCCGCTCTTGACTAAGAAATATAAAAGCAAGCCTATTATCAAAAGTTTTAAGCAGCTTTTACAAAGCTCGATGAAATTTTTGAAAGAAAAGATCCGCCTTAATCCTCTAATAGGGGAGAGCACAGATAAACTAGGATGCAAAGTATGCCAACTTAAAACAAATCTAAAATGGTGGATAAAATTTGCTATCAATCCAAAAATCAGCAAAATCAAAAAAAAGGGAGCACAAATCGATACAACTTTACTTAGAACACTATGCAGTAGCTTGCCAAGACCTCCATCAGCTATTATAAAATCTCCCGCATTAGATATTACGCCGCGTAAATAAAGAGCATACTTTGTCGTAACGGTGGGCAACAAGAAAATTAGGCACAGAAAAAATCCAAGAATGGCAAAAAAACTGTATAGTTCCTTAGAAACTATTACTTGACCTTTTTTAAGGGCATCTTGTGTACGCTTTTGAGTGGGTTGCTCGGTCTTTGCTTCTTTTTCTTGCCCAGATTCTGTAGACATCTAATATGTTTCTCAATTTAGAAAAAATGACATCCTAATGCGAATTACTTTAGAAATTTTGATAGAAGACGATAATTGGATCAATCACAAATTTTCTTCAAAAGGGTACCTAAGAAAAGTACTTACCACTACTTTAAAAGTCTTAAATTGGGACTGGGTTCCTCACAAAATAGCAACATGCATATTACTTACTGATAACGCTAAAATGCAAGAATTAAACTATTCTTTCCTTGGAATTAATAAACCCACAAACGTTCTTGCATTTCCTGCAGAAAATCGGAATCCAAAAATCTTATTATCAAGCCCTTTAAAAAATCTTGAAATGGGAGAATTAGCACTTGGATACCAAATACTACAAGAAGAGTCAGTGCAATACAGCCTAGCACTAAAAGATCATTTTACCCATTTGATAATTCACGGAATTTTACACACACTAGGCTTTGATCACCAAAATGAAAAAGATGCTCAAATAATGTTTGGCCTTGAAGATGCCATACTTGGAGAATTAGAAATTAAAAGATGCATACGCTCCCCTTAGATTGAATCTTGAGTAGATCTCTAGAGCAATACCAGTAACTAGACAATGAAAGGAATCTTTTATACAATGCCTGGGAAGTGAGGAGCTTTTCAACAAAAAACTTGTTTTAATAAATGCCAAAGGAAGAATCCATACAGTGCACGGGCAAAGTAGTAGAAATACTGCCTGGGGGAAGCTTTAAAGTTGAGCTGGACCAGCAAAATCAGCATCAAATCAGAGCATATAGCGCAGGCAAAATTAAAAAAAATCGCATTAGAGTGTTAAAGGGGGACAAAGTAACTGTTGAGATGACGCTCTACGACTTAAACAGTGGAAGAATAGTCCAAATACACAGAAATAGAATTCCACCTCCAGCCAAAACTTTTGCAAAGAAAAAAATACGGCCCTAGAATAAAGTCAGAACAAACTAGCCAGACTCTTTGCGCGTAAGAATCTTTCAAATGAAAACAGATTGCCCAATTTACTCTTTGCAAGAGGCCAATTTACGCTTTGGCGACAAAGTTATACTAAAAGGCGCAAGCATACACCTTTATGAGCAAGATAAAGTATGCCTCATAGGATCTAACGGATCTGGAAAATCCACTCTTTTAAAGCTTGTAGCAGAAATATACGAAGCAGACTCTTGCAGCATTTTCAAACGTCCGGGACTGAAAATATCCTATCTTAGGCAAGATGTATTGATGGATGAGAAAATTACAGCAAATGACTTCGTACTCAGCAACGCAAAGTGCACACAATATACCGCCTCTACATACATGAGGTATCTTGGAGTCGAAGAATCTAGAATTATCCATTCGATGTCTGGAGGCGAAAAAAGAAGAGTAGCTCTCGCATCAACTTTGGCACAAGAAGCAGATGTTTTGTTACTAGACGAGCCAACAAACCATCTAGATATTACCGCCATTGAGTGGCTAGAAGAGTATTTGGTAAAAAAACATCGCGGAGCAATAATTTGCGTAAGCCACGATCGTCAATTTCTTGGCAACCTTACAAACAAAATCTGGTGGTTAGAAAAAACAGTTTTACGTAAATTTGACAAAGGTTTTAAATATTTTGAGGAATGGCAAAATGAAATTTTCGCCCAAGAGGAAAGCGCTTTACTAAAACTCAACAGAAAGCTAGATACCGAAACTAAATGGTTACAACAGGGCGTTACAGGAAGAAGAAAGAGAAATCAAAGAAGGCTTGAAAATCTCCACAAGCTAAGATTAGACGTAAAAACTCGCATACAAGCAAATACCACCTCTTTAATTAGCCAAAATCAAGATGATGCAATCAGCAAAACTAAATTTATTATTGAAATCAAAGATGTCACACATGGCTATAGAGACCAAAATTTAATACAAAATTTCAATTACAAAATTATCAAGGGAGAAAAAATCGGCCTAATAGGCCCTAATGGTTGCGGAAAATCTACTTTGCTAAAAATACTCGCAAAAGAAATTACTCCTAAAACCGGAACAGTAATACATGGACAAAATCTAGAAATTGCTTACCTAGATCAGACCAAAAGCACCATCAATCCAGACCACACACTGCTTGAAACACTCTGCCCTAACGGAGGGCATTATATCAAGGTACACGACTCTGAAATGCATGCAGGAGCATACCTAAAGCAATTTCTTTTTGATCCCAAGATGTTGCATACTAAAGTGTCCAATCTATCTGGAGGACAAGTTAGCAGGCTTTTGCTTGCAAAAATTTTAGCTCAAAAAAGTAATTTTCTAATTTTGGATGAACCAACCAATGATCTAGATATCGAAACACTGGACTTTTTATTAGATCATCTCTCCAATTATAAAGGCACTGCGATTATCGTCAGCCATGATAGAGATTTTTTAGAACAACTGGTAACTAGAACTATAATTCTTTCTAAAGAGGGAATTATTGATGTGATAGGGGGCTATAGGCCTATCAATGCCTCTAAGAACAAAGTTGCAAAGCAAGAAAAAAATGCTGATAAACCTAATTTAGAGAAAAAACGCCTCAATTATAGTCAAAAACGTGAACTAGAGTTGCTAACAAAAGAAATCTCAGACCTAGAACAAGAAAAACACTCTCTGGAAGAAAATCTAATCAAAGTAGATTTATCTAATACAAAAGAGCTAACAGATCTTGGATTAAAATTAGATCAAGTAACTAACGAATTAGAGGCAAAAATGCAAAAATGGATCCAGCTTGAAGAAGCACAGTAATCATCTATATATTTCATGAACCCCCTATGACTGAGGTAATCACAAGATTTGCTCCCTCTCCAACGGGAATGCTGCATATTGGGGGAGCAAGAACAGCCCTTTTTAATTACCTGTTTGCTAAAAATCAAGGCGGAAAATTTTTTCTGCGCATAGAGGATACAGATCAGATCAGAGTGTCACTTGAGTATACAGAGGAAATTATTCAAAGCCTTCAGTGGCTTCAAATTAAATGGGAAGAGCCGATCATTGTGCAATCCCAAAATGCAAGAAAACACCAAGCAATTGCTAAAAAGCTAATCGAGATAGGAGCTGCTTATTATTGCTTTGAGGCACAAACAACAGATGCAAAAACAAGGCTCTATGATCAAAATCATAAAAGAGCTTTAAGCCCTTGGAGAAATCTAGATGCAAGCGCTCATCCAAAAGATGTAAATCCCGTGGTTAGATTAAAAATAAATCATGAGGGTACCACAACTTTAAATGATTTGGTCCAGGGACAAGTAGTAGTAGAAAACGTACATTTAGAAGATGTCATTCTTCTAAAAAGCAATGGTAGTCCAACTTATATGCTAGCTGCAGTATGCGATGATCACGAAATGGCAATCTCTCACATAATCAGAGGAGACGATCATCTAACTAACGCATTTTTACAGATTCAAATATACAAAGCACTAGGTTGGAATATTCCTCAAATGGCTCACATTCCCTTGATTCATGGGCCTGATGGACTAAAATTATCCAAAAGACATGGCGCTTTGAGCGTATCTTACTATAAAAATGAAGGATACCTTCCGGATGCACTGTGCAACTATTTAGTAAAACTTGGATGGAGTCACAAAGATCAAGAAATCTTTTCTCGCAAAGAAATGGAACAGTTGTTTCACATTAAATCCATAAACAAGGCTCCCTCAAGGCTTGATGTAGAAAAGCTCAAAAATATCAACGCTCATTACATCAAAAATCTTGATGAAACGTGTCTTATATCTTTGGTAGTTTCGCAATTAAGTACCAATTATCCTCTGAGCCAAGAATCTAAGGCCTATATAGCTCAAGGCATGAAAGATTTAAAAATTAGAGCCAAAACCGTAAATGAATTAAGCTCTCTTGCAAAGATGTATTCAATGGAGATACCCTTAAGATACGAAGAAAATGCCCTAGGAATGATAATGAGAACCAACGTCACATTAATCGACTCCATTGTTAAGCTGATAAAAGAAAATCAAGAAAATTTCTCCCAAAGTAGTTTACAAAAAGTGTTTAAAGAATTTGCTCAACAACAAAATCTTGGTCTCGCAGACATTGCTGCTCCGCTTAGGGCCCTCATTACTGGTACAACCCATTCCCCTAGCATATTTTCTATAATGGCAATTATAGGACCAGAAAATACCTGTAACAGAATAACAGATTCTCTCAAACATGTTGAAGCAATACCTACAAAAAACCTGGGAGTCAGGTAAATTTCCTCATTCCATTCTAATTGCTGGAGCAGATTCTCAACACACAAAAAATCTGCTTTGCACCTTTATAGAAAGTGTCTCTGTGAAAGAACACGCTCTCAAAAGTCAAAATAATCCAGATGTGTATATCGTAGAAAAAGATACCCTACAAAAATCCATATTGGTAGACCAAATAAGGCAGCTAAACCATTGGGTCAATCAAAGCTCAATGCTCACTAAAAACAAATTCGCGATAATTTACCAGGCCGAATTAATGAGCTTTAGCGCCGTAAATTCTTGTCTTAAAATTATTGAAGAACCAAATAGCAACACCTATTTTTTTCTTACAACAAATGCTCCCAAAGCTCTACCCAAAACGATACTTTCTAGATGTTGGACTCTACACAATCCTACACAATCAAACGACGACTCTACTTACGAGCCTCTGATAAAAAGCCTTTTGGAAAATGACGTAGAACAGTTACAGCAACTGCTTGGCAAACAAGATATTAACAAATCAATGAAAACTTTTTTGGTTAAACTAATAAAATCTAAGGTTTTCCAAGATTTTCCGCTAGATGAACAAGAAACAAACCTTTTTTCTAAAATAAAAGCGCAAACGTTGGAACAATCAGTTAAAACAACAGAGCAAATCGGCGATTTAGTTAAATCCCACCTAGAGTTGGCTTTTGACGCAAAGCATATCGCAACCCTAATTCTATCCATGCTTTTTATAGATGATTAATTTTTTATCTCTAAAAGCATCTAAAGCTATCACCATAAATGCGCTTCACGCTAAAGCCTTAGAAAGGTTGGGAATTCATACCGTAAGAGACCTTATCTTTTATGCACCCAGAGGTTACAAAACAAAAATTTTAAACCCAAATTTAAACACAATTGCAACAGGAGACACAGTAATAATTAATGGAAAGCTTGAGACAGATCCAAAAAGAGTTACCAATCGAATCATCGTAGAATTTAAGAGTCAAAATCATTTAATAGAATTAGTACATTTTGGAAAACTTCATCCGTTTTTAAAAGCAAAGCTCAAGGTTGGAGAAGAATATACACTTGAAGGAGAAATATCTAAACGTGGGCAGAATTTGCAGATAATTCATCCAGAATTTCTCTTTTCTAAATCTGAAGTGACTCAAATAGAGCCTTTATACAGTTTGACGTACGGATTAATCAATAAAAAATTACACCAGTACGTCAAAAAAGGAATTTTTTTTGTAAAAAAATTTTTAGAGGCAATACCCGAACACAACCCTATAGCACAAGTTCACAGATTTTCTGACATATATTCGTGCCTAAAAGCAGTGCATCAACCAAAATGCCTCATTTCTTATGCAAAAGAGGCAAATATGGCAATGACAAGACTGGCAACCGACGAATTGATCGCTCATCAGATTTGTCTGCGAGACATTCATATAAAAACCAAGTCAACTATCTATCAAAAAAATGAGGATTTACAAAACCAAGTTTTAAAAACCCTTGGTTTTAATCTAACGCAAAGTCAATTATCTGCACTTAAAGAAATAGAGGATGATCAGTCCAAAACCACTCAGATGGTCAGGCTTTTACAAGGAGATGTAGGATCTGGAAAAACAATCGTAGCACTGCTTAGTATGCTCAATGTAATACATAAAGGACAAGTAGCCCTAATGGTCCCAACAGAATTGCTCGCAACACAGCATTATAAATATTTTTGTAAAGCATTGGCTGATACCAACGTTACTTGCTGCCTATTAAGCGGAAACATGACTCTAAAAGAAAAGAATGCAACACTAAAAATGATACAAAATCATGCCTTGATCATTATAGGCACTCATGCATTGTTTCAAGAAAAAGTACAATTTCGAAACTTAAGGTACATCGTGATTGACGAACAGCACAGATTTGGAGTAATGCAAAGACTTGCTATGATGCAAAAAGCAGATGTTGCAGACCTATTGCTAATGACGGCAACACCAATACCTAGAAGCCTTGCAATGACAATGCTAGGCAATATCTCTGTATCTCAAATGATAAAATCTCAACATCATGCCAAAATCACAACCTTGGTGATGAAGGAAAATAGAGAAGTCGAAATTTATTCCACAATACAAAAAATTATCGATAAAGGAGAAAAAATATACTGGATTTGCCCCTTCATCGAGGATAACGAAGATTTCAATACCTCAATTAGCAACGTAGAAACCAGATTCGATAAAGTCAAATCTACCTTTGGAGAAAATCAAGTAGCAATGATGCATGGAGGAACAGAAATCTCGACGCGAGAAAAAATAATGAGTGAATTTTCTAAAGGCAAAACTAACATTTTAGTTGCAACCACAATCGTGGAAGTTGGAATAGATGTACCAAATGCAACACTAATTGTCATAGAAAATGCAGAAAGATTTGGCCTTGCTCAGCTCCATCAACTAAGGGGCAGAGTAGGTAGAAGCAATCTAGAATCTTATTGTATTTTATACTATTCCGCTCACCACATCTCAAATATTGCTTTGAAAAGGCTAAATTTTATGAAATCTTGCAACGATGGATTCTCAATAGCAGAAGAGGATTTAAATCTAAGAGGAGCAGGAGACGTGCTTGGAATTAAGCAAAGCGGATCTGAAGATTTTTATTTTGCGGACAAAATTCAGCTATCTAACGAATATTATCAAGAAGTGATTGAGTCAGCAAAGAACATTGGCCCAAAAAGTCAAGCGCACAGTTTTTACACTAACGTAATTTCAAAAAAACACTTTGTAAAAGCCGGAATCAGTACCTAAACACCTTTCAGCTATTTTTTCAAATCCACCTTTTCATTCAAATTGCTTCAATACAAAGTCGATTTCTTTGATGCACCATGATTTTGCTTTAGCACTCAGCAACGGCAGTACCAAAGAAGTGATTTTTGCGTAATACTCTTTAAGAAACAAAATTTCCTTAGCGTAAAGCATAGAAAATTCAATTAAAGCAGCACAATAAGGAATGAGAGTAAGCTGCTCAAAACATAAAAAATCTTCTGAAAGATTTGACTGCTTTACGTAACACAAATTTTCAATACGCATTCCGTATTCACCTTCTTTGTAATACCCAGGCTCATTGGAAACAATCATACCAATTTCAAGCGATATACTCCCTAAAGGACTAATATTTTGAGGCCCTTCATGTACAGAAAGACAATTGCCTACTCCATGACCTGTGCCATGAGCATAATCAAGCCCATCAAGACGTAAAAATTGCCGAGCAAGAATGTCCAGATGCTTTCCGGATGTACCCTTTGGAAAGTGAGCTAACGCAAGGGCGATATGACCTTTAAGAACTTGAGTATACCTAATCTTTTGTTCCTGAGTTACGGAATTGCCCAGCACTAAATTCCTTGTAACATCAGTGGTGCCTCCCAGATAATGGCCCCCTGAATCTATCAAGATAATTCCATCAGAAAGTAGTTTCGATCTTTTTTCACAAGGCCTATAGTGAATGATTGCACCATTTTCTCTCATTCCGCATATAGCTCCAAAACTCTCGCATATGTAGTTTTTATTATTTTTTCTATGCTTACTTAATATCGTGGCTACATCATGTTCGCTTAGCAAAGTTGAATTCCTTGAGTATACGTCAGTCAGATACGCAAAAGCCTCACACAAAGCTACTGCATCTAGAACATGTACAGATTTTGTTCCAGCAATTTCAATCTCATTTTTACAGGCCTTTGCTAATTCACAAGGGTTTGTTGCCTCAATTATTTCATTATTTATCAACAACAAATCACTTAGGTAAATCGCACAGGATTTTGCGTCAATAATGACTCTACTTGTTTTCAAATTTGACAAAAACGCTTCAAAATCTTCATAATCAAACACTTCTACCAAGCCACACCACTCCTTAAAATTCTCTATATTTTTTGCATCACGAACAAAAAGAGATAGTTTTTCTCGATTCACAATTGCCAATGAAAAAACGATAGGAGTGTAATCTAGGTCTAGACCCCTAACGTTTAAAATCCAATTTATTGTGATTGGATCAGTAATTAGTAGATAATCTGCTTTATTTCGGTCTATAAAATCGATGCAAATCTTGATTTTTTCTCTAGGGAAAGCACCCGAATAAGATGCTGAATATGCAAAGACTTTGGGATAAGATTTTTTAGACCTATCAAACCATATTTTGTCTACCAAATTTTGGCTAATTTTAACTAAATTAAGACTTTTAAAGAAACTAAGCTGATTTTTAGTAAAAAGCCTTGCATCGTAGCCAATCAAAGAATTAGAGGGCAAGTATTTTTGGTAATCATTGTTCTTTGACTGATCCAGAATCAAATGTTTTGTACCTTGTAATTCAATTGTGCTTTGAACAAGATACCTTCCGTCAGTAATAAACAATATCTGGTCCAACGTAATAATTGCAATACCGTTAGATCCGCTAAATCCTGTTATGTATTCTAATCTTTTAGCATCGCTTGAACATTCCCCGGATTGATGCTCGTCCCAAGATGGCACAATATAACCAAATAAATCCTTTTCCTTGATTAGGCTTTTGATTTTTACAAGCCTTTCATCTCTTTGAGTTTTGCTATCCATTGCTCCTCTGTAAATATTGTGGCACCAATTGATTGTGCTTTTTCAAGCTTGATTCCGGCTTTTTCTCCTGCAATTACAAAATCTACTCCTTTAGAGACCTGTGTTGCTATTCTTATTCCAAGACGTTCAGCTTGTTCTTTTGCTTCATTTCTCGACATAGAAGTCAATTTCCCTGTAAATACCGCAATCTTGCCAGCAAAACTGGAATCACCGTAGGAAAAAGTTTGTATTTTAAGCAGTCTTATCAAACGTTCTACGATTTCTAAATTTTGTCCACTAGCTGCAAAGTCTTTGATATTTTGAGTAACTGCGTCCCCTATGCCAACTGCAACAAAGTTAGTTTTTGTTGAATCTTTAAGACCTGCCAAAAACGATTCTCCGTCAAGAAAGGTTTTAGCAAGAGTCAAAGCATTAATACGCCCAACACCACGGATACCAAGAGAAAAAATAAACCGCTCCAAAGAAACGGTTTTTGAATTTTCTATACTAAGTAATAAGTTATCTACAGATATAGAGCCCCACCCTTCTATCGCTATCAATTTATCTCTGATCGTATTTAGTATAAAAATGTCCGAGAGTATCTTTATATATCCCTTATTTAAAAGAATACCGACACTTTCTTTACCTAAGCCTTTAATGTCTAAAGCGTCCCTGGATACAAAATGACACACTCCTTGATAAATTTGTTCTGCACAGGCTAGATGATTGCAACAAAATATAGCTACAGATTCTTTGTTACGAGATGTAGGAAATCCACAAGACGGACATACATTTGGCAAGCATATTTTACTGGTGCATTGATCTTTGCGACTTTCAAAATCGACTCCACACACCTTGGGAATAACGTCACCAGATCTTTGTAGGTATACAAAATCTCCTATGCGAATGTCTTTTTTCTCTATTTCTCTATAGTTGTGTAAGGTTGCTCTAGAGATCTGTACACCTCCAATATTTACAGGATCCAACTGCGCAACTGGCGTTAAGACTCCAGTTCTGCCAACTTGAGCAACAATGTTATTTACTTTTGTTTTTGCCAAAATTGCAGGAAATTTATGGGCTATAGAATGTCTTGGTCTTCCCCCCACACTTCCTAATCTATCTTGAGTCCGAAGATCGTTAATCTTATACACTACGCCATCAACACAATATGCAAGCCTATCTCGATTTTGTAGCTGCTCTAAATAAAATTTCTCCAGATCTTTTAAAGAAGAAAGTACTTTGTAGTTATCATTTACACAAAAACCAAAATTTCGAAGTTTGTGCAATAATTCTGATTGAGTATTTGCAAGAGTTGTACTGGACTTACCTATACTATACGCAAAATATTTAAGTGGCCTAGAGGCCGTCATGCTGCTATCTAACTGGCGCAAAGAACCAGCCGCCGCATTTCTTGGATTAGAAAATGGAGCCAAATTTTCCTCCTTTCTAAGAAGATTCCATATTTCAAATTCCTCCTTTTCTATATACACCTCACCTCTAACGTCCAAAATTTGAGGCGCTCTTTCTATTGTTTTAGGAAAATTCTCAATAGTTAGCATATTGTTGGTTACATCTTCTCCGGTAGTGCCGTCTCCCCGAGTGGAAACATGCCTTAATTCTCCGTTTTCATACCTTGCAGAAAAAGAGAGCCCATCAATTTTTAGTTCACAACAAATTTCAAAAAAAGCCTCAGTTTGTAAAAATTTAGCTGCACGTGTAAAAAAAAAATCTATGTCCTCGATGTCAAAACCGTTGCTAAGGGACAGCACTGGTGCTTCGTGAACAATTTTAGCAAAGCCTTTGGAAGACGAAGCTCCAACTTTATTCAAAGGACTCTCTGCGCTCTTTAGTAGAGGAAATTTTTCTTCTAATTGCCTAAGTAAATATATCAGCCAGTCATATTGAGAATCAGCAATTTTTGGATCGTCTTTATGGTAATAAGCAAAATTATGTTCTTCTATTTCCGTATAAAGGTGCTTGAGTAAAACTTTAGCATCCGCAAGCTTTAAATCCTTAATGTTTATATTTGCAAAATCGTATTCCGCCATCTTCAAGAAAGAGAGTGTATTATGCTGATTCCAAGCTCTTTTAATCCTAAAGCAAATTTATTACTAAACGGAATAACTTTTGCCTGAATACCAAAAAGATTACGTAAATTAATCACCATTTTATCCTGCTCGTGCAATTGATCACCCTCGCAAATTTGATCAGACTTTGTCAGTATTACCTGTATTGAACGAGCCTTCATACTTAGATACTCGATTATTTCTATGTCGTTTTGACGCAGACCCCTTCTAATATCTATAAGTACATTTACAAGCCGCAAATTATCAGCCAAGCCAATAAAGTTAAAAATTAGATTTTTAAGTGCAAAAATTTCAGCTTTAGATCTTTTTGCATATCCATAGCCCGGCATATCCGCAAGCAAAATCTTATTGTCGACTTTGAAAATGTTAACCTGCCTTGTGTGGCCAGGAAATTTAGAAGTACGAGATAGATTTTGGTCGTTACATATGGTGTTGATTAAAGTTGATTTTCCTACATTAGACGCTCCTATAAAGGCAATCATGGGAAGATTTGGGCATTTTCTCACGTCAGATATCTCTGATATGCCCAAAATAAACTCTATCTTTCCTGATATCAGGCTTTTCCAGCTAAAATGTTGCATTGAGAATGCCCAATAAAATTCAAGACTTTACACGCCTTTTTGATAAAAAGTTCATCAAGTATTGCTGCCCTATGCCAAAGCAATTGCTCCACGTCCAGTATATCACCAAGCCAGCAGGAAAATTGCCAAAAGCAAAAAGCATTATTAGCGGCATTATAGCAAACATTTTTGCTTGAATTGGATCATCTGGTTTTGGAGAAATTCTTTGCTGCAAGTACATGGTTAGAGCCATGAGCATAGGCCAAATTCCTATATGTAGGAAAGATGGCGGATTCCAGGTCAATAATCCAAATAATGTGAAAATGTTAGTAGGATCTTTTACTGAAAGATCAGAAATCCACAAAAAGAAAGGTGCATGCCTCATTTCAAGTGTAACTCCTAACACTTGATACATTGCAAAAAATACAGGAGCTTGTGCAAGCATTGGAAGGCAACCTACAGGACTAATTTTCTCCCTTTTGTAGAGCTCCATTATCTCTTTTCTCAGTCTTTCTTGATCTCCTTTGTAAAGTTCTTTAAGTCTTTGCATCTTGGGTTGCAACTCTTTCATCTTGCGTACAGTTCCATCTGACTTCATTGCTAGTGCAAACATTGCAATACGTACAACCAGCGTCAGCATAATGATGCTTAGTCCAAAATTCTTTACCAATCCAAAGAAGAAATTGAGCACATAAAATAGCGGCTTAGTAAGAAAATATAGCCAACTAAAATCTATTGCTCTATCAAATAAAACTGCGCCTAAAGAATCCCTGTATTCATCCAAAAGAGTCACGTGCTTAGCTCCAGCAAATAGATAAAATCTATTATTCAAACTAAGGCCAGGTTGTATTTCTTGTTTTTCGTAAGATATGGAATTGCTCATGTACTCAGATTCCATCAAATCTACTTTTGCTATTTCAACCTCGGCTTTAGTTGGCTTTTCGGCTATAAAGGCAGTAAGCCAATACTTGTCGGTGATTCCAAACCAATGAAATGAATCCGTCTTAAAATCCAATTTTCCCTTTTTGAGAAAATCTTTATAGGAATAATCTTTAATTTGCTTGTTTATCGCCCCTATAGCACCGCTATGAGAGCTCTTTTCAATCTCTTCTTCGAGCAACTTTTTGTTTTTAAATATTTGTATTCCCGGACTATAAAAAACAGATTTATTTGAATCATTTTGAATTTTCGTCTTGAATGTAAAAAGATAGTTTTTATCCAGAGACACCTGTACTAAAAACTTCACTCCTTGACTGTTAGTCCAGTCAAATTCTACAGGAGTCTCAACGGTAAGATTTTTACCCCTTGCATTCCACAAAGTATTAGAGCTAGGCAATTCCTCAAAGAGAGCAAAACTCCAAAATTTTACATCAACGAATTGAGAGTTATCGCTAAAAAGCTTGATTGGTTGAGCATTCAAACCAACTCTATCTTTATGCTTTAAAAGAAATAAATTTTCGATTCTAAGACCCAAAGTGGAAATGGATCCCTTAAGGCTGGGTGTTTCAATATTTACTTTTGGAATATTTTGATGCTCAATTCTTACAAAAGTACCTTGATTAGGTTGAATATAAGACTGTACGTTTTGTGACGATACAATGCTTTGAACAGATTTTTGAACAGGCAGTGCTTTGTTAGGAAAAAAATACTGCCAGCAAAACATTAGAACAAAAGATAGGCTAACAGCAATAAGCATGCGGCGGGCATCTTCCCCCATAGAGCTATACCTTAAACAAAATTACTTTAGATTAACAAAACAAATGCTTTTGAATTTCTAGTGCAGAAAAATGTGTTTTTGGCTAAATGTTTCTACCCAGATGAGCATATTCATCATATCCACTGTGCGCACTCCCTAAAGGAGAAAATTTCAATTCAGCACCACTATCAAGGAATATTTCCAGCAATTGCACTAATTGCTTTAAATGATCACTCAGGTTTTCAACGATTATATCACTTGCTTGCCAATAAGGCGAACAGCTTGAAAGCTTAACATACGTAATTTTAGCAGGATTAACAAAACCTTTCAAACAATCAAATCCCCCTTTAGATGCTATGATAGAAGAAACCAAAAGCTGAGGAGAAAGACCCGATTGCACATCCTGATTACTCGGTACAATTCCGGTCTTGTAATCTAAGATACAAACTTCTCCATTTTTAGAAAGTTCGATTCGATCAGCAATACTAGTCAATGTTACATTTTTGCTAGCAAGTTTAATCAATGTACTGCCTTTTTGCTCTGACCACACATTTGATAGAAAGCATCTTCTGTTTTCGTCAAAATCGATAAATTCTTGAGCAATAGATTCTACTTTATGCATCCAAAAAGCTTGTTTTTGAAAATTCATTTTCTCTAAAGCATCTTTTGCGATTTCACAAAAAGTGACCGTTTTTTCTTCAAAAGATTTAGGGCAATAACTTTTGCTATATTGATCCAGGATATAATGTATGAAAATACCAAAGTCTGCTAAATCTGGACTAGATTTAAATCTATACAGCTTTTTTAGCTTGAGAATATTTTTTGCGTAAAAAGCGTAGGGATTTTTTATCAAAAGCTCCACAGCAGTCGAAGAAACAAGGTCCGGAAATTTCGCATCCTTTGGAATTACAAAAGAATCTAGCTTCTTACTCATTATCCTAATTTTTCACAAACTAAAAATTATTAATGAAATGCTGCGACCAAAACCTTGATTCGATTGTATCTTTACCCAAAGATTTGGAGGATCTGGTAAACAAGGCCTTTGGAAAAGAAATTACACTGAAAAAGTAATCTCTGTAATTTTCAAGTTGATCAGACCTTACGTCACTAAGACCCAACTCAGATCTAATATTATCAGAAAGCCACACATCAGAATCCCCCAAACTAGGCCAAGATTCGTCATGAAAGTTTGGAACAATAACAAGTTGAGCATTCAAAAATGATACGTCTCTAGGAGATACTATACAGATTTTAGAGTTTAAGGGAGAATCTGCATAATATTTTCCGTGAAGCAATTTCGTTAAAATGTCCCAATACGATTCCTTTGAAATAAATTCTAGATGTCGCGCCGCACTAAACAGATTTTGTATGTATTCGCAGACTGCTACATATTCAGTACTTTGCCATATCAAAGGAAATAAAAGTTGTGCTGCTTCAAAATGAGCCTTAAGACAACCCCTAAAAGAGGAATCTGCTTTATCAAGAAAAAGTGCATTTGAGTAAATTTGATAAACCCTGCAATCTTGCTCTTTGAGACGTAATTTTGCTCCTACCAGACTTTGAAAAATAAGACCCTGAGATATAGCCAAGTGCTCAAAATTTTCCGAAATATTCCTCTCAAAATAAGGGTGTTTTAGCAAAGATATCAAATCTTTTACCGATGCATCTTGTTTTTGAAGTTTTGCAATCAAAAGCAAAAATTGAACCGCAACATTGCGAGTAAGACTTAAACCAACAAGATTTTTTACCTCGATGTTATAACCGTACAGTATCTGAACAAGAGTATGAACCATCTCCAAATCATCAAGTATTACTGAAATATCCAATGAAGGCTCTAAATGTGTTTTGGAAAGAAGCAAATTAGCAATAAAATTTAGTTCTTTGATTTCATTTGGAAAAACCTGATAAGACACATCGGTAGCCTTCTCTTCCTGAATAGAGTTTATGTTGGGCCATAGGTGTGTCATTTCTTCAACTTTAGAGCCGCAATGCTCTAACAATTTTATAAGACCCGATTTTATCCATTTCTGCTTAGCTACCCCATCTTTTTCAAAAGTAGCAAAAATCATGTCAAATGCAGAAGAATGTAAGTTCCTTATAAGCCTCCAAAACGACACTTGTGTAACATCTATTAGCACTAATTTGGGTAAAAACCTTCCTTGCTGAACTAGATCGGACAGCTGATTGCAATTTTTTAGACATACATCTAATACGTCTCCTATAAAGTGCCTTGACAATTCGAGCAGCCATTTGTCTTTTATTTCTTGCAAAAATTCCCCCAAAGTTTGCAGTTGCAAAAAATGTTCATAGTTTAATTTGGATAAATCTATAGGCTCACGTCCAGATTTCATAAACTCGTGTAAAAGAATCAGTATTGATTTACTCAGATCTAAGGACTGCCTTATATTAAAATTATAATGTTTAGAAGAAGAGATAATCTTGGCAATTATAAGTTGATGCTCAAAATAATTTGCAAGCTCTCCTTTGTCTAAAGTGACAATCTTATTGCCCACGATTTTGATTTCTTCTATTGGAATAATTTTAGGCAATAGAGCAGCGCTTAAGTCTTTGGATACAAAAAGCTTTGCAAGCTGATTTGCAGCATATACGTTGGGCACCAAAACAATAACTTCATGCAAAGCCTCTCCGTATTTTTTCAAGATAAAGTTTTTTGATTCTTTTAGTAAATATCCAGCCCGGGCAAAATAAAAAGGCATACACAGAAATTAAAAACCCAAAAGGTGAGAACTAATGAGTATGCACGCTTTTGACAAAAGACTACAAATCTCTTTAAAAATTAGCAAAATTGCAATACCCTACCATTCTCGTAAAGGTTAATACTAATCCTGAATATATTTTCTAATAAATAAAATCTGATGATTCAACATACACTTTCTATAATAAAGCCCGAAGCAGTAAAATCTAAAACTATCGGAAAAGTAGTTACCTATCTGGAAAATGCTGGTTTGAAAATTCTTGCTATGAAATTAGCTCATATCACTAAAGCTCAAGCAAAAGTATTTTATGCTGAACACAGCGAAAAAGGTTTTTTTGATGGCCTAATAAATAATATAACTTCTGGCCCAGTAATACTGATGGTTTTAGAAGGAGAAAGTGCAATAGCCCTCAATAGAAATGTAATGGGCGCAACAGATCCAAAAAATGCAGACAAAGGAACGATAAGAGGAGATCTAGGAGTTAGCCTTGATGCAAACTTTGTGCACGGATCAGACAGCCAGGTTTCGGCTGAAAGAGAAATATCTCTTTTCTTTGCCAAAACAGAATTTTTATTCTAAAAGCGCCAGTCTTTAGTCAAAAGTTATTCAGAAAGCCCACTAAAATGCACTACCCAGCCTGCTGAAGTTAAACAGCTAATCTTTCTCAGACCTTATCCCTTTCTAGAAGTAGCAATTTTGCTGATAAAAGACCAAGAGACAGGCATATCATTTTCGTCTAATAAAAGACCAGACTCTAGCTCTTTACCTTTGGCGTCCCTTTTTAGGTACTCGGTACCTATGTAGCTTGCTTTCAAGCTCACTAATTTGGTAGGCCTTACTTCTTTCTCCTCTTCTCCTTCACCTATGAAGAACTTCTGCGTTTTCTTTTTAGACATATCAAACCTTAAAATTCAAATGACAAGCGCAGTAAGGTAAGTTTACCGCTTATACTCCTACACCAAAAATACATATGCACTTAGGCCACAATTGAGCGGGTGATGGGTATCGAACCCACGGCCTTAACCTTGGCAAGGTTACGCTCTACCCCTGAGCTACACCCGCATGTAGAACGTTGATTCTATATTTCCTTTGAAAAAAGATCCAGTGTTTTTATAAATGTCTAAATTTCTTTAAAACGAGATTAATTCTATTCCTTTTTGGTTTGATATATAATCGTGCCCACAATGCTGAATTTCCTTAAACGAATATAATATATGCAGAATAAAGCAAGCCAATCTATTCGCAGTGCATTTATTGAGTTTTTTAAGAATAAAGAGCATGAGCACCTTCCTCACAGCCCTTTAATACCATCTAATGACCCCTCTTTGATGTTTGTAAACTCTGGAATGGTGCAGTTTAAAGATATTTTTACAGGACATGAGATTACTTCTATTAAAAAAGCAGTTACTCATCAAAAATGCATTCGCGCAGGAGGAAAACATAACGATTTAGACAACGTTGGCTACACAAATAGGCATCATACTTTTTTTGAAATGCTGGGAAATTTTTCCTTTGGTGATTACTTTAAGGAGGCCGCAATTTTATATGCCTGGGAGATGCTGACTAAAGTCTACAATTTACCTAAAGAAAGATTACTCATAACTGTACACCATACTGACACAGAATCTTGGAATATCTGGAAAAAACTTACTGGCTTTACTGAGGAAAAGATCATCAAAATTGAGACAAACGATAATTTTTGGTCTATGGGGGAAACAGGACCATGCGGGCCATGCTCGGAAATTTTTTACGATCACGGACCTCACATTCACGGAGGAATTCCTGGCAGCAAGGAACAAGATGGCCCAAGATATGTGGAGATATGGAACATAGTGTTTATGCAATTTTCTCAAATTGACAAAAACACTCAAATCGAGCTTAAGCATAAATCTATTGACACAGGAATGGGGCTAGAGCGTATAGCTTGCGTGTTACAAGGAGTTTGCGACACTTATGAGTCCGATACGTTTGCTCAGTTAATTGCAACTGCTCAGGAAATAGCAAAAAAACCCTATGAGGGGAAAGAAAAAATTTCATACAAAATAGTTAGTGATCACGCAAGAGCAATATCCTTTTTGATTGCAGATGGAATATTGCCCTCTAATGAAGGTAGAGGCTATGTATTGAGAAGAATTATGAGAAGAGCAATGAGATATGAACATCATCTCGCATCAGAGAGTTCAATATTGCAAAAATTATCTGAACAAATAATTGATCTAATGGATTCAAGTTACCCAGAACTTACACGAGCCAAAGATCTCATCATTAACACAATAGATCAGGAAAAATTAAGATTTCACGCTACATTAAAAAAAGGACTAAAAATACTAGATAAAGAGTCTAAAAATTTTACTAAAAGCAACATCTTACCAGGAAAAATAGCTTTTGAGCTATACGATACATACGGATTTCCCCTGGATTTAACTCAGGAAATAATGAAAGATCAAGGTATTGCTATTGATAAAGAAGAATTTGAAATCTGTATGCAGAATCAACAAGAAAGAGCTAGAAAAGACGGAGCTTTTACTGCAAAAACAGATTCTATTTGGTTTCAAATATTAAATGCTTACGGTCCTACCAAATTTATAAATGATACTCAATGCTCAGGAGAAATAATAGCAATAGTTAAAGATGACAAAACTTGTCAGTCTCTGGATGAAAAAAATTATTCCTTCTTTTTGCTAACAAACGTTACTCCATTTTACGCGGAATCTGGAGGACAGATAGGAGATAAAGGCTTAATGCTCACAGAGAGTGCATACGTTCAAATTGTAGATACTCAAAAGATATTAAACAAATTACATGTACACACAGCAATCCTCAAAAAAGGCAAAATTTCTGTGGGCCAAGAGCTGAGTTTACAAATTGACACGCAATTTAGAGAGTCAGTCGCAAGAAATCATTCAGCAACCCACATATTACAGGCAGTACTGCTAAAAAAGTTATCCCACACTATTACTCAAAAAGGTTCTTTAGTTACTCCCGAGCGCTTACGCTTTGATTTTAATCATCAAGGATCGTTATCAGAAGCTGAAATTAGTGCAATAGAAGTCACCGTCAACGAGATAATACTACAAAACCTACCCGTATCTGAAAAATATATTCCAGCACAAAATGCATTTAAAGAAGGAGCAATAGCCCTTTTTGGAGAAAAATATGAAAATGAAGTGAGAGTTATCTCTATAGGCTCAGAAGGGCAGTATTACTCAAAAGAGTTGTGTGGAGGCACACACGTCAGTAATACAGGCCAAATAGGAGGATTCAAAATTGTATCTGAATCTGGAATTGCTTCAGGAATACGTAGAATAGAGGCAGTTACAGGTAAATATGCATTACTCCATCATCAAAAAATTGATTCTCTAGTCAAATCAATTGGTCGCCAACTTGGATGCAGTATAGAAGAAATAGCAGATAAACTAACTTTGTTGCTAAAAAAACATAACGAACTGCTAAATGAAAACAAAATACTCAATAACAATCTTTTAGCATGGAATATGGATAAAATTGTCTCAAAAGGCATAAAGCTTGGAGGTAAAATATTGGTCTACGAAGAATTTCAAAACCTAGAGACAAAAACTTTAAAAGAAATCGCGATAAAAAGTGCAAATAATGCTAAAAATGCTTTGGTAATCTTTATTTCTGTTCAAGAAGAAAAAAGCTCTATAATAATTGCAGTAAGCAACGAAATGTGTACAACAATCAGCGCGCTAACAATTCTTGAGGTGATTTCAGAAATTTTACAAAGTAGGGGAGGAGGTAATAAATTGCTCGCACAGACAGGAGCTGATACAAAAATTCTGAAATCATCAAATCTGCTATCTGTTTTACAAGAAAGACTTAATCACTAAAATTCTCTTTGTAAAATGTCCGCAGTACTAGAATTTACTAAAAAAGTAGCCAAACACAACGACATAGCACTAGCCCTTGGTATAGTTACAGTCTTACTATTTTTACTGCTTCCAATACCTGCATTTTTGCTAGATATAATGCTAGCTTTTTCTATATCTACGTCTTTGGTGATATTGGTCACTACTTTATTGATTCCTACACCTTTAGACTTAAGCGTATTTCCTAGTTTGTTATTAATTACCACAATCATCAGACTATCCTTAAACGTTGCGTCCACAAAACTTATTTTGGCAAATGGGCACCTTGGAGATAAAGCCGCAGGACATGTAATTTCGGCTTTTGGACATTTTGTAATGCAAGGCAACGTAGTAATTGGAGCTATCATTTTTTTGATTTTGACGATCGTCAATTTTATAGTAATTACCAAAGGATCAAGCAGAATCGCAGAAGTGGCAGCAAGATTTAGTTTAGATGCCATGCCTGGAAAACAAATGGCGATAGATGCGGAACTTTCTTCAGGAGTGATTGACAATCAGACAGCTAAAGACCGAAGAAAAAGCCTCGAAGAAGAAACAACCTTTTACGGCTCCATGGATGGTGCTAACAAATTTGTCCGAGGAGATGCAATTGCAGGAGTAATAATAACTTTTATCAACATAATTGGAGGCATAATTATCGGCATACTACAGAGAAATCTACCTCTAGATGTTGCAGTTAGAACCTATAGTATTTTGACGATAGGTGATGGTCTAACTTGTCAAATTCCTTCGGTAATAATATCTCTATCTGCAGGTCTTCTTGTCACAAAAGCTAGTAACTCTGGATCCTCTGATAAAGCGCTTTTTGCTCAATTAAGCAAACGACCTAGAGCTTTATTTTTGGCCGCCTCTTTAAGTATCGCTATAGCATTACTGCCTGGATTACCATTTTTCCCATTCTTTCTTATATCTGGAGCTCTTGGAGGATTGGCTTATCTCGTATCTCGGGTTGCAAAAGAAAAAATTGCCACTACAGCTCAAAAATTCACTCCTATTCACCCTGCAGAAGAAAACGTCGCAGAAGTATTAAAGCTAGACACAATTAAAGTAGAACTTGGAATGGGGCTACTCTCGCTAGCCTCTCCTTACATGAACAATAGTTTGCCGAAAAAATTTAAACTACTGCGCAAACAAACTGCTGCAAAACTAGGTTTTATTCTTCCTGCAATAAGACTTCAGGATAACGCTGCAATAAATCGAAATGATTACTTGATAAAAATCAAAGAAATAACTGCAGGATATGGAACAATTTTTCCAGAAAAATATATGGTGATGAGCCCAACAGGAAAAGATATACAAATTGAAGGAATAAATTGCAAAGAACCAGCCTTTGGCTTACCGGCAAAATGGATTGACGCCTCTGATTTAAATATGGCAGAGGGTTATACAGTTTTAGACAGCTCTTCAGTCATTACCACTCACCTAACTCAAATAATAAAGGAAAATATAACCGATCTTTTATCTTACACAGACGTGCAAAATCTAGTAGAAGAGACTAGTAAAA
Organism: uncultured Rickettsiales bacterium; assembly: GCA_903952265.1. Lineage (GTDB taxonomy): Bacteria > Pseudomonadota > Alphaproteobacteria > Rickettsiales > Rickettsiaceae > CAJBEU01. The sequence continues at coordinate 10,894 of CAJBEU010000002.1, read as the reverse complement.
CTCATAAAAAGCTTATACAAGACCTAATTCCAGATATTATTAACATAAGTAGATTGCAAAAAGTTTTACATAAATTGCTTGCAGAAGGGATATCTATCAAAGATCTACCAACAATATTAGAAAGTGCTGGAGATGCGTCCTCAAAAGGACAAAATGTGGTTTTAATCACAGAGTTTGTTCGTGGCAAACTTGCAAGGCAGATATGCGCTCAAAACGTCAACGCAAAAGGTAAACTACCAATCATTGCAATATCTGACTCCTGGGAAAATAAACTACTAGAAAATATGTACGATTTGGAAGAAGAAAAACAAATAATTTTACCTCCGTCTGAGCTAAATGCTTTTCTTACAAAAGTGCAGCAATCTTTAAACGACAACGTAATAGATGGAATTATGCCCTCCATACTAGTAAGTAGCGGAATTCGCCCTTATGTAAGAAATCTTATTGCAAAAATCCAACCCATGGTAACAGTTTTAGGGCACAAAGAACTACACAGCAAATACCCACTTGAACATCTTGGCACCGTATAATTCTACATCAATCCCATGTTTTCGTTGCTAAAATAAGTTCTGTCGTAGACCTTTTAAGGCAACTCAAGATCTTTTAGGAAAAACAAACTAAAGAGCAGAGCATAAAAAGCTTTTACCTTTAATCCTGCGATTACTAGATAATTGGTAACAAAATAGAGAAAATCTCTCCGTCTCTTTTGATTAACAATGGAATGCTTTTACGTCCAGAAGATTTTGCCTGATCATAGAGCTTCTTCCAATGCACTACATTTTTTATTTCTGCAGCCCCTATAACGGAGATCAAAATATCCCCTCTGTGTAAGATTCTCCATTTTGATTGCACATCCACTTTGCGCACAATGATTCCTTTTTCTGATATTGGTTTTTCCCCTTCGTTGATTTTTTCAGAATCGACAATATTAGAAAATACAACACCATTATGCTCTAAGGCGCCCTGTTTAAGATCCATCTTATAGTTAGGCAATGACGACTCTTTAACCAGCTCAGTAATTTTAGCAATCAGCTCTTTTCGCTCACCATTACGCAATATGGATATTCTTACTGTAGAATTAAGTTTGCATCCACATACAAAAGCCTTTAATTGCTGAGCAGTAGTTACGTCTTGATCTGCAAATTTTACTATGATGTCTCCAGATTTTAGTCCCGCCTTAAACCCAGCACCATTGGGGATAACTCTACGCACCAAGACTCCCTTTAAGTTCTTATCTCCAATTGCTTCTGCCATTCCTTCTGTGATTTCTGCTGTAAAAATACTTAGCGCGCCCCTTTCAATTTTTCCCCTCTTAATCAACTGCTCTATTACATTTTGCGCATAAGAAGAAGGTATCGCAAATCCTATGCCAGCATTAGCACCTGAAGGAGACAAAATGGCAAAATTCACTCCAACAACCTCGCCTGCAATGTTAAACATCGGGCCTCCAGAGTTACCTTTATTAATTGCAGCATCAGTCTGTATAAATCCTCCCAAAATATTAGAATTAGGGTCCATGTCTATATTTCTAGACTTATTTGAAACTATTCCGCATGTTACAGTTCCACCTAAACCAAAAGGATTACCTATAACAATCAATGGGTCACCAACTCTTAAAGTATTTGAGTCCCCAAATTTTAAATAAGGTAGAGATCCTTTGTAATCAACCTTTAAGACAGCCAAATCAGTTACTTTATCTACACCGACAATACGGGCTTTAAGGGTTTTTGCGCCAATTCCACCTATACCACTAACATCTATTTCATCAGCTCTATCTATGACGTGATTATTAGTTACGATATAGCCATCTGCAGTAACCAAAAACCCAGAACCAGAACGCTCTATTTTGTGAGAAGGACCATTGGGAGAAGGAGGATTCTTTTCAGAAGGACCAAAAGGCCTAATAAATCTATCAAACCATTCAAAAAATTCGTCTCTTTCTGCGTTTTCTTCAGATACTCTGTTTTGCGAAGATTTTGCGTACTTTACTACACTGATGTTAACAACAGCTGGTATCAAAGGCTCTACGACATCAGCAATCGAAGCGCTGTGAGCAGCTTTTTGTACAGAAAATGCCGCAAAATTAGCAAATCCAAAAGAAAACCAAATATTTGCTAATAGATAAATTAATGTTAATCCGTGCTTCATTCTAAAATCACTCTCCTAGTTTCAAAGATTTCATAAAATTGCTATTTGGAGAAACAATAAACTGAGAATTACCAGGAGCAAAGACCTTTGCATAAGTCTGCATGGATCTGTAAAAATTGAAGAACTCCTCGTCTTGAGAATAACTTTTGTTATATATCTCTGATGCTTTTGCCTCTCCTTGACCTTTAATTAATTCGCTTTTGGCATACGCTTCAGCCAAGAGAATTTTTTTAGTCTTGTCGGCTTCAGAAATAATGCGGGCCGCCTCCGCATTCCCTTCAGCTCTTATTCCTCTTGCCTCTTGCTCTCTTGCAGTTTGCATTCTCTTGCAGATAGCAGAACTATTTTCTTGGGGCAGATCAGCCCTTGAAATACGCACGTCGATAACTTTTAGGCCAAAATCTGCGACTTCTGCATCAAGCAGTTGTGATATTTCTTGCATTATGCTGCTACGGGCAGAAGAAAGTAAGTTTGCCAAAGAGTGTCTTCCTATAACCTTTCTAATAGAAGACTCAAGACGAGAGCAAACCCTGATTTGTGCATCTTCATAGGAAAAAACCGACTTATAAAACATTGTAGGATTTACTATTTTCAAGTAAGCCGATGCATCTATTATCACCCTTTTACTGTCTGCAGCAGTAAGCTCTTTAGCTGCAATGGGCATCCAGATAAGCCTTTTTTCGTAACATTTTACTGATTGAATCAGGGGAACCTTTATGTATAAGCCTGGATTCTCTATCTGCTTTACAACCTTTCCAAACTGGAATATTACAGCCGTTTGACGCTCATCCACTATCACAAAACTGTTGTTAATTGCTAGAAAAGCCAAAATGCCGAGAAAGGACCAAATATAGATACTTCTGTTCACTGCGATTTACCTAATAAAAATGTTATTTTTGTATTCATTTATTCAACTCCTATAAAGTGGCTTTTCTTTAAATTTTGCCCTAAAGGAAGATGAGACAAAATCTTACCTTCAACGATAATCTTGCTGTTATTTGAAAGTAATTTTTCCATAGTTTCCAGATAAATTCTGCGCTTAGTAATATCTTTAGAACGTCTGTACTGCACAAGCACCTCTTCAAATCTTTTTGTGTCCCCCAATGCGTGAGAAACAGATTCTTGACTGAGAGCTTCAGCATTTTGTAAAATTTTTACTGCCTCACCCCTTGCCCTTGTTACAGTATCATTCCAATAAGCCTGAGCCTGATTTATTTCTCTTTCTTTGTCAGCTCTAGAGCTTTGCACATCTCTATATGCATCAATAACGTCTGCAGGAGGCTCTGCAGCTAGTAAATCTACCTTCTCTATGCGAATACCCGCTCCATAATTGTCTACTATTCGCTGAATTAGTGTTTCAATTTTATTAACGATTTCCTGCTTTTTGTTCGATAAAATGTCAGAGATCGGAGTTTCACTGATCACTTCTCTTACAGCACTTTGAGAAACATGCCTTATAGCGGATTTTGTATCCCAAACGTTAAAAATAAAAGCAGGCAAATCTTCGATATGCCAAGTCACATCGCACTTAAGCCTTACAATGTTTTCATCGCTCGTTAATATGTTGCTCTCTTCAGGAATATAGCCATCCATGTTAGATCTATATCCAATTTCAACTCGACGAGAGTAGGAGATTTTCTCTTTTATTACACTTTCAAAGGGAGCTGGCAAGTGATAATTCAGGCCAGGTCCAGCTACTCTAACAAATTTTCCAAAACGCATTACCGCGCCTCCAGATCCTTCCTTAATTTGAAAAACACCAGAAGAAAACCAAATTGATGCAAAAAATGCCAACACTATCAGCAGAATAGGGGTAAGACCTTTCGGATGACGTATGCGAATACCGAAAATATCGTTAACTTTGTCTAAAAATTGACCTATCATTTCATGCAAAAGCGATTCCATAAACCATTTTATTTTGTATAAAAGTCCAAAGGGGCTGACTTGAAAAACTTGAGTTCAATTAAACAGACCCATGACCTTTCTAGAGCATTAGATCGAAAATATCAAGTAAATCAAAAACATACTTTTAAATAGGCTAAATCAAAATATATAGATATGTCCGAGAAAAAAATAATTAATTCAAATACAATTTTAGTGTCTTCCGGAAAGGGTGGAGTAGGAAAATCCACTATATCTTGTATCCTTGCTCAACAATTATCAAAGAAAGGAAAGAAAGTCGCTCTAATAGACTCTGACGTGCATTGTTCCTCAATTAGAACAATCTTTGGAATTGAAAAATCTGTTAGTAACTTTGTTTACAAATATGGAGTAAATATTCTGGCTCTAGAGACGAATCCAAGTCAATACTTTGCTTGGAGAGGTCCGATTGCAACAAAAATATTAAGAAATATGATAGATAGTCAGAATTTAAAAGATTTTGACTATGTGATAATAGACATGCCTCCAGGAACTGGAGATGTGCATATGAGCATAGCAAGCAACTATCATATAAAGGGTGCAATAATCGTATCTACTCCTCAAAAGATAGCATTTAATAATGCAATTAAAGCCGCTAACTTGTACAAAATATATTCAATAGAAATTTTAGCAATAGTTGAAAATATGAGCAATCTCCTCTCTCCAAACGAAACCTCAAAAAAAGCTCTAGAGGAATTAGCCAAAACATTACCATTACATTTGTCTAAGACGATGAGTCTGGAGTTCAATCCTCTGATATCCAAAGCTTGTGATGAAGGGCTTCCTATTGACATTGAAGTGGATTTAACTCAATTGCTATACTAGCTTTAAATATCCTTTATTTGCTCTGGTCCTTTTCGTGCACAAATTCTATTGCAGCAGTTAAGTAAGAATAGCCAGTAGCAAGCGTAAGAAGGGAAGTTGCCCATATGGCAAAATCACCCAAATAATCCACAAACTTCCAGCCAGAGCCCTTAGATCCTAGCAGTATTAAAGATATAGAGGTCATTTGAACAGCAGTTTTCCATTTTGCAATCTTAGAGACAGGAACACCAACTTGCAAAAGAGCTAAAAATTCCCTCAATCCAGATACTGCAAACTCCCTTCCTAAAATTAAGAGACAAGGAATAACATTGACTCTATGGAAGTAAACCATCATTAAAAGCACGCTACCGACCATTAATTTGTCAGCGATAGGATCAAATATTCTCCCTAAATTGGACTGAACTCTAAATCTTCTAGCTAAAAATCCATCTAAAAAATCTGTAATACTTGCAAAAAGAAAAAGAGCAAATGCTATCCTGTGAGCAATGGCCGTATCGTCAAAATAGAATGTAGTGACGATAACGGGAGTAATTAAAACTCGCATCAGGGTGAGAATATTAGGAATACTCCAAACTTTACGGTGAGCATTCATTGAACAAATCCTCATGTTTATTAATTTAAACTCATGCCTATCTACAACTAAAATGTTTGAATAGATAACACGCGACAACAGACTACTATAAATTCCTTTTTAAGCACATCTGCCTCTTAATTTGAATGGCGTTGTATAGCAAATTTTTTCCAAAGAGAATTACCCAAGTGTTGCAGCAATTCCTCATGACTTTGCATCTCTTCTTTTGAAGGGTTAATCACAATAAAGTTGCCTGACGCAGCCAGCTGATTGCCTATTTGTTCAGTGGAAACAAAATGGTTCTCCTTTATTAAAAGACTTGTCTGTTCTCTGCCTACCATTTCCATGTAAACAAGAACTAATAGTTCAGCATCCTTTAAAGCTCCGTGAAAAGTTCTGTTAGACAAATCTATCTTAAACCTTTTACACAATGCATCTAAACTTACCTTGGCACCTGGATACAATTTTTTTGCAATAACTAACGTATCTATTGCTCTTTCGAAAGGAATTTGCTTACGTCCAACTAGTAAAAATTCATTATTTAAAAAGTTCATGTCAAATGGCGCGTTGTGTATCACCAAGTGAGCATCTCCTATAAAATTTTCCAACTCTTCTGCAATGTCTCCAAATAAAGGCTTATTTCGAAGAAAATCTAGAGAAATACCGTGCACCCTGTAGGCCCCCTCAGAAATAGCCCTTTGAGGATTCAGATAGGTACGAAATTTCCTTCCAGTTGGAACCTTATTAATTAGTTCTACTGCTCCTATTTCTATTATTCGATGACCCGACGCAACAGAAAGCCCCGTGGTTTCTGTGTCTAAAACTATTTCTCTGAAGGACATTTTTCTATACCAAATCAGGGCCAAATTTTAAGGCGCTGTATTAATACTCAGCGGTCAAAACCTTATTGCCAAGGTACAATCGCATGATAAATTTTTCCAAAAAATGATTTTTTCTTTTCCTCAGGATTAGCCTTTATATTTTGCAAGTCATCTGCTTGAATCTCGGCTGATTTTGTAGACCTAGGTAAATGCTTAGACGATAACGCCTTTGCGGCAACTTTTTTCCGAATAAGAAGTCTTTGCGAATCGTTTTGAGCTAAAACAATATCTCGATGGGCTCTGTTCTTGGGCGATTTTGACAAATTTTTTGAAGAGTAGGAGCCTTTCAAAGGTTTGACCTCGTAAACTAGACTCGACATCACACTTTTGTTGTATCGAGATTTTTGCAAAGCCAAAACCTTGTCACTCTGCAATTTTTGACTCTCCTGCATACTGCAGTTTATAAAACCCATAGGATCCAAAGCTTCTCCTACAAAGCTTCGCACTTCAAAATGTAGATGCCTGCCTTTTGCACCTCCTCCAGTCGCTCCTTCAAATGCTATCTTACTTCCTTGAGTAACAAACTTACCTTGAGTAACACACATTTTTCTCAAATGAGCATATTTTGTAGTAAATTTGCCGTGATTGATAACAAGCAAGTTACCAAATCCGCTGCACCACCCACAAAATTCAACTCGACCATCCGCTGCAGCATAAACAACTGCTTCCGGACTTGTCATGTCAATTCCCTTGTGATCAGAAGGTTTTCTTCTGTATGGCAGCTTCCTTTTACCAAAGTGACTAGTAATAATTGCCAAATTTTGAGGCATTAAAACCGGAACTCGACGCAATAAGTCATCTAGATGTCTCAGGTGCCCAAGCCCGGATTGCAAATCTACGTTAGCTATATGTTTCAGCTGACGAACAGAATAGAGCTCATCTTTATTTAAAAACCCATATTTTTCGTCGATAGACAAAACAGTTTCTGAAGCGTTACGAATGCTCTCTCTGATATTTTCTGACAAACGTCTTGGGTGTAATTTCTCTACGTAAGCTTTGTACCTTGCTGAGTCATTTTTTGAAGAAGCTAATTTAATAGACTGCCATTTGATCAATTCCACACCTTTGTGTAACCTAGCTATGTCATATTTGCTCAACAAATATTCGTCGCTACGTCTTACAAAATCAGATGTTGAAACGATTTTTGCAGGAGGATATATGGGCCTTAGAGATCCATAATTAGAGCGAGCTAAAAGAGGCTTTGCCTCAACAGATCTGAAAGTACCTTTGTGACTAGGGGTTAAGTCTTGAGCATTTTTTCCAGCAACCTTGCCCACACTCTTTCTTTCTTTTTTGGAAGCAAAAAAATTTACACATAAATCTTTAACACGATTGCCTATCAAAGCCTTTTTTTTAGGTGGTGCTTTTTCTGTATATACACCTTGAACGTATGCGTTTTTATGCTGCAAATGAACAGCATCTGTACTCATAGAAGAGTACAGGCCGTAGCAGCAAAATAATAAGATCGGTATGGCAAGCATTGCAGAGGTAATTCGGTAAGTAAATCTAGAGCCTTAAATAAATTAATTTCTACACCCTCATTTCTGAAAGTTTAAGTTCAAAATAATGGAATTTAGTGGAATTGCAAAACAAGTAAAAGACAGGTAAGCAAGTCAACGCTCAGTTTCTTTATAATATAGGAAACTAGTTTGCTCAATGAAAGCTCTTTGTCAACTCATAACTAAAATTGAGTTTGCATTTACAATGTAAATTTACAATATAAATTTATGGTTCGAACCTAGGATCCAAAATACTAATTTTTGTTAGGATTTTTCAATGAGATGGAAAAGTAAAGCTCTCTTTTTTTGGTGGAAAACCATAGACAAATACACTTTCATGGCATCTATAGGCCTCTTTACAATAGGCCTGATGCTTGCAATGACGGCCAGCCCAGCAATCGCAAATAAAATGGGACTCAAGCCCTCTTATTTTATAGTCAGACATCTGGCTTATGTGTCTTTTGGATTTGTACTCATGGTTTTAATCTCAACACTAAGCGAAAAGTCCTTAAAAAAATTTGCAGTCATCGGGTTTTTCCTCTTTGCAACACTGACATGTTTGGTACCAGTTTTAGGTTGTGAGGTCAAAGGAGCACGAAGATGGATTAAGGCATTTGGTTTTTGCCTTCAGCCCTCTGAAATGCTAAAACCCTGCTTTGTTTTGTTCATTGGAATTTTGCTAGACAGAACCCATCGATTGCAAAAATGGGGATACAGGATGATTGCATGTTTGATAACAATAGGAGTAATTATAACATTACTAATGCAGCCGGACATCGGTACAACGATATTATTTTTGATAACATTTTGTTTACAACTCTTTATAAGCGGAATGCCAACAATCCTTGTTTGTGCAGCTCTTGGTATGATTTTTTCCGTTAGCTTGGGTTGTTACATGTATTTTCCTCACATTTCAGCCCGCATAAATAGATTTTTCGGATCTGACTTGAGTTATCAAACTGCTAAATCTCTCGACGCTTTTCAACATAGCGGACTATTAGGAAGAGGGCTGGGAGAAGGAAGAATAAAAGAAATCTTGCCAGACGCTCATACAGATTTTATTTTTGCAGTAGCTGCTGAAGAATTTGGAATAGCCTCGTGTATTGCCATAATGACCTGTTTTATACTAATAGGGATGGTCAACCTATATAAGGCGATCTTGGATCAAAACCGATTTCGTATTTTGTCTCTTGTAGGTTTAGCTTTGATTCTTTGCTTGCAAGCATCAATAAATATAGCGGTCTCGGTAAATCTAATGCCTACAAAAGGAATGACTCTTCCCCTACTTAGCTATGGAGGGTCTTCGATAATATCTACTTCTATGTGCATAGGAATCCTTCTGGCCCTTACTAAAAAAGTCAGTTCAACGAGCAGGTATCAGCTCACTTACTTTATTTGCTAAAACAAAATCTATTTACAATCCGATCAAATGAGAAAAGAAGTAGTAGTGCTGGTGGGCGGAGGCACGAAGGGACATTTATTCCCCGCGATCTCCATTGCGCAAAATCTGCAAAATGAGCAAGACAAAGTCTGCTTTATTATAAGCGATATAGACGATCCTATTGAAGCAAAAGGATTGAAAACAATAATGATACCAAGAATGCTGCCAAAAGATGGCCTAATTAATATGGTCATTTTAATCTGGAACATGCTAAGCACTCTAATAAGGCTCTCATGCATCTATATTAAATTAAAGCCAAAATTAATAGTTGGATTTGGAGGTTTTACCACTTTTATTCCTCTAGCTGCAGCAGTAGTCCTTCGAATACCGATAATTTTACACGAACAAAATAGCGTATTGGGCAAAGTAAACGAAAGCATGGCAAGATATGCTTGCAAAATATCGCTAGGGTTTTTTGAGGCTCTTGTACCTCCAAAAAAATACTCTCATAAATGTGTTTTCAGCAAAAATCCGATACGAAATCAAATAAAGCATCAAAAGACTCAAAACACGCTAGATTCAAAAACTCTTTCAATTTTGGTAATAGGGGGAAGTCAGGGAGCAAGAGTTTTTAACACAATCATTCCAAATGCAATTAAACTACTAAAGCAAATGCACCCAAACCAACAAATAATACTCACTCAGCAGGCTCATGAGGATGGGCAAGAGTATCTAAAGAATTTCTATAATGAAATAGAAGTACCATGTGAGTTGAAACAATTCTTTTTCGATATGTCAGAAAGATACAGCAAAGCAGACCTTGTGATATGCCGATCTGGAGCCTCTACAATAGAAGAACTAGTGTCCGTTCACAAACCTTCTATACTTATTCCTCTTCCAATTGCAGCAAAAAACCACCAAGCCATAAATGCGACCTATTTAGAAAAACTGGGATGTGCGTGGTTGATTATTCAGAATGAGCAATGCGATACAAATTTAGCAAATAAACTCTCTCTTATATTACAATATCCAAAAATGTTACAAGATGCCGCAGAACAGCTGAGAGTTTTAGCAAATAAACCAAGAAGCACCTTAACTGAAGAAGTTATGAAAACTTTGAAGGCTAGAGCTCAAGAGTGAACATGCACTGCCCAAGAGAGCCTTACATGTTGCGTTTCTTGCAAACATATTATTGAAAAACACTCCAACAAAACCCAAGCTATAAGCACATATAACTGAATCAATAAAATCACACCACGACAGACAAAATAAGCAAACAGAAAGAAATTTGCTCAATCTGATTTAGCGACAAAATTTTATATGCTTTTCTTGTAAAAACTATGGCTTAAGACCTAAAGCTAACATTAGCCTCACTCATCGAGGCCCATATATCCAGAAAAATAGGCGTTATTTGAAATTTTTTCCTTGTAGTACTTTAAGAAAATCTGATATAAGTGATCTAGTGAACTTTTAACTTAATCATAAAAGACAGATACACGTATGCCAAACAAAGTAAAAATAGTGGAAGGAACAGAAACACAAGCGGCAGCAGCGTGGGGAGCTTCAACAGGAGAGGCTCCAGCAGCAGCAGCATGGGGAGCTTCAACAGGAGAGGCTCCAGCAGCAGCAGCATGGGGAGCTTCAACAGGAGAGGCTCCAGCAGCAGCAG